>DASYXS010000061.1:0-4462 GCA_035934535.1 bacterium
CGCACACCGCGACGAGCGAGAACAGGCACACGAACGCCGCGCCGGCCTGCACGCGCTTGGCGATCAGATTCCACAGCGCATGGATGAACGCGCCGGCGAGCACCAGCCCCAGCGCGGCCGCGGTCACGGTTCGGCGGCCAGCAGCTCCCGGAGCGGCACCACCTCGAAGCCGCGGTCTCTCAGCCCCGCGATCATGTCCGGCAGCGCCGCGCAGGTCTCCGCGGGCGTCGACGGATGGCCGCCGCGATCGTGCAGGTCGACGATCGCGCCGGGGTGCGCACGTCCGACGACGCACGCCGTCATCCGGACGGCCGGCGCCGGCGCGAGCCACCCTTCCGGACGCACCGACCACAGCACCCGGGTTTCACCGATCTGTCCCGCGTGCGCGTACGCGGCCCAGTTGAAGGTACCCCACGGCGGGCGAAAGTACCGCGGCGTCTGTCCCGTGGCGTCGGCGATCGCCCAGGCCCCCCGGTCGACTTCGTCCCGCGATGCACCGGGCGGCAGCGTCCAGAAGTGGCGGTGGCTGTAGGTGTGGTTGCCGAGGTCGTGGCCGCCGGAGGCGATCGCGCGGGCGATGTCGGGGGCTGCTTCGACGTGGCGGCCGACGAGGAAGAACGCCGCCCGCACGTCCGCCGCACCGAGGGCGTCGAGGATGCGCGGCGTGTGCGTTGGATCGGGGCCGTCGTCGAACGTGAGCGCCACCTGCCGGCGGCGCGGGCCGCGCTTCACGACGCCGCGCTCGAGCGTCCCGGAGACGAATTGCGCGCCGAGCGTGTAGGTGACCGGTGCTGCGAGCAGTCCGGCCGCGGTAAGCAGTCGCGCGCGCAGGCCACGGGTCACCCGGCGACCTCGGCCTCCGCTACGCTTCGGCGGGGTCGACGCGCCATCGTGTGGAGGCGCCCGCGGCGAGCAGCAGCAGGACGCCGCTCAAATAGAACGGCGACGACTGGTTGGTCCACTGCCATAAGAAGCCCCCGATCAACGGGCCGACGACGCCGCCCATCCCTTCGATCGTCATCGCGAAGCCGAGTCCCGCGCCGCGGACATCTTGGGGCAGGAGGCGCACCAGGATGCTGTTCCAGGCCGGCAGCACGAACGCGTAGCCGACGCCGATCCCGGCGAAGTCGAGCGCGAGCAGCCACAGCGACGAGCCGCAGAAGGGGATGAGCAGCAGCAGCACGGCGATGCTGCCGAGGGCGATCGCGTACGTCCGCCGCCAGCCGAGGCGATCGCCGAGATGGCCGGCGTGCGTCATGAGCGCGAGCCCCATCCCGGGCCCGAGGAGGAGCAGCATCAGCAGCTGCCGCTCGTCGAGGCCGCGGAAGAATTCGAGATACGGGACGACGATCGGGATCAGGACGCCCGCGGCGATGATCTGCGGCACGAGGCTGGCCGCGAGCATGACGAGCGACCGCAGCATCTCCCGGAGCGCGCGTCCGGGCGCGGGGCGGGAGGCCGGATGGATCTCGGCGGGCTCCGGCCGGATGCGCTGCGCGAGCAGCGCGGCGACGAGGAGCGGCACGATGAACAGCCGGAGCGAAATCGGGTGCTGCGCGCGGCTGACGAGCGTCGCGACGCCGATGCCGAACCCGCCGCCGAGAAACCATGTTGAGAAGATCCGGCCGAGCTTCCCCCCCACCTTCGGCGCGGCGCCCCGGGTGAGGCGCGTCAGCGCCGCCGGCCACAGTGGCGAGGCGCCGGCGCCCATCGCCGCGAGCGCCGCGAAGATCTCCCAGGTGTGGGTGGCGAAGATGAGCCACGCAAACGCCGCGGCGTAGATCCAGAAGCCCCACAGCAGCATCTTGCGGGTCCCGATCCGGTCGACCATCCAGCCGGCCAGCAGCTTGAGCGCGACTTCGGTGAAGAAGTACGTCGAGACGGCCGCGCCCGTGGTGCCCATCGCCCATCCGAACCGGACGGTGAGCATGGTGGGAAGCAGCACGAACAAGAGCGCGCCGTGAACGAGTTCGACGAGCGCAATGGTAACGGCCAGCAGACCGGTTTCGCTTCGGTCGGTCACCGGGCCGGGAGCGGTAAGGTGAGGGAGGTGGCGGCGGGAGCGCCCTGGAGCGACGGCAGGCCGGCGAGTTCGGCGGTGACGACTTCCGCGGCGTCGGGCCGTCCAAGGGACCCGGCGGCCTCGGCCATGGCGGCGAGCCGGGCGGGATCGCCGAGCAGCTGGTCCAGGTGCGCCACGAGCTGCGCGGGAGTGCGCGGCGCGAGCGCCACGCCGTGCGCCAGCAGGAAGCGGGTGTTGCCCTCTTCCTGGCCGGGAATCGGGCGGTAGATCAGCATCGGCAGCCCCTTCACCAGCGCCTCGCTGACCGTGACGCCGCCGGCCTTGGTCACGAGGACGTCGCTCATGGTCATCAGCTCTTCCACCGTATCCACGTAGCCGACGACATGGAACGGGTGCGGCGAGCCGGCCGCGCGGGCCCGCACCTGGTCTTCGAGGCGCCGGTCGTAGCCGCACACCACGAGCACCTGGATCGGCCGCGCAAACTGCGCGAGTGCCCGCGTCACGTCGAGGACGCCGCCGAGCATCGCGTAGGCGCCGGCCATCACGAGGACCACCGGCACGTCCGGCCGCAGGCCGTACTGCCGCCGCAGGGCGCCGCGGTCGAGCTCTTTCAAGAATTTGCGCTCGACCGGCAGGCCGGAGACGACGATGCGCTCGGCCGGGATGCCGCGGGCGGCCAGGCCGTCGCGCACCGTGTCGTTGGGTACGCAGTAGCGATCGACCGCGGGATGGATCCACTGGCTGTGGGTGACGTAGTCCGTGATCACCGTAAGGCAGGGGACCGTGCTGCGCCCGGCGAGCCGCAGGTCGGACATCGTGCCCGCCGGCGTGCAGTGCACGCAGCAGACGGCGTCCGGCGACTCCTCGGCGAGGTAGCGCTCGAGCCGGTCCATGCCCATCCGGTTGATGAACTTCTGCGTCGCGGAGTCGGGCCGGATCTCGCCGGTGAGCCGGTAGAACAGGCCGTAGAGCCCCGGCGCGCGGCGCACGCTCTGGATGTACGAGAACTTGGTCAGCGCGTCGAAGACCGGGTGGACGAAGCGGGCGAAGTAGTCGACGATCTCGGCGCGGCCGCCGGTGCGGGCGCTCCACTCGGCCGCGACGGTCTCCGCCACGCGCTTGTGTCCCCCGCCGTAGTTGCAGGACAGGATTGCGAGCCGCATCCGGCCCCTACGCGCGCCCTGCCAGGCTCCCGGCCGGCACGGTGGTGAAGACGGGCGTGGCGACGAGCGCCGGCGGGGCGGGGTGGATCACCGAGAGGCGCGCCGGCAGCAGCGACAGCGCGAAGCTGCTCGCCGCTCCCGCCAGGCTGCCGTCGACCTGCGCTTCGCGGCGCTGGTCGAGATGGATCGTAACCTGGGAGCAGCGCTGCACGCTCAGCTCCGGCACGGGCAGCCGCCGCAGGAGGCGCGCGGTCTTGCGAAATCTGCGCGTCGCGAGTTCTTGCAGGAGGTACACGTCCAGGAGCCCGTCGGTGAGGCTCGGCGACGGCAGCGCCAAGAGGCGTTCGCCGTAGATGCGGCCGTTGGCGACCGCGATCATGAGCGCGCGCCCGCTGAAGGAGCGCTCGCCGGCCTCCACGTCCACGCCGAACGGTTCGAAACCGGACGACAGCAGCATGAGCGCGGCGACGTAATACACGGAGCGGTTGCGGGCGAAGCGGTAGCGCGAGCGCAGCGTGTTCGTCATCTTGACCACTTCGACGTCCGCGCCGAGCCCGAAGGTGTTGAGGAAATATCTCCCGTTCACGACGCCCACGTCGATCGGGCATACGCGCCCGCGGAGCAGCGTCTGGATCGCCGTGCGGGCGTTCTTCGGGAGGCCGAGCGAGCGGACCGTCTCGTTGCCGGTGCCGCAGGCGACGATCCCGAGCGGGACGTCGGCGCCGCTCGACACGAGGCCGTTCACGGCGCCGTTGATCGTGCCGTCGCCGCCGAGCGCCACGACCTGGTCGACGTCCGCTTCGCCGGACCGCAGCGCCGCCGCGAGCAGCGACGCCGTCGAGTCGGCGTTCGGGGTCACGATGAGGTCGTACTCGCGGCCGGCGCGCCGAAGCGCGTTCGTGACGAGCGGCAGCGCGTCGCGCGCGCGTCCGCCGCCGGACCGGAGGTTGGCCACAATCAGCGTCAGAGCCATTCCGTCAACTCCTCCGCCGCGGCCGGGCAATATGCGTTGGGCTCATGGTACACAACCGTTTTATTATGGACGGTGGCGCCCCGGCATGTCAAACCACGAACCGATTACTTAGCACCCGGACGGGCGTGTCCCTTCCTATAAAGAGCAGCCGCGCGGCCCGCCCGCGCCCCCGCCCAGGAATCGCCCCCGGCGCGTAGAAGCGCGTTCGAGTCACCATCCCGCCGAGATTCGCGCAGCCGCGGTCGGGAGATGGTATGCGATCCGGCGCGCCGCGACGTGCGTCCGGCTCAACGTTTTTCTGGA
>DASYXS010000123.1:0-9123 GCA_035934535.1 bacterium
GGCCTAGTGCTTCTGAAAGAGATCCTTGAAGCCGCGGTTTCGTGGGGTCGCATTCCGGCGAACCCGGCCAAGCAGATCAAGAAAGCGGCTATACCGCATCGCGAGGCCACTCTCTGGACAGTAGCCGAGATTCAGAGGTTCCTCGTCGCCGCCGACGATACGTGGCGCCCACTATTTCTCACGGCCGTGTTCACGGGCCTCCGACTCGGCGAGCTCCAGGCATTGGCATGGGACAGTCAGAATCGCCCAAACTTCACGACCAACAAAATCGAGCTGACGTGCTCCTACAACGACCGGACGCGGCGCCTCGGATCCCCAAAGTCCGAGCGCAGCGTCCGGACGGTCGATATGGTGCCCAGTGTTAGGCGGACGCTGCTGGAACTGCAGAAGTCGTCGGCCGCCGCCGCGCTCGTCTTCTCGGGCGAGCGCGGCGGCCCAATGCCGCCGTCGGTGCTGGCACGAGCGTTCCACGCGACGATCAAGCGGGCCGGCATTGGACGGATCCGCTTCCACGATCTCCGGCACACCTTCGCAAGCCTGCTGATCATGGCCGGCAAGCATCCGAAGTACATCTGCGCGCAGATGGGGCACCACAGCGCCGCGTTCACCCTCGATACCTACGGACATCTGATGGACCGTCTACCCGCGCGGCCGGTGGAATGGATCGATGACTTGGTCTTCCCGCAGGGCGCCGCGGGTGCACTCAAATTGCACTTGTACGGCGCTCTACAGAATGAAAACACAGGTCACGCGGTGCAATCGCCGGAATGGCTGAAACCCAGTGATGACGCGGGTTCTGACAATCTCGTGCAATCCGGTGCAACGGGGTGCATGGTGGGCGGTGCAGGTCTTGAACCTGCGGCCTCATCCGTGTGAAGGATGCGCTCTACCCCTGAGCTAACCGCCCGCCGTGAAGGCACCTTCCATGATATAGGCGAGGCATTCTGCTGTCAAAAGGCGTTCGGGTCACATCCCAAACGTCCGCACCCACGCCGGCACGACCCGGAACATGACGCGGTCCACGGGCATCGCGTCGCCGCCCCACCGGCGTCCGAGATTGGGACTATATTTGTCGAGCAGCGCCCGGACGAGCGCGAGTCGCGCCGGCGACTCCGGAACGAACTCCGCGCGCCCGCCGATCATCACCGCCCGCGCGTCCGCGCGCGACCCCGATTCAGCGACGACGCAGACGCGGGGATCGCGGCGGATGTTGCGGACCTTCTGCGTATTGGCTTCGCTGATCATCGTCAGCGCCTCGCGGTCGTGGACAAACCATACCGGCATCGCGAGCGGCGAGCCGTCCGTTTGAACCGTCGAGAGCACTGCGACTTCCCTGGTCGCGAGAAACCGCTGGATGTCTTCGTCGCGAAGGCGCCGGCTCACGAAGCGCCTACGCTGGCGACCGCCGCAGCTGCGCGCCGCCCCAGGCCAGCCAGATGATCACGAGCACAAAACCCAGGCCCATCAGCGCCGTTTGCTGGCTGAACACCTGAAGCGCGGCGGCGATCCCGGCAATCACCGCCACCCACCCGAGGGTCTTGTTCATTACGCCGGTGTCCACGATCGCCCAACCGGCGGCGAACACCGCGGCGCCGGTGAAGCCGTTAGCGGCCGCCATCGCGCTCTGGTTGAGCGCTCCCAACGCGATCCACGCGTGCCCGGCCGCGGTCTGGTCTTTGGCGGCGAGGGCGACCAACATCTGCCCGCCTTGCCAGAGCAGGGCCGCGCCGAGCCCGTGGAGGGTGAGGCCCATGAACGCGAGGCCCAGGTTGGCGGCGGCACGCGTCGGCGCTTTCTCGCGGAGGCGCAAGAAGAGACCGAGCGTAAAGATTATCCCAAACCCTGAGGCCAGCAGGCCAAGGATGCCGATCGCCCCGAAGAGGCCGGCTTTTTGCCCCATAAGAGGCAAAGCTTTGGCGGGATCTTGCGCCGCCTGCGGGTCCAGACCGCTGCCGATAAGGAGAATGAACAGGATGGCGAGACAGACCGCCGTGATGATGCCCGCGGTGCCGGCGTTTCGCTGAAGCCGTTCCATCGGTCACCCCCGACAGAGCGTTTACTGGCGATTGTATAACCAGCACAACCACATCGCGAAATAGTAACGTTAACCTATGGCCGATCCTCAGCGGCGCGGCAGTGTCACCAGCGGCATGACCTGGATGTTCCTCATCTCGCTCCTTCTCTTTTGGCTGCCGGCGGTCGGGCCGTTCATCGCCGGTGTCGTGGGCGGGAAGAAATCCGGGAGCGTCGGCGCGGCCCTCCTCGCGGTGTTCCTGCCCGTGGTGGTCACCGGCCTCGCATTAACTCTCTTGGGATCGGCGCTCACGGGCATCCCCTTGTTAGGCGCCATTATTGGCCTGGGCGTATCCGCCGTCCTGCTGCTGCACGTGGGTCCGCTCCTTCTTGGAGCGATTATCGGTGGCTTGCTCGCATAGATGTCCTGGCTGGCAGCGATCACGATTCGCCTGTTTTGGAGTTTCACAAAACTTCCTTGCCAATGCCCTCTGGTGAGCGTATAGTGTCAGGAACACGCATAGGCGCGGCTGGGAGAGGGAGGGCCTCGATGCCCCTGGACAACGACCGGAACCGCGTACTGGCCTCACTGCGAGACGAGCCACAAGGCGCCGACAGCGCGACGCTGGCCAAGACCCTCGGCCTGGAGAAGGACGTGGTGGATCGCCACCTGCTCTACTGCGCCGACTACGCGTTGGTGGCGTGGAACAAGCAGACCAACGGAGCCAAGCGGGCAACGATCACCACCCGCGGACTAGATTACCTGACCCGCCAGAGCCTGTAACGGACGCCGGCTTTCCTGGCCCGGCGACCGCTCCGGAGAATCCCAGCGCCGGTTGGCGGGGTCTTCGTCTTATTTCTTGAAGACCCGTCTCAGGACTTCGGTTTCGCCGACCAGATCCAAAGGACCAGGATGATGTCGATGACGAGCGGGATGCCAACGTTCCTCACCGTAAACATGCCGCCGATCCAGCCCCACAGTAGGAACAAAATGGCCAGCACGAGCGCGATGACCACCGACGTGGCAAGGCCACCGTGCTTGCCGACGTCGCCCGCGATGGTCCAGAGGACCACCCCAAAGCCGAGGAACGTCGCCGACAGGACTAAGAGGACGCCTGCATCCTTGACATCGTAGCCGAAGACCGCGCGCACGACACTCGGCGCCAGTGTGGAAAGCCCAACCAACAAGACGTATACAGCGGTAACCTGCAATGGCGTCCGAAGCTTCTCCACGTGCACACCCCCTTAGATTGAGTGGAGAGCACGGTAACCTCATCGATCGGGTTGATTCGTCGGAGCGTTCTACAGCGGCAGGACGAGCACGAACCACGATTACCCCGCGGCGGCGGCAACTCCTTTTCGCGCCTCTTCGGCGCTCGTGCGGGCCGGCGCCCGGCCCGACCGGTCGGTCTCTCCCCGGGGCCGGAATGAAATTGAGAGCCTCACCTGACAACGGCCCCTTAGGGGGCGGCCGGAGCGCGGTACGGCTGCGGGGACTCCCAGAGAACGCTCAGGTACTCGCGCGCGGCGGCGAGATCGTTGGACTCAACGGCGAGTAGGGCGAGGGTCCGGCGCACGGCCTTCGCCGTCTCGGAGCGCCGCAGGCTTTCGAACAGACGCAGGCTCTCAGTCAGCGAGGCGCGGGCCTCGTCCAGGCGGCCGAGGATGCGTTGAATGGTGCCGCGCAGCCACAGCCGGCTAGCCCGGTCGTCGTCCGCCACGCCCGACGCGCCGCCATCGTTCGGAAGGAGCGCGAGGGCGGTTTCGCCGATCGCGCGCGCGGCCTCCGGCGGAACCTGGCCCCGTAACGCCTCGACGAAGCGTCCGAGCGTCTGTGCCACATCGCGGGTGCATCCGGCTGCGCCATACGTCGCAATGCTCATTGAATAGTGGCGCTGCGCTTCCTGCCATCGCTCGGCGCGCGCCTCGAAATCACCCAAGCGCCAATGAATCTCCGCGAGCCGCCGCTTGTGGTCCAGAGTGTCGTATACGGCGATCGCTTCACCCGCCCGGGCGATGGCCGTCTCGAAGCGGCCATCGGTCGCCGCCGCAGCGGCTTGCTCGACGTGCCAGGCTCCGGCACGTTCTGAATCGGCGAAGGCCTCGGCAATCGCCAGCGCCTTCCGGAACGCCTGCGCGGCCTCGGCGGTCTGTCCCGCCAGTTCCCGGGCGATCCCCAGATGGCAGTGCAGCGCGGCGGCCTGCGAAGGATCGGTCGCTGGCTCGGAAAGCAGCTGAAGCGCCGCTTCGAAGGTCCAGGCCGCGGAGGCCACATCGCCGGCGGCGAGCTTGCTCTGGCCGAGGCAGGCCTGGGCTCCGATGAGCGCCCGCCGATCGCCGCCGTGCGTGAGTACGCGCAACACCCGTTCAACCCGGCGCCACGCGCGAAGGTCGCGTCCGAGCCGTTGCTCAACGTTCGCCAGAGCCAGCTCGATGCGCGCCTGCAACAGCTCATCACTGTCCGCCGCCGCTTCGACCGCATGATTGAACCACGCCTCGGCTTCGGCGAGAGACCCCGCGTGGAAATGCGCGAGGCCCACCATCAGAAGGGCTTCGGCCTCACGATCCTCGATGACGCCGTCGAGTAAGTACGACAAGGGGCGGCCCAGCCGGCGCGCGAGAATCTTGAGTGTGGTCAGACGCGGCGTGCGGTTGTCGCGCTCTATCTCGGAGATGTAGCTCTTGGTGAAGTCCCGGCCACCCAGTTGTTCCTGGGTCAGCCGCTGCTCGAGGCGCGCGGCGCGGATCTTCTGGCCTAGTGTCACGACCGCTGTCTCGACACCGCGATCTTCCATCCTCGGCCGTCTGAAAACTGTCGCAACTCCTTGTAGCAACAGGTCCCCTCTGTTGTCAAGTTACACTCGATATAAGAACGACGGAAGTAAACTTCCAAACAGCGGCAAGTTCCCCGCACAACCGGACCCGTCGTCAAGGTCGTTCCTGAGATGATTCGCGTTGATGACCTGAATCGGGATGCCTTCCTATTCGGCCGCGCCCATGTTGCCCGGCGCTCAATTTAAATCGTGCCGCCAGAAGTTGTTGCCGTATCGGATCCTTGCGCCGGTCCTCTCCGTCAACTCGGCGAGTCCTCGACGTTGCTTGTCGTCCCGGCGGGGCGCGCGTACTATCGGAACCGCCAGACCGCGCCACCGGAGGATGCGGCATGCTCTTCGACAAGCTGTGGGATCAGGTCAAGGGCGCGGAACGGACCGGTACCCTCACAGTCGAAGAAGCCCTGGACTGCGCCACGCGGCTGCCGCAGGCGCTCTTTTGCTCGATGATGGAATGTCTCGCCGACAACGGTGAGGACCCTGCGATCATCGTCGTTCAAGTCGCCCGATTGCATGATGTGACGCTCCGTCGCCTCCGCGACATAGCGCGGACGCTTCGCGAGCGCCGCTGCCAAGGGGTGCATTGACCGCCGGCCGGTAAGGTCTTGCGGGTTGATGTCGGTTCATCTAGAATTATAGATGTTCTGACATCCGTTCGACGGGAGGCCGGCATGCGGGGACGGGCACGGGAGCGCGCTGAGCGCCAGGCGGGGGACGTGCGGGCGCACAGCGACGCGAAGATGGGCATTCACGTTCCGAAGGAGCTGCATCGCCGGTTCCGCGCCCGCCTGATCCTCGAGGGCCGGCTGATGCAGGACGTGATCCGGCATTGGGTGGACGAGGAAGTTACTTCGCACCGGACACGACAGCCGGGGATCGGCGGGCTTCGTTTCTTCAAGGGCGTCGATCGCAACACGCTGGCTGCGATCGCGGTGCCGATCGAACAGGACAAGATCCGGCGCCTCAAGAGCAAGCTCTTGATGGAAGGCCGCAACATCTCGCAATGGGGCACCGAGCGCATGGAGCAGTTTCTCCGCGAGCGCGGCTGAGCTTGGCGGCGCTGGTGTGCGCCGCCGCTCTCGCCGGCGCCGCGCCGGGCCCGATCGCGTCCGCGGCGCTGCCGGCCCTCACCGTCTACGCCACCCAACCGACCGTCCGCACGTCCCTACACCTCCAGCCCGGCTTCGCGTTGATCGTACGTGCGGATCGGCGGATCGATACCGTCGCAATCGGCGATCCACGCATGGTAGCAGCGGCGCCGGTACATCGGGGCCCGGACGTCTTCGACGTCGTCCTGCAGCCGCTGTCCGAGACGGGCACCACCAATATGGTGCTCTGGTTCGGCGATGTTACCACGATCTGGAACCTCGACATCGGCCCAGGACCGCGCACGGCCGACGTGGTCTTCGTGGTAACGCAGCCGCACACGGCCCAACCCGCGGTTCCGCGCAACGCGACGGCCGCCGCGGCCGTGGGGCCGAGGAATGGGGCGAGCGCACCCGGTCCATCCAGTCCATCCTCAGGCACGCCGCGGCCGCCGGATACGCCCGCGCCACCGGGCACGCGGGCGACCGCGCCGCCCGGCGAACCGGCCTTGGATCTCCGGCAGACGGTCGGCGCGGTCACGGCGGTGTTTCACGCATTCCGAACGAGGAGCGGGATCCTGCTGCGCTACGAGATCACCAACGGCGCGGAGGTCGACCTCCTCATCAAACCCGCCGCGATTCTCGTGCGCGCCGACGGCCGCCCGGTCGCGTACGGGATGGCGCGCGACAGCGTCGATCGGGGCAGGCCCGACGTCATCCCGCGCGGCGCGACCGAGACCGGCGTGATCGACATCGCGACGCCGTCCGCACGGCAGATCGCGCTGGTGCTCTCGCTGGCGCCGGCACCGTCGACGTCCGCCCCGCAGGCGCCCGATGCGCCCGCGGCCCGCGCCGGCGCGGCGCCGACGGCGCCGCTGCCGATCGTCCTGCAGGCGACCTTCAGCGGTCTCGACCGGCTCTCCGTGACGCCGGCGCCCTGACCGCTCGTCCGGCCGGCGGTCCTAGCGTGACCGACGTCGACGCCCTGCTCGCGCTCATCCCCCGCTGGATCACGGCGGGCGTGGTGCCGCGCGACCCCGCGGATCTCGAAGAGGTCGTGGTCGATCTCGGACGCGCCCCGCATCTGCGGTTCCTGGACGGAACCGTGATCTTGCTCGCACCGCGCGAAGTAACCACCGAGGATATCCAGTATGTGATCGGCCGTGTCACCCGGTTTCGCGAGGACAACCGCGCCGGCATCGAACGCACGCTGCATCGGATCGCCTGCGTGCGGGATCGATATCACGAGATCGTCGGCTTCACGTTTCGCGTCGGGCGGGCGGTCGACGCCGCGGCGGAGCCGATCGCGGACCTCCTCGCCGAAGGCCATCACGTGCTGGTGATCGGTCCGCCCGGCGCCGGCAAGACGACGGTACTCCGGAGCGCGGCGGCACTGCTCGCGGACCGGATCAGGCGGCGCGTCGTGATCGCCGACACGAGCAACGAAATCGGCGGGGACGGCCGCGTGCCTCACCCCGCGATCGGCGGCGCCCGGCGGCTGCAGGTCCCGCTGTTCGACCCGTCCCGTCCGACGACGCTGGGAGATCGGCAGGCCCACCTGGTCCTGCAGGCGGTCGTCAACCACGGCGCCGAGTCGTTGGTCGTCGACGAAATCGGCTTCGAATCCGACGCCCGGGTCATCCGGACGATGGCCCGCCGGGGCGTCCAGCTCGTGGCGACCGCGCACGGCCGCCGGCTGCAGGATGTCGTGCTCAACCCGGACCTCGCCTGCCTGGTCGGAGATCCGCGTCCCGTCGTGCTATCCGCGGAGGAAACGGCGCGCGCCGGCGCGCGCCGCCACACCATCCTCGAACGCAGCGAGCCTCCGGCCTTCGACCGCGTCGTCGAGGTCGCGCGCCGTGACTTGTTCGTCATCCACCGTGACGTCGCGGCGTCGGTCGACGCGATCCTCAGCGGACTCGCGCCACCGGTGGAGGTCCGCCGGACGGCGCGCGGCGGGGCTGGACAGCCGCAATCGCAGGAGCGTACGGACACGCCGCCCAATGCAGCACCGCCGTGGAACACGGGATCGTGAAGTGGTTCGACAGCCGGATGGGCTACGGGTTCGTGATCGACGCGGAAGGGCGGGACGTGTTCGTCCACCGGCGGGTCGTGCGGCGCGCCGGGCGGCGCCGGCTCGAGCCCGGCGAGCCTGTCGACTACGAAGCCGAGGTCACGCCGCGCGGCGTGAAGATCACGCGTCTGGTCGCCGGGGAGGCTCCGAGGAAGCCGGCGTAGCGGGCGCGGCCGGACCGGGCTCGGTCTTGCGCACCGTCGGGAACGCGATCACGCCGGTCTGCCGCACCGCGGCCTGCGCCTTGCGCTGCGGCACCCGCGGGTGGTTGGCGATGTTGAGATCGAGGTTCTTGCCGCACGCGCAGGTGACCTTGGACACCAGACTCGCATCGACCCACACGTTGCCCGAAGTTTCGGCGTGCCGGCGGGCGGCGTCGATGGCGCCGGACGCCTGCTCTTCGGCGTCCTCGCGCTCACCCTGCGCGGACGTGCCGGTCCCGTAGACGGAATAGATAAACGTCTTGGGATAGTAGATGCTGTACTTCTTCCCGCACCGTCCGCACGGAAATGTGAAGATCAACGCCACGCAAAATCACCTCGGCTCTCATTCTAGCATAGGCGGGAAAACACGATATTAGGGGCAGGAATGGTCCGGCCTGCTGTGATAGGATACGCTACCTGAGCCGCCACGGAGGGCTGGTAGGGATGGACGGTCGAACGGTACGGACGCTCGCAACAGGGATCGCGATCGGCGCGGCGGGCGCGGCGCTCGCGATCGGCGCGCCGGCGATGCCCTGGACGCAGCATCACCGCGGCGCGCATAGACAGCTCCAACTTGTCATACGGTCCGCGCAGGGCGCGCCGATCAACCCGCGCGAGTTTGTTCCCGTCCCGCCGCTCAACCAGCCCGGCAACGTCCCGAGCCAGGCGCCGTTCCCCGGCACCGGTTCACAGCAAAACTGCGACAGGGTGTTGTTCTTCTATCAGGGGCGGCTCTACCAGCTGCGGCCCGGACCTATGCCGCGCAACGGCGGCAACCCGGAGTTCTTCTACATGCAACCCTACGACGGCCCGCAGGTGCCCGGGTTCCCACAGATGGGCCCCGGCAACGGGCCTGACCCACAGCAGCTGCCGATCCTGAAGTTCTAACGGCTCGACACGCCGGCAACGGAGACGGC
>DASYXS010000133.1:0-17207 GCA_035934535.1 bacterium
CGCTGCGGCCGCGGGCGGCCTCGCTGCGGCGGCGGATGCGTGCCGGCGCGATCGGCGACGATGTCTGCTTTGCCGAGAAGATCTGGCTCGTCCACGAGTACCGCAAGTTTCTGTTCGTGGACCCGGGACTGCCGGATCGCCTCCTCCCCTCGAGACGTCCCGACCGGGAGGCCGCGGCGTTGTTCCGCCGGACGTACAACCTCCTCGCCCCGCGGGCCGACCGGTTCGCCGCGGGCGTGATGGACCGCGCGGCCGAACGCCCATGAACGTCGTCCGCTACGCCACGCCCCGGGCGTTTCTCGACGCCGTCGAGCCGTTTCTGCTGCGCGACGAAGCATGCCATAATCTCTTGCTCGGAATTCCGGCGCGGCTGATCACACGCGGTCCCGCCGCAGCGGCGGACGCGTATTTCGCCGCGGCACTCGACCGAGGCGAGATTGCGGGAGCGGCGATGATGACACCGCCCTACCGTATCGTCCTGTCCCAAGCGATGCGTCCCGACGCCGTCCGCGCGATGGCCGAAGACGCGGCCGCGCTCCGGCCGCCGCCGCCCGGTGTCCACGGACCTGATGCGGAGGCCGCGGAATTCGTCGCGGCCTGGCAGCGGCTCACCGGCGAGCCAAACCGCCTCGCGCTCCACGAGCGAATCCACCGCCTCGAGGCCGTGCGGGCGGTGCCGGGCGCCCGGGGCCGCCTCCGCCCGGCCGAGGACCCCGACCGCCCGCTGCTGCTCGACTGGCTGCGCGCCTTCGGCGCGGAGGCGTTCGGCGAAGACAACCGTCCGCCCGGCGAGGCCGAGACCGCGCTCAACACACGGCTCGGGAGTCCGGACGAAGGCTTCGTGGTCTGGGACGACGGCGGGCCGCGGTGTGTCGCGGGGTACGGCGCGCCGACGCGTCACGGCATCAAGATCGGCCCGGTGTACACGCCGCCGGAGTTTCGCAGCCGCGGCTACGGAACGGCGTGCGTCGCGGCACTCAGCCGGCTGCTCCTCGAGCGGGGCCGCCGGTTCTGCATGCTCTACACCGATCTGGCGAACGCCGCGTCCAACCGGATCTATCAGCGGATCGGTTATGAGCCGGTCTGCGACGCCGCCGAGTACCGCTTTATCCGGAGCGCACCGGCCGGGCCTACCGCCCTTTGAACTGCGCCGGCCGCCGCTCCGAGAACGCGCGCACGCCCTCGACCCCGTCCTCGGTGATGAACGCCCGGAACAGCGCCTCCCGTTCGTAGGCCAGCGCGTCGTCGAGCGCCATCTCGAGCCCGCGGTTCACGGTGAGCTTGATCAACCCGATCGCCACCCCGGCGCCGCGCGCGAGCCCGTCCGCGTACTCGGCCGTCTTCGCGAACAGTTCGTCCGCGGGGAACACGCGGTCGACGAGGCCGATCGCGAGCGCCTCGTCGGGCGCGACCGATCGTCCGGTGACCATCAGGTCGAGGGCGCGGCTCTTGCCGACGAGACGCGGCAGCCGCTGCGTCCCGCCGTTGCCGGGAATGATGCCGAGCGTGATCTCGGGCTGGCCGAGCCCGTACGCCCCCGCGGCGGCGAACCGCAGGTCGCACGCCAGCGCGATCTCCATGCCCCCGCCGAGACAGTGCCCCGCAATCGCCGCGATGAACACTTTGGGGGTCGTCTCGACGCGGCGCAGCACCTCGTGCATGTGGGTGATGAACAGGACCTTCTCCTCGAGCGTCGAGCCGGCGAACCACTTGACGTCGGCCCCGGCGGAGAAGAACTTCGGCAGGGTGCTGCGCACGATCACGGCCCGCACCGCCGGATCGTCGCGCGCGCCGTCGACCGCGGCGCGGAACTCGCCGGCGAACTGCGGATTGTAGGCGTTGGCGGGCGCGCGGTGCAGCGAGATCACGCCGACGGCGCCTTCACGCTCCAGGCTGATCATCTCTCCCATGGGATCCCTCCGGTGTCTATGGGGAGGCGGGTGCCGCCGGCGGCGACAGCCGTTCGCGCAGCCGAAACCGCTGAATCTTGCCGGTGGCGGTCTTCGGCAGCTCCGGTACGAACTCGATCCACCGCGGGTACTTGAACGCCGCGATCTTGTCGCGGACGAACGCCTGGATCTCGCGCGCGAGCGCGTCCGACCCGGTCTGGCCCGCGTTCAGGACGACGAAGGCGTACGGCTTTACCAATTCGTCCGCATCGGCACAGCCGACGACCCCGCACTCGAGCACAGCGGGGTGCCGGATCAACGTCGCTTCGACCTCCGCGGGTGAGACCCACTGTCCTCCCGCCTTCAGCATGTCGTCGGAGCGGCCGCAGTACCAGTAGTAATCGTCGGCGTCGCGATAGTACTTGTCGCCGCTCCGGAACCATTCGCCCGCGAACGCCCGCCGGCTCTGCGCGTGCTTATTCCAGTAGTAGGCGGCCACGCTGTCGCCGCGCACGAGCAGGTCGCCGATCTCGTCCGGCGGCAGATCGCGGCCCGCCTCGTCCACGATCCGAACCTCATAGCCAGGGACCACCTCCCCGCTGCTGCCGGGGCGCACGCGTCCGGGCCGGTTGCTGATGTAGATGTGCAGCGCCTCGGTCGACCCGATCCCGTCGAGGATCTCCACCCCGAAGCGCTCCTTCCAGCGCGTGAAGATCGCCGCCGGCAGAGGCTCGCCGGCCGAGACGCACCGCCGCACCGCGCCGAGGCTCGTTGGGCCGTCCGCGGCGAGCATCGCGGCGTACGCCGTGGGCACGCCGTAGAACAGCGTCGGCCGGTGGCGCTCGATCAGCTCGAAGTACGCCGGCGGGTCGAATCGGCCGGGATGGAGCACGGTCGACGCGCCGACGCGCAGGGGAAAGTAGAGTCCGTTGCCGAGGCCGTAGGCGAAGTACAGCTTCGCGATCGAGAGGCACACGTCGTCGGGCTCGATCCCAAGCACGCCCCGCCCGTACAGCTCCGCGGCCCACAACATGTCGTGGTGCAGGTGCACGGTCCCTTTCGGCGCGCCGGTGCTCCCGCTGCTCCACAACCAGAACGCCGGCTCGTCGCGGTGCGTCGGCGCCGGTACGAGCCGGTCGTCCGCCGCCGACAGCAGATCGGCGAGGACGTGCCGGACGGGCCCGGGGGCCGCCTGTGCCGCGTCCGTCCCGGCGACCACAACATGGCGCAGGTCCGGCGCCTCCCGGAGCACGGGCTCGACGACCGGAAGGAGCGCGTCGCTGACGGCCAATACGCGCGCGCGGCTGTCGCGCAGCATGTACGCGTAGTCTTGAGACCGCAGCGCGGTGTTCGTCGGGACCGGCACCGCACCGATCCGGATCGCTCCCCAGAACAGATAGGCGAACTCCGGGGAATCGAGCAGGAGCAGAAAGACCCGCTCCTCCGGCCGCACGCCGAGCTCGCGCAGCGCGTTGCCCGCCCGGTTGGCCTGCGCGGCGAGCTCACCGTAGGAGATGCGGCGATCGCCCGCGTGGATCGCCACGGCGCGTCCCCGGCCTGCCTCGAGGTTCTGATCGACAAACGCGGTCGCGACGTTGAACGCGTCGGGGATCTCGAGCGAGAAATCCATGGCGCGGTCGGTTTCGCGCAGCCGGAGACGGTCTCCTTCGCGCGGGAACTCGCAGCCGCCGGGCAGGCCGCCCGATGCCCCTTCGCGAAGCGGCTGTAGTCGCGAACGCTGCGACGAGCCCCGCAGTTCGACAGGAGGATCGACGATGATTCTTCCGTTCCACGGACGCACGCCGCGGATCGCCGAGAGCGCCTTCGTCGCACCGAGCGCGACCATCATCGGCGACGTCACGATCGGCGACGAGGCAAGCGTCTGGTTCGGCGCGGTGCTGCGCGGCGACGTGGGGCGGATCGAGATCGGCGCGCGGACGAGCGTGCAGGACAATGCGGTGCTGCACACCACCGATCGAGTGGCCACCGTCGTCGGCGACGACGTCACGATCGGCCACGGCGCCGTGCTCGAAGGCTGCACGATCGAGCGCGGCGCGCTGGTCGGCATGAACGCGGTCGTGCTCCACGAAGCCGTCGTCGGCGAGGAAGCGCTCATCGGCGCGGGCAGCGTCGTCACGGACGGCACCAAGATCCCGGCCCGCACGCTCGCGGCCGGCTCGCCCTGCCGGGTTCGCAAGCCGCTCGAGGGCGTCGCCGCGCGGTGGATCGCGCGCGCCGGCCCGGCCTACGTGCGGCTGTCGCGCCGGTACTTGGCGGAGCACGGCGCGTTGAGCGTGATGAGCGCCGCCCATCATGGCGGCGCCGCGGAACCGGGACCCGGCGCCCCCTCGCGCGGGCCCGGCGGCCGGGCGTCAGAGGGCCCCGTACCCGGTTAATGGAGGACGGCCCGTGCCGGACTACGATCTGCTGCTGACCGGCGGGACGGTGCTCGATCCCGCCTCCGATGGAGACGCGGCGTCCCCGCGGACGGCCGACGTGGCCATCGACGGCGGCCGGATCGCCGATGTGTCCCCCTCGCTGCCGCGCGAGCGGGCCCGGCGCACGATCGACGTCAGGGGACGGCTGGTCACCCCCGGTCTGATCGATCTGCACACCCACGTCTATTGGGGCGGCACGTCCCTCGGCGTCGATCCGGACGCGCTGTCGGCCGCCTCAGGCGTGACGACGCACGTGGATGCCGGCAGCAGCGGGGCCGGCAACTTTATGGGATTCCGCCGGCATCTGATCGAGCGATCGCGGGTGCGGGTGCTGCCGTTTCTCAACATCAGTTTCGCCGGCATTTTCGCGTTCTCGCGGCGCGTGATGGTCGGCGAGTCGATCGATCTCCGGCTGCTCAACGTGCAGGAAGCCGTGCGCGCCGGCCAAGAGCACCGGGACCTCATCCTCGGCATGAAAGTGCGGCTGGGCCTCATCGCGGGCGAAGGCCAGGGGCTGCCGCCGCTGCAGCATACCCTTCAGGCGGCCGAGGCGCTCGGCGTGCGCATGATGGTGCATACCGACAACCCGCCGCCGGCCCGGCGCGAGGTCCTGCCGCTGCTGCGCAAGGGCGACATCCTGACCCACGCCTTCCGGCCGTTCCCGAACGGTCCGACGGTGGATCCCGGCATTACGGGCCGGATCCTGCCGGAACTGTGGGAGGCGCGCGAGCGCGGCGTCGTGATCGACATCGGGCACGGCATGGGCAGCTTCTCGTTCGAGAGCGCCGAGGCGTGCCTCGCCCAGGGGTTTCTGCCCGACGTGATCAGCAGCGACGTCCACGCCCTGTGCATCGACGGACCGGCCTACGATCTGCCGACCACGATGTCCAAGCTGCTGAGCCTCGGCATGCCGCTCGAGCGTGTGATCGCGGCGGCGACCTCGGCGCCCGCCCGCGCGATCGGCCGCCCCGACCTCGGCACGCTGCGTCCGGGTTCGCCGGCCGACGTCACGGTGCTCGACGATCGCACCGGCGCATTCGAGTACATGGACGTCACGGGACGGACGATGATGGGACGCCGGCGGCTCGTACCGGTGCTGACCTTAGCCGGCGGACAAGTGCTCGAGCCGCGACCGGCGCGGGACTGACCTACGGGGCGAGCCAGCGCAGCAGCGCGTAGGCGCCGAGCCCGGCGATGATCGTCGCCGGGATACTCCGCGTGCGCCAGCCGACGACCAACCCGAGGAGACCGGCCCACAGACGGACCCCTCCGAGCAGCGCCCCGGCAGGGGCCAGCAGCGCCGGCACGATCAACGCGGCGAAGAGCGCCGGCGGCAGATGGCGCAGACGGCGCTCGAGCCCGGCCTCGATTCGCCCCATGGGCACGATCAGCGGCGCCGCCCGCAGCACATAGGTGATCGCCGCCATCGCGACGATGACGGGCCAGTGGTTCACCGGCGGGGTTCGGCGGCGGCGCCCGCGAGCGTCCCGCCGACCGCGGCGATCAGCAGATACCAGGACCCCGGAACGATGAGGCGGGCCGCGAGGCCGAGCCCGCCGGCCACGACGGCGGCGATGCGCGCCGCCGGGGACCCGAGATACGGCATCAGGAGGACGAAGAAGCTCAGCGGAAAGACGAGATCCAAGCCGATCGGCCCGAGGCCGGACGCCCCCAGGCTGAGGGCAATGCCCGCGGCAGTACCCCCGAGCCACGCGAGATAAAGACTCGTCCCCGATCCCAGAAGATACGGCGGGCCTGAGCCGCGCAGCACACGGCCGATCGACATCGCATACGACTCGTCCACGACCACGAACGCGACGCCGGCCCGCAGCATTGGCGAATACCGGCGCAGCGGCGGCGCCAGCGACGCGGAGAGAAGGACGCTCCGCGTGTTCACGATAAGCGTCGTGAGCAGAATCGCGAGGGGACCGGCGCCTCCCGCAAACAAGGCTGCCGCCGCGAACTGCGCGCTGCCCGCGTAGACGAGTAACGACATGCCCACTATCTCCGCCGCGCCGAGCCCGGCGGCGTGCGCCGCGAGCGCGTAGGCGGCGCCGAACGGCGCGACGCCCATCCACAGCGGCACCGTCTGCAGAAATCCGTTCCAGAATCCGCTCTGCGCTATCCCATCATCCACGCGACCTTCAGCGCGGTCCGTCAACGGCGCGGCCGCGGCTCAGTACGCGGCCAGCCGGCGCATCGCGTCCGCGATCTCCGCGACCGTCGGCTGAAACGCCGCCTCGAGGCCGGTGTTGTGCGGCACGGGCGAATCCTCGCTGGCGAGCCGGACCACGGGGCCGTCGAGCGATTCGAACGCCTCTTCCGCGATCAGAGCGGCGATCTCGCCGCCGATGCCGCCGGTCCGCGACGCCTCGTGCACGATGAGCGCCTTACCGGTCTTGCGCACGGACCCGAGAATCGCGTCGCGATCGAGCGGCGCGAGCGTGCGCAGATCGAGCACCTCCGGCGCGATGCCGTCTGCCGCCGCGAGCCCGGCCGCCTCCAGACACTTGTGAAGCATCCACCCGTACGAGATCACGGACAGCGCGGTCCCCTCGCGGACCAGCCGGGCGCGCCCGATCGGCGTGGCGTAGTCGCCCTCCGGCACCTCCTCCCGCCGAAAGCGGTAGAGATGCTTATGCTCGAAGTACATGACGGGGTTCGGATCGCGAATCGCGGCGACGAGCAGGCCCTTCGCGTCCTCGGCGAAAGCCGGCGCCACGACCTTGAGGCCGGGCGTGTGCGCGAACCACGCCTCCATGCACTGCGAGTGGAACGGGCCGCCCTTGACGTCGCCCCCGTACGGCATGCGCAGGACGAGCGGCAGCGGCATCCGTGTCCGCCAGTGGTACTTGGCCGCCATGTTCACGACCTGGGTGAATGCGTCCGTGACGAAATCCGCGAACTGCATTTCGACAACCGGCCGCATCCCCATCACCGCCGCGCCGATGCCGGCGCCGACGTTGGCCGTCTCCGCGAGCGGCGCATCGATGACCCGCCACGGACCAAACTCGTCGAGGAACCCCTCGGTGATTTTGAACGCGCCGCCGTAGACACCGATGTCTTCGCCCAGCACGAACACGCGGGGGTCGCGGCGCATCTCCCCGCGCAGGCCTTCGCGGATCGCTTCGAGGTAGGTCAGCTGCGCCACCGCGGCTCCTTTTCGCGGCCGTGCCGGCCGCCGCGCCCCGCCCCTCATTCTTCGGCGTACACTCCGTCCGCGACCGCCGCGGGGTCCGGCTCGGGGCTGGCTTCCGCCCAGGCGAGGCCGTCCTCGACCTCCTGAGCGGTCCGGACCTGCATCGTCTCGTCGATCTCGGCGCCGAGCACGCCCCAGGCCCGCAGCCGCTCCTCGAACGCCGCGATCGGGTCCCGGGCGGCCCATTCCTCCAGCAGCGCCTTCGGGACGTACGAGAACTTGTCGGCTTCGCTGTGCCCACGGACGCGGAGCGTGCGGCACTCGATGAGCGTCGGACCTGCCCCGTCCCGCGCGCGCGCCACCGCGGCCGCCGCGGCCTCGTGGACCGCCAGCACGTCGTTGCCGTCCACGGCCACGCCGGGGATCCCGTATCCCACGGCCTTGTCCACGAACGCCTGCGCCGCGGTCTGCCGGTCGAGCGGCGTCGAGAACGCATACTGGTTGTTCTCGAGCACGAGCACCACCGGCAGACGAAACACCGCGGCGAAGTTGACACCCTCGTGCCAGGCCCCCGTGCTCGTCGCCCCGTCGCCGAAGAAGGTCAGAACGACACGGGATTCGCCGCGCTGCCGGCAGGCCAGCGCCATCCCGGCCGCGACGGGCACCGAGGCCGCCATGTGACTGATGAAGGGCAGGATGCCCCGCTGCGGGTCGCCCATATGGATGTTGCCGTCGCGGCCGCGTGTGGGCCCGCCCTCGCGGTCGAGAAACTGCGCGAAGACTTCACCGACCGTGATGCCACGCATGAGGTACGCCGCGAGGTCGCGATGCATCGGGGCCACCAGGTCGTCCGGGCCGAGGGATGCGGTTGCGCCGGCGGCGATCGCCTCGTGGCCCCACCCGGTGAAGTAGGCGCCGGGGATCCGCCCCTGATAGTAGAGTTTGACGCCGCGGTCTTCGATCGCACGCTGGAGACGCATATAGTACAGCATCTCGAGCAGCCGGTCGGACGGCGGGCGGCCGGCACGCTCCTCGATTCGCGGCGATTCGCGCTTTGATTTCATGGTGGCCCGGCGCGCTTTGGCTCTGGGCCCACGGCGTGAGCCAGGGATGCCCGCAGGCCCAGGGTCGGCCGGCATGGACTTCGCCATGTTATGGAAGGTCTTCGACGCGGCAGGCCCGGGAACGCGGCCCGCGGCCGCGCCGCGCTCATTGGCGCACCCGCTCACGAAGACTCGCCAGCACGGCCCGCGCCTCCTGGGCGATCGTCCGCACGACGTCGCCGGCGCCCGGCAGGTCGCGAATCAAGCCAACGCCCTGGCCGGCCCACATCGGGAAGTACTCTCCGGTCCCTCGCGCGGCGGACGCGTTGAAAACGTCCTGCGCGGCGGCCCGCTGGGCGAGACCCGGCAGGACCGGGGCGCCCGACCGTGCGTACTCTTCCGCGTACGAATTGCGCAGGGCCCGCGCGTAGAGACCCGTAAACGCGTCGGTGACCGACGTCGTGCCCGCGTCGCGCTCGATGAGCGCCCGCTTGTAAAACTCCGGGGCCGTTGATTCTCGCGTCGCGACGAATCGCGTCCCGAGGAGAATCCCCTGGGCGCCGAGGGCGAGCGCGGCAACGAGCCCCCGGCCGTCTACGATGCCGCCGGACGCGACGACCGGAACCCGGACCGCGTCGACAATTTGAGGCACCAGGGCCACAAGGCCGGTGCTCGCCTCTTCCGCGGTACGGGTTTTGACCCACGTGGATCGATGGCCCCCGGCCTCCCCGCCTTGAGCGACGATCACGTCCACCCCGGATCGTTCGAGCGCCTTGGCGTCGTCGAGCCGCGCCGCCATCGCCACGACTTTGACACCGCGCTCGCGGCAGCGGCGCACCATTGCGGGACCGGGATCGCCCAAGCCGATGCTCCACACCGGAATGCGCTCTTCCAGAATGACGTCGAACTGGACATCCACCATGTCGGGGAGCCGCGGCGGACGCGCGTCGGCCGCGGGCAGCCCGAGCCGCTCACGGAACCGATTGAGCGTCTCCTGCACGGCGGCCACGGTCTCGTCGGGGATGGTCGCCGGATCGACGGGCGGCCGCAGTTCGGTGTGCAGCCAGAGATTGACGCCGAAAGGACGATCGGTCAGCTCACGCACCTGCCGGATGCGCCGGCGCAGCTCGTCGGGCGGAACGCCGAGCCCGGCCAAAATGCCGAGTCCGCCCGCGTTTGCCACCTCGGCCACGAGATCGGGACCGGCGACGTTCCCCATGCCGGACTGGATGATCGGGTAGTCGATATGAAGAAGATCACACAGCGGCGTCCACAGGGCCCGATCCACACGCCACCTCCATGCGGCGGCCGCCGGCCGTCGTTCGCGCGGGCCGCCGCCCCGCGTCGCGATCTCATTCTACAACGGCCGGAGACCGGCCTCGTGTGCGGAAAGAATTACCCGGACGGCAAACCGGACCCGGGGAAACAACCCGTTGAAGACGCCGGACCTCCGCGGAGACGCGATGAAGACGGTACGCGCGAACGCTGCCAAGGGATTCTTCGATGTGGTGGCCGGGACGTCCCGATCGCAGGCGGCGACGATGGTGCTCAAGCCCGGTCAGTCCACCGGCGGCGATGACAACGTCCACGCCGGCGCGGATCAATGGCTCTACGTCATCGCGGGCCGCGGCGAGGCGACCGTGGAGCGGCGCAAGGTGCCGATCGAGGCGGGGCACCTCCTGCTCATCGAAGCGGGTGAGCACCACGAGATCCGCAACACCGGCGCGGAGCCGCTCGTCACCGTCAACGTCTACGCCCCGCCGGAGTATTGAGCGCACCCGGCGCCGCCGTCAATGCGCGCTCCCGCCGCCCGGCGCGCCTTCGTGCGGGAGACCGGTGAGTTCGCGCAGCGCTCGCTCGACATACACCCGCGTCATTTTCTTGCGGTATCCGATGGTCAAGTCGGCGTTGTCCAGCGGCCGCGACGGCTGGGACGCGGCCTGCGCGGCCTGCGCTACGAGGTCCTCGGTCGGGCGTTGCCCGCGCAAGAGCGCCGCGGCCTGTGGGGCGTCCACGGGATGCGAGGCGACGCCGCCGAGCACGATCCGGGCGTCGGCGATGCGGCCGTCCGGCTCGAACCGGAGCGCGGCGGCGACGCCGAGGATCGGGAAATCGAACGACCCGCGCCGTCGCAGCTTCCAATACGTCGAGCGCCATCCGTCGGCCGGGGGCAGGATCACCTCGACCAGCAGCTCCTCCGGCGATTTGGCGAGGTACTGCATCCCGTCGTCGCGGTAGAACTCGGCGGCCGGGATGGTACGCTCGCCGCCCGGCCCGACGAGCCGGAGCCGCGCGTCGAGCGCGATCGCAGCGGGCGCCGTGTCGGTCGACGAGACCGCCCAGCAGCGGGGACTGCCCGGCGCGACCAAGCAGATATCGCCGTCCTTCTTCATGCAAAAGCCGATCGATTTGCGCCAGTGATAGGTCTGGTTGTAATAGTTGCATCGGGTGTCGAGACAGAGGTTGCCGCCGATCGTACCCATGTTGCGAAGCGGCGGCGTGCTCACGGCGCCGGCCGCAAGCGCCAGGGCGCGATACCGGTCCGCGATGCCGGCGTCGGCGGCCAGGCGGGTCAGCGTCACACATGCGCCCACGGTCATCCCACGGCCGGGATCGCCGGTGAGCCGCCGCAACTCCGCGATACCGCGCAGCCCCACGAGCGTCTTCGGCTCGAACTGCCGGCGCTTCATGTTCGGATAGAGATCGGTGCCGCCCGCGACCGGCATGCCGTCGGGGGCGGTCTCGCCTAGGAAGCCGATCGCCTTCTCGAGGGTGCGCGGCGCGAGGTAGATGAACGGCGGAAGACGCAGCATCAGCGGTCCGCCCCGCCCTCGGCGTCCGGGTCGGTCGCGCTCGTCGACTCGCGATCGTGACAACCGCCGCGCCCATCGTCGACATCCGTGCCCGTGTGGAGGCGCCAGCCGGGGCCCTGCGCCCCGCCGGCGACGAGGGTATTGGACCGCCACGCCTGGTCCCATCCGGCCGGCGGCTCGACGACAAGCGGGGCGCGAAACGGGAACGCGGGGATACCGCGAGGCCCCATGCGCGCGGGGCCGCCCTTCGCGCGCTGCTCCAGCGCGGCCAGTACCTTGTCGGGAGAGAGCGGAATCTCGTCGATCCGCACGCCGACCGCGTCGTGGATCGCGTTGGCGACGGCGGGGATGACGGGGAGCAGCGGCCCCTGCCCCGCCTCCTTCGCGCCGAAGGGGCCTTCGGGATCGTCGCTCTCGACCAGGATCGTCTCGACCGGCGGCATCTCGAGGAACGTCGGGCTCTTGTACTCGAGCATCGAGGGGATCTTGTGGAGGCCCTTACGGAAGATCTGCTCCTCCATCAGGGCTTCGCCGAGCGCCATGTACACGCCGCCCTCGATCTGTCCGATCACCAGCGTTTCGTTGATCGCGCGGCCGATGTCGTGCGCGATCCATACCCGCTCCACCCGCACGTCGCCGGTGGCCTGATCGACATGGACCTCGACGGCCGCCGCGGAGAACGAGTAGGCCGGCGACGGTCCGACCCCCGAGCCTTTGTACGGCCCGGCGAGGCGCGGCGGCCGGTACGAGCCGACGGTGGTGAGGGCCCCGAACATCGCCTCCGCGAGCGCCGCGGCCTCGGCAAACGTCACGCCGCGGGACGGATCGGCGGCCGCGTGAATGCGATGGTCGCCGACGACCAGGTCGTCGCGCTCGACTTCGAGATGTTCGGAGACCGCCGCGCAGAGGAGGTCGCGGGCCTTGACCGCGGCCGCGAGCGCGGCGTTGCCCGCCATGAACGTGACGCGGCTGCTGTAGGAGCCGAGGTCGATGGGGGTCAGATCCGTATCCGCGGTGACGAGGCTGATCTCGGCCGGGTCGAGCCCGAGCACCTCGGCGGCGATGCCGGCCAGCACCGAATCGCTCCCCTGCCCGATGTCGATCGCGCCGCAGTAGAGGGTGACGCCGCCGCCCCGGTCGACGCGCAGCTGCACCTCGCTGTGCGGCATGTCGTTCCAGTAGATCGGCAGGCCGGCGCCGCTCAGGTACGTGCTCACGGCGAGTCCGATGCCGCGGCCGGCCGGCAGGCGGCCGTGCTTTTCCTGAAATCCACTCGCGGCAACGACGCGCTCGATACACTCCCGCAGGCCGTTGCTCGTGATCCGGAGGTGGTTGACCGTGCGCGTGAACGGCGCGGTCGCGTTCACGAGCCGGATCGCGGCGGGGTCCATGCCGAGGTCCTCGGCAAGCTTGTCGATCTGGATCTCGATGCCGAAGCGGGGCTGGGGCGTGCCGTGACCGCGCTTCGGACCGCACGGCGGCTTGTTGGTCCAAAAGCGCGCTCCCTCGAACTTGTACGCCGGAATGCGGTATGTGACCGTCTGCAGCGCGCCGGTGTAGTAGGTCGTCGCGATCCCGTACGAGCCGTAGGCCCCGCCGTCGAGGAACGTCCGGATGTGGCAAGCCGTGATCCGGCCGTCGCGGCGGACGCCGGTGCGGATCCACATCAATACCGGATGCCGGCCGCGGTGGGCGTAGAACACTTCTTCGCGCGTGAGCGTGATCTTCACCGGCCGGCCGGTCAGGAGCGCCAGTTTGGCGGCGCAGATCTCGTGGCTGAAGGGATCGCTCTTGCCGCCGAACCCGCCGCCGACCGGCGTGGCGATGACGCGAATGGCGCTCATCGGCAGCCCCAGGACCTTGCTGAGCGCCCGGTGCACGTAATGCGGCGTCTGTGACGACGTCCAGAGGGTCACGCGGCCGGCCGCGTCGCGCTGCGCCACGGCGCTGTGCTGCTCCATCGGCAGATGGGTGTTGCCCTGGAAGAAGAACACGTCTTCGCGCACGTGCTCCGCCGCGGCGAAGCCGGCCGCCATGTCGCCGAATTCCAGCGAGACGTTCTTGTGAACGTTAGGCCCGGGGCCGTCGCCGTAGTCCTGGATGCGGACGGCGGTCTCTCCGGCCTGGGACGGGCCGGCCGCCGCCTCGTCGATCGACATGATCGGCGTGAGCGGCTCGTAGTCGACGTCGATCGCCTGGCACGCCCGCTCCGCGGTCTCCTCGTCCACCGCGGCGACCGCGGCGATAGGATCGCCGACGTAGCGCACCTTGTCCAGGCACAGGGTCTCTTCGTCCTGGCTGCTCGGCATGATGCCGAACTTGACCGGCAGATCGGCGCCGGTGATAACGGCGTGCACCCCCGGGATGAGTCGGGCGCGGCTCGTGTCGAGCCGCCGGATGCGCGCGTGCGGCAGGTGGCTCCGCAGCAGGCGGCCGTGCAGCATGCGGGGCAGGAACAGGTCGTCGGCGTAGACCGTCTGTCCGGTCGTCTTGGCGGGCCCATCCACCCGCCGCCAGGGCCGGCCGATGACGCGCAGTTTGCCGCCGTCCGCCATCAGCCTCTCGTTCCCTCGCGCATGCGCTGCGCCGCCAGCTCAACCGCCTCGAGAATCTTCAGGTAGCCGGTGCAGCGGCACAGATTGCCGGCGAGCCACGACGCCACGTCCTCGCGCGAGGGCGCGGGGTTGCGATCGAGCAGCGCCTTCGCCGCCAGCACGATGCCGGGCGTGCAGTACCCGCACTGCGCCGCGCCGAGTTCCGCGAACGCCGCCTGCAGCGGATGCGGTACCTGGGCCGCGGCCACCCCTTCGATCGTCGTGATCTCGCCGTCCTGAACGTCCACCGGCAGCACAAGACAGCTCAACACCGGCTCGCCGTCGACGAGAACCGTGCACGTGCCGCACTCACCCAGCTCGCAGCCGTGCTTGGTGCCGGTCAATCCGAGGTCCTCGCGGAGCACTTCGAGGAGCGTCTTGTGCACGGGCGCGATGACGTCGCGGGTTTCCCCGTTCACGCGGAGGGCCAGCGCGGTTTTCACGGCAGATCTCTCCGCCCGCCGCGCTCACGCGCCCGCCGCAGGGCGTTTGCCAAGTCTTCCGCCGACGCCGCGAGCGCGGGCACCCACTCGCGCAGCGCCGCCATCGACGTCCGCGAGGCGACCGCGATAATGGAGTACGCGGCGACCAGTTCCCGCCGGCCGGCGTCGCCGAGCAGCACCGGCACCGACACCGCCCGGATGCCGTCCTGGAACTCCATGTCGTCGAGGGCGAACCCCGCGCGCCGCACCTTGTCGAGCTCCCGCTGCCACCGATCCGTCTGGGTGATCGACCGGCCGGTATACGCCGGCAGGGCCGCGGAGAGGGTGCGGGGCCCGGCGTCGAACGCCTCGAGCACCTTGGCGACGGCGCCCGCGTGGGGCGGCATGCGGAAGCCGGTCGGGGCTGAGACTTTCAACCGCTGCGGCGACTCCTCGCTTGCCACGATGACCGAACCCTCGCCGTCCGCGGCGTGCAGGGCCACGGTCTCCGCGCTGAGCCGGCTCAAGCGGACGAGATGAGGCCGAGCCAGGGCGCCAAGGTCGTCCGGATCCTGCGCCGCCCGGCCGAGCGTGACCAGCGCCGCGCCGAGCCGGTAGCGCCGCGTCGCCGGGTCCCGCTCGACAAGATCGAAGGCGCTGAGGGTTCGAAGGATGCCGTGCGCCGTGCTCTTATAGATGCCCACCGCCCGCGCCAGATCGGTGAGACTCGCCTCGCGCCGGCCGGCCAGAGCACGAAGGATGCCGGCCGCCCGGGCTACGGCGGGCACCGGACGGGCGGTCAGGATCACCGACGCATCCGACACGATCGTACCTCCGTACCGATTGCGCTCCCGGGCGCTCAGTTCGCCAATGCGAACATCAGTTTCTTGGAGAGAACTACGCGGACGCCGCCCCCAAACCCTGCCCCTGCGGGCCGGAAGGGGTCGCCTGCCTCGGGAACCGGACCGAACCACCCAGCGCTTTCAGCAACAATCGGGCGGCTAACCTATGGCCTAACGGGGCACGAGTCGAGTAAATTAGCCCCTGTTCAAGGATGCGTCAACCGGGGGGAGAATCGATGCGCAGAGTCTGGACGTGCGCCGGCGCGCTGCTCGCGGTCATCGCTGTTGCCGCCGCGTCCGCCGCCACCGCCTCAACGCCCGCACCTAACCGCACTGAGCTCACCCGCAGTTACGTGCTCCCGTACCAGATCGTGCGGGTACCGGCATCCTCGGCGATGGAAGCCACGATGCTGGTCCTCCTCAACCAATCCCGCGAGGCGGCGGGATTGTCGCCGCTGAGAGCCAACATCACCCTCCGGACGGTCGCGAGACTGCACGGATCCGATATGTTTGCCTACGGATATCTCTCGCACGAATCGAGGGACGGCCGCCTGCCGCTCGACCGCGTACAAGGCGCGGGGCTCTCGCCGTGGCACGTCGGCGAGAACCTCGCGTATGCGCAGGACGTCCCGGAAGCGCACCGGCTGCTGATGAACAGCCCCGGACACCGCGCGAATATCCTCTCACCGATCTATCACTGGATCGGCATCGGCGTGATGGACGGCGGCCCGCACGGCGTGATCGTCGTCGAGGATTTCACGGACTAGGCCCGGCACATGACCGCCGGCCCCGGGCTCCCGCCCGGGGCCTACTTCTCCACTGTCCGGGGTGTTTAGAGCGTACCGCCCTTGCGGCCGCTAATCAGTGCCGGCCGCCATCGTGGCCGTCGCCGTGGCCGCCCCCGCCGTTGCTGACGGCACTGGCCGGATCCCGTGCGGCCGAGGAAACCGTGTGCCCAATATTACCTCCAAGCGCTGCCCGGTGCCCGGCACCCCAGTGCGCGACCGTTGAGACCCACGCGCCGTGTGTCCGGAATCCGGTGGCCGCGGTAATCGCGCCGGTGGTGGTGTTTACCGAAAAGCTGAAGTGCTGCGTCGAGCCGGCGACGGTTCCGGTATAGGCGCACGAACCTCCGCCGCAGGTGTACGTTCCGCTCGCGAATGTCACGCCACCGACGGTCATGGTCCAGGATCCGCCGCTTGAGGTGATCGTACCGGTCACACCGCCAATCGTCGCCGGTCCATTGAGGACCCCCGACGACGACGTGCCCGAGACCGACAGCGCCGAGTGTGCCTGCGCCAGGACAACCGCCGGCATGGCCATGAGAGCGACCAGCAGTCCCATAACGAAAAGATATCGCATCCTCTTCGCCCTCCTGCGAAAGTTCTCTGACGTGCTTCAAGAATATGTTGCCCACTTAGCAGAGGCCGTCAAGCGCCGCCGTGGCCGGCCGTGCGTTTCCGGGAGGGTTTGTCCGAAGACGTGCGTAAATTCGAAGCCGTCCTGGTTCCGGCGTGAGGGATGGCGTTCCGCCATGCGGGACGAACATCGTACGTGCCGGCCGACTTGCGGCCGGCCAACAGGCGGTTCAAGCCGGCGGCGGATGGTGGTGCGGTGACGGCCGAATCGAACGGACGGCGGACGCGGCGGCCGAAGGGCGTCGACGAGAAGACCTTCGCCCGGGCGCTCCGCGAGTTCACCACGATCGTCGGGGACCGCAACGTCTCCATCTCGCCCGCGGAGCTCGTCCCCTACGCGCACGACGTCATCATGGTCCCGCCGATCTGGCCGTCGGCGGTCGTGCGGCCCGGCTCGGTGGCCGAGGTCCAGCGCGTCGTCCGCGCCGCGAACCGCCTGCGCATCCCGTTGTGGCCGACGAGCACGGGGAAGAACATCGCCTACGGCCGCATGATGGCGGTGGAGCCCGGCAACGTGGTGCTCGACCTGGGACGGATGAACCGCATCCTCGAGGTCGACGAGAAGCTCGCGTATGCGGTCGTCGAGCCGGGCGTCACCTACGCGCAGCT
>DASYXS010000144.1:0-19553 GCA_035934535.1 bacterium
TGTATGTCTCCCAGTCCCGGAGCGGCGCGTTCCAGTCGGTGGGCCCCGCGGGCCGTGTGGAAAGGTGGCACATCGCGGCCGTCGCGGTCGCGCCGTGCCAGTGCCATTCCCCGGCCGGGACGATGACGATGTCTCCCGGCCGGATGATCCGGCGCTCGCGCTCGGTCGCCACGACGCCTTCACCTTCGACGACGTACAGTACCTGATCGGATCTGTGGATGTGGGGCCGCGTTCGCGCGCCGCGGTCGAAGAAGACCGCGACGAGGTCGACCGCGGTCGCGTCTTTGGCCTGCCGCAGACGCTGCATCTGCACGGTCCCTGCGAAGTTCTGCGGCGTGTCGGTGGGACGGGCCTGGCTGCGCTGCGGGCGCACGATTTCCACGGGGGTCCTCCGCGGTGCGGCGTGTGCGTGCGGCTTCGCGCCCTGCCGATCCGGTCCTCCCGCCGGGCGGCCGGCCAGAAGGGGCGGCGCACCCCTCCACGAACCGTCCGGCGACGCTGGCGCATTCCGCCAGCTAGTCCCCGGAAGGGGGCGACACCACGGGGACGGGGGTGGCATCGGTGGGCAGGGCGGTGGCCGTGTGTTTGGTCTGCGTGCTCGGATTCGGACTTGTCTCGATGGCGGCGGGGCAGGGGGTGCACCGCGGCGGCACCCTGCGGGTGGCGCTGAGCGGCGACATCGTGACGCTCGATCCGCACCTCTCCGGGGCCGCGATCGACCGGCAGCCGTACCAGAACCTCTTTGACAAGCTGGTCGACACGGACGAACATCTTACGATCGTGCCGATGCTGGCCACGTCGTGGACCGTGACGCCGGACGGGCGCACGGTGACCTTCAAACTGCGCGACGGCGTCAAGTTCCAGGACGGCACGCCGTTCAACGCCGAGGCGGTCAAGGTCAACTTCGATCGCATGCTCGACCCGAAGTTCCCGCCCATCCGGAAGGCCGAGATGCGCCCGGTGCAGCGGGTGACGGTGATCGATCCGCTCACGGTCCAGGTCGTCATGGATCGGCCGTACAGCCCCCTGCTCTACGCGCTCACGGACCGCGCCGGGATGATGCTGTCGCCGGCGGCGCTCGCAAAGGAAGGCATGAACTTTACCCAGCATCCCGTCGGCACGGGACCGTTCCGGTTCGTCGAGCGCGTTCCACAAGACGCCACGACGTTCGAGCGCAACCCCGACTATTGGGCGAAGGGCCTTCCTTACGCCGATCGCCTGGTGTTTCGCGTGATCGCGAGCGACCCGGCGCGCATCGCGAACCTCGAGAGCGGCGACGTGGATATCGTGGCGAACGTGCCGCTCCCGCAGGTGCCCGAGCTCGCCAAGGAGGCGGCGCTGCCGGGCGCCCGTTTCCGCCTGCTCGAGCGGGGCGCGTTCCAGTGGAACGCGATGCCGCTCAACGTGACCAAGCCGCCGTTCGACAACAAGCTGCTGCGGCAGGCCCTGAGCCTCACGATCGACCGGCGCGCGCTGGCCAACGTCGTCCTCCGCGGGGCCGCGTATCCCGCGCGATCGTTCTTCCCGAACGGGACGCCGGCGTACGATCCGTCGATCCCGATTCCCGACCGCAACATCGCCCTCGCCAAGGAAAAGCTCGCGCAGGCGGGCCGCCCGGGCGGCTTCACCTTTACGCTGCTGCTGGCCGGCGCGGGGCAGCAGGACGCGTCGATCGCGCAGGCGATCCAGTCGATGGCCGCGGAAGCCGGCATCCACGCGCAGATCCAGATCCTCGAGGGGGCCGCCTTCCTCGAAATGATGCAGAAGGCGCAGCATCAGGCGACGCTCAGCATCTGGAGCGGGCGGCCCGATCCCGACTTCGACGTCTACCCCTTCGTCACGCAGACCGGCATCGGCGGCCTGAATCTCGCGGACTACGTGAGCGATCGTGCAACGGTGCTGCTCGACGGCGCGCGCCTGTTGAGCGACATGGCCCAGCGCCGCCGCGCCTACACCGAGGTCAGCCGCATCGTGGCGGATGACGTGCCGTACGTCTTCCTGTTCTATCCGAAAGAGTATAAGCTGATCAGCGGGCACGTACGGGGCTTCGTGCAGGTGCCGGACGGCATGGTGCGTCTCCGGACGGTCTGGCTCGCTCCGTAGCCGGCCGGGAACATCGCCCCAAAAAGTTTCGTTCGCCATGTTTAGGGCCCGGTGGGCGAGGGGATAGTAACCGTGGGGGCGAGGAAACCCCCCAAGAGTTCGAAGACGGTGCGGTTGAGTTGCTTCGGGGGCATGCCCTTCTCCCCCCGCCCCGGAGTAGCGAGGCCGCACCGTTTTTTCCCCCCCGCGCCGCCGCAGCGTTGACAGCAAGACTCCCGCTGCTATAATGGAGCGGGACGGAAAGGCAGTCTTTTTTTGTTTGGGGGCGTCTTTATGGCGCGAGGATCGGAAGGAGCCACAGGTTCGCTGGGCAAGCCGGCGCGAGTACAGGCGCCGGAGCGTCCCAGGTCCGTCCGCGCGGCGCCGCGGCGGTTGCCGCGCTTCATCGAGGTTTCGATTCAGTTCCTCAAGGACGTCCGTGCCGAGATGAACCGCGTATCGTGGCCGGACCGCCAGACCGTCATTGCCTCCTCCGTGGTCGTGGTTTTCGTCCTGACCGTGACGGCGCTGTTCCTGGGGGGCGTCGATCTGGTGTTCGCCAAGCTGCTTGAGCCCATTTTGAGATCCCGGTAGTCCCGCACACCGGGAGCCGGACGGAGACCGCCGTTACCCATGCCAGACGATCGCAACCGCCCGCAGGGGACAACCAAGCCTGACGCCGCCACGCTCGCGCAGCAGCTCTTCCGGGATGAGCCGGAGGATCGCGAGCACGAAGCGGAACCGGCCGTGCCGGCTGCTCCTCCCGCGGAAGCCCCGCGATCCGCCGCGCCCGAGCCGGAGTCTCCCCCTGAGGGGACTGGCCGGCGGGATGCGCCGGCGGCACCGGTCGGGGTGTTGGTGCCGCCCGGCGAGGAAGCGGACGCCGCCGCGGCTATGGAGGAGTCGACCGAACCCCGGGGACCGGTGACGGCCGAAGGCACGGTGGAGCTGCCGCCCGGCGTCGAGATGCCCGGCGAGGTCAGCGCCGAAGACGAAGCCGCGCGCGCGGCCCGGGGCGCCCGGTGGTTCGTGATCCACACCTATTCGGGATACGAGAACAAGGTGCGCACGAACCTCGAGCGGCGGATCGACTCGATGGGCCAGGCCGACAAGATCTTCCGGATCCTGGTACCGACCGAGGACGAGATCGAGATCAAGGACGGCAAGCGGCGGATCGCCAAGAAGAAGGTGTTCCCCGGGTACGTGCTGGTCGAGATGATCATGGACGACGACTCCTGGTACGTCGTCCGGAACACGCCCGGCGTAACGGGATTCGTCGGCTCGGGGGCCAAACCGCTGCCGCTGCAGGATCGGGAGGTCAAGGCGATCCTCAAACAGCTGGGCGACGAGACGCCGAAATTCCGGATCACGTACCAGAAGGGCTCGGCGGTCCGCATCAATTCGGGGCCGTTTATGGACTTCAGCGGCATCGTCGACGAGATCTTGCCGGAGAAGGAAAAGGTGCGCGTGCTCGTGTCGATCTTCGGCCGCGAGACGCCGGTCGAGCTCGACTTCGCGCAGGTCGAAAAGATCTAGGACCGGGGGGACCATGAAGAAGGTCGTCGCCATCGTCAAGCTGCAGATCCCGGCCGGCAAGGCCACGCCCGCGCCGCCCGTCGGCCCGGCGCTCGGTCAGCACGGCGTCAACATCATGGAGTTCTGCAAGTCGTACAACGAGAAGACGTCGCGGCAGGCCGGGACGATCGTGCCCGTCGAGATCACGATCTTCGCCGACCGGACCTTCACGTTCGTGACCAAGACGCCGCCCGCGTCCGTGCTGCTGAAGAAGGCCGCGGGACTCGAGACCGCGTCCGGCGAGCCGAACAAGAAAAAGGTCGGCAAGGTCACACGCCAGCAGATCCGTGAGATCGCCGAGACGAAGATGCCGGATCTCAACGCGCGCGACATCGAGGCCGCAATGCGGATGATCGAGGGCACGGCCCGCAGCATGGGCATCGAAGTCGCGTAAGGCGGGAGGGAACAGCATGGCACAGCACGGGAAGCGGTACCGCGAGGCGCTCAAACACGTCGATCCGGAGAAGCTGTACGATCCGCAGGCGGCGGTGGCGGCTCTGAAGCAGGCGCCGCGCGCCAAGTTTGACGAGACGGTGGAAGCGCATATCCGGCTCGGTATCGACCCGAAGCAGGCGGATCAGCAGGTCCGCGGTACGGTCGTGCTGCCGCACGGCACCGGCAAGTCGGTCCGCGTCCTGGTGTTCGCGAAGGGCGACAAGGTGAAGGAAGCCCAGGAGGCCGGCGCCGACTTCGCGGGTCTCGAGGAATTCACGGAGAAGGTGCAGGGGGGCTGGTTCGACTTCGACGTCGCGATCGCGACGCCGGACGTGATGAACGTCGTCGGCCGGCTCGGCCGGGTGCTCGGTCCGCGGGGCCTGATGCCGAACCCGAAGGCCGGCACCGTGACGTTCGATATCGGACGGGCCGTGCGTGAGACGAAGGGCGGGAAGATCGAGTACCGCGTGGACAAGACCGGGATCATTCACACCGCGATCGGCAAGGCCTCGTTCAGCGAGCAGGCGCTCGCTGAGAACTTCGACACGCTGATCAACGCCGTGGTCCGGGCGAAGCCCTCGTCGGCGAAGGGACAGTATCTCAAGAGCATCTCGCTCAGTTCGACGATGGGCCCCGGCGTCAAGATCGATCCGAATAAGGCGCAGGCGCCGGTCCCGGCCTAGCTTCGGCCCCGGTTGCCGGCGCAGTTGACGGCCTCGGCGGGGCGATGTTAGGATAGCCGGGGACAATCGCATATCGCCGTAGACAGCGGGTGCGGCCCGTCCGCTTAAGGGTCCCGTGACCGCCCGCCGAGGCTCCTGATGGAGACTCCACGTGTCTACGGAGTCTCTTTTGTTTGCCCATACACCGGAGGCATCGATGACGGAGCCGAGACCGGACAAAGTTGCGGAAGTCGAGGCGCTCGAAGAGCGTCTCCGGAACTCGTCGATCGTGATTCTGACGGATTACCGGGGACTCACGGTCGGCGAGATCGGGACGCTGCGCGGCAAGCTCCGCGGCGCGTCCCTCGAGTACCGCGTCGCCAAGAACACCCTGCTGAGCCGGGCGGCCGAGCGGGTAGGGGTTGTCGGGCTCGAGCCGCACCTCACCGGCCCGACGGCGGTCGTGTTTGGCAATGACGATCCCGGCGTGCCGGCCAGGGTGCTTCAGGACTTCATCCGCCAGTTCCGCAAGCTCGAGATCAAGGGCGGGGTGGTCGAGGGGCACGCGCTCGACGCGGCCGGAGTCCAGGCGCTCGCGACGCTGCCCGGGAAGCCGGAGCTCCTCGCGCGCGTGGTCGGGGCGGTCCAGGGGCCGCTGTTCTCGCTCGTGATGGTGCTCAACGCGGCGCCGCGCGGCCTGGTCACCGCCCTCGACGCCATCCGGAAGCGCCGCGAAGCCGAGGAAGGCACGCCCGCGACAGCGGCGGCACCCACGGCGGACGCGGCACCGGCCCCCGAGGCGGCGGCTGCGCCGGCGGCGCAGCCCGCGTCCGCATCCGAGGCGTCGCCGGCCGAACCGGCCGCCGCACCCGCCTCCGAAGCGCCGGCGGAGTCCAAACCCACAGCATAAGGCGGCACCGAACCGTACCAGAACGTAGACAGACGACCAGGCACAAGGTTCCCAGGAGGGGATGAGCATGGCGGAGCGAGCGACAGTCGAAAAGATCGTTGACGAGATCGGGGACCTGTCGGCCCTGGATCTGTCGAAGTTAGTGAAGGCGCTGGAGGAGAAGTTCGGCGTCAGCGCGGCGGCGCCGATGATGGCGATGGCCCCGGCGGGCGGCGCGGCCGCGGCGGGCGGCGCGCCGGCGGCGATGGAGGAACAGACGGAGTTCGACGCCATGCTCACCGCGATCGGCGATAAGAAGATCCAGGTGATCAAGGTCGTCCGCGAACTGACCGGGCTCGGCCTCAAGGAGGCCAAGGATCTGGTCGACGGCGCGCCCAAGCCGGTGAAGGAGAAAGTCTCCAAGCAAGAAGCCGAGACGATCAAGGCCAAGTTGTCCGAAGTGGGCGCCACGGTCGAGATCAAGTAACGCGGTATCTCCACGAAGGCACTGAGGACGCCCCCCGGCGGGGCCCGCTGCGGTCTCGCGGTGGCACGGCGTGCGCCCGGGATGCCCGCAGGCCCCGGGGCCGGCCGGGCGGTTAATGTCTTGACGCCCTATGGCGCCGTGAGTATAATGAAGTTTACTCCTCAATGCCGCAATCTATTGCTGTTATGGTGAGGGTCCCAGTCAGCCGTCCGGACGCGGGGCGACGTTTGTCCGCGCCCGGTCGCGGCTTTCTGCCACGTACACCACGGAGGCGAACAGCGTGACGAGAAAGACTGCGTCGCCGAAGACCAGAACGAGAACCGCCGCTACCCCGTCCGGCGCAGGACGAACGGCGCGCCGGGGCGCCAAGGCGAAACCGGGCGCGATGCGCCTGATCGTCAAAGACAGTCTTCGCGGCCCGCTCCAGCGGCCCGCCGCGGGACCCTCCGGCCGGCGCGGCCGTCCGCGCCTGACCCGGACGATCGTCCTGCCGACGAACGCCGAGCGCGCGCCGGTCGCGGTGCTGCAGGCGCCGCCGCCGACGCCCCCGTCGCATTCCTCCACCCGAACCGTTCGCGGGCTCGGCGAGGTGCGCGCGTCGCGCCGCGGAAAGCGGAGCCGCGTCAGCTTCGCCAAGATCCACGACGTGCTGGACACCCCGAACCTGGTGGAGATCCAGCGCGAGTCGTTCAAGTGGTTCCTGCGCGACGGGATCCGCGAGGTCTTTAGCGAAATCTCGCCGATCAAGGACTTCACCGGGAACCTGGAACTGCACTTTGCGGTCGGCCGCAAGCGCCGCGGCGTGGCCCAGGAGTCCGAGAACGGCGATCTGACGCTCGACTTCGACGGCTACCGCTTCGAACAGCTCAAGTACTCGGTTGAGGACTGCCGCGAGCGGGACTACAACTACAGCGCCGCCCTCAAGGTCCAGGTGCGGCTCGTCATCAAAGAGACCGGCGAGGTCAAGGAGCAGGAAGTCTTCATGGGCGACTTCCCGCTGATGACCGAGCAGGGTACGTTCGTCATCAACGGCGCGGAGCGCGTCGTCGTCAGCCAGCTCGTCCGTTCGCCCGGGGTGTACTACAGCATGTCGCCCGACGCGAACGGCCACCTGCTGCCGACCGCGACCGTGATTCCGCACCGGGGGGCCTGGCTCGAGTTCGAGATCGACGCCAACGGCATCGTCTACGTGCGCATCGACCGCACCCGCAAGCTGCCCGTCACGGTGCTGCTGCGCGCGCTCAAGTACGGCGACGATGAGGCGATCCTCAAGCTGTACGACCACGACAAGGCGATCCAGGCGACGCTGGCCAAGGACGAGACGAAGACCGCGGACGACGCGCTGCTCGGCATCTACCGGCGGCTGCGGCCCGGCGACCCGCCGACGATCGAGAGCGCGCGGACGCTGCTCAACACGCTCTTCTTCGACCCGCGCCGCTACGACGTCGGACGCGTGGGCCGGTACAAGCTCGACAAGAAGCTCGGGTTCAAGCCCGAGCAGGCGAGCGGGCCCGAGGGGCGCGTGCTGCGCTCCAAGGACATCGTGGAGATCATCCGCTACCTCGTCGCGCTGCGGAACGGGCAGGGCAAGCCGGACGACATCGACCATCTCGGCAACCGCCGCGTGCGGTCGGTCGGCGAACTGCTGCAGAACCAGTTCCGGATCGGGATGCTGCGCATGGAGCGCGTGATCCGCGAGCGGATGACGATTCAGGAGGCCGCGGCGATCACGCCGCAGGTGCTGATCAACATCCGGCCGGTCGTCGCGGCGATCAAGGAGTTCTTCGGGTCCAGCCAGCTCTCGCAGTTCATGGACCAGACGAATCCGCTGGCCGAGCTGACCCACAAGCGGCGGCTGTCGGCCCTCGGGCCCGGCGGCCTCAGCCGCGAGCGGGCGGGGTTCGAGGTACGCGACGTGCACACGTCGCACTACGGCCGCATGTGCCCGATCGAGACGCCGGAAGGTCCGAACATCGGTCTGATCTCGTCGCTCGCGACGTTCGCGCGGGTCAACCCGTACGGGTTCATCGAGACGCCGTACCGCAAGGTGCGCGACGCCCGCGTCACGCGGTCGATGGAGTACCTCACCGCGGATGACGAGGAGAAATATACGATCGCGCAGGCCAACGCCAAGATGAACGCGGACGGCAAGCTGAGCGAGTCCCGCGTGACGGCGCGACGCGGCAGCGCGATCGTGCTCGTGCCGCCGGACAAGGTCGACTACATGGACGTGTCGCCGAAGCAGATCGTCAGCGTGGCGACGGCGCTGATCCCGTTCCTCGAGCACGACGACGCGAACCGCGCGCTGATGGGCTCCAACATGCAGCGCCAGGCCGTCCCGCTGCTGCGGACCGAGGCGCCGCTCGTCGGCACCGGCATGGAGCACCGCTCCGCGGTGGACTCCGGCGCCGTGGTGGTGGCGCGCGAGGCCGGCGAGGTCCTGAGCGTCGACGGCGACCAGATCACGGTGAAGCCGGAGCGCGGCAAGGAGCGGACGTACAAGCTCGTCAAGTTCCAGCGCAGCAACCAGGGCACGTGCATCAACCAGCGGCCGATCGTGGAGGCAGGCGAAAAGGTTCAGGTCGGGGACGTGATCGCCGACGGGCCGTGCACGGACCAGGGCGAGATGGCGCTCGGGCACAACGTGCTGGTCGCGTTCATGCCGTGGGAGGGCTACAACTACGAGGACGCGATTCTGATCTCGGAGCGCCTCGTGCAGAAGGACCTCTTCACGAGCATCCACATCGAGGAGTACGAGGTCGAGGCCCGCGACACCAAACTGGGGCCGGAAGAGATCACCCGCGACATCCCGAACGTCGGCGAGGAGGCGCTGCGCGATCTCGACGAGCGCGGCATCATCCGGATCGGCGCGGAGGTGCGCAGCGGCGACATCCTGGTCGGCAAGGTGACGCCGAAGGGCGAGACCGAGCTCACCGCGGAGGAGCGCCTGCTGCGGGCGATCTTCGGCGAGAAGGCGCGCGAGGTCCGCGACACCTCCCTCAAGGTGCCGCACGGCGAGAAGGGCAAGGTCGTCGCGGTGAAGGTCTTCTCCCGCGAGGCCGGCGACGAGCTGTCGCCGGGTGTCAACCAGCTGGTCCGGGTCTACGTCGCCCAGAAGCGGAAGATCACCGTCGGCGACAAGATGGCCGGCCGACACGGCAACAAGGGCGTCATCAGCAAGATTCTGCCGGCGGAGGACATGCCGTACCTGCCGGACGGGACGCCGATCGACATCGTACTCAACCCGCTCGGCGTGCCGTCGCGGATGAACGTCGGCCAGGTGCTGGAGACGCACCTCGGCTGGGCGGCGGAGATGCTCGGCTTCTACGCGGAAACGCCGGTGTTCGACGGCCCGCGCGAGGACGAGATCCGCGGGCTGCTCAAGACGGCCGGGGAGACCGAGGCCGGCGAGCGCGTGCACGTCGACGAGACCGGCAAGGTGCGGCTCTACGACGGTCGGACCGGCGCCCCGTTCGACCAGGAGGTCACCGTCGGCCAGATCTACATGATGAAGCTGCTGCACCTGGTCGAGGACAAGATCCATGCGCGGTCGACGGGCCCGTACTCGCTCATCACCCAGCAGCCGCTGGGGGGCAAGGCGCAGTTCGGCGGACAGCGGTTCGGCGAGATGGAGGTGTGGGCGCTCGAGGCGTACGGCGCCGCGAACACCCTCCAGGAGCTGCTCACCGTCAAGTCCGACGACGTGGTCGGCCGGGTGAAGACGTACGAGGCGATCGTCAAGGGCGAGAACATCCAGGAACCCGGCGTGCCGGAGTCCTTCAAGGTGCTCGTCAAGGAGCTGCAGAGCCTCTGCCTCGACGTCAAGGTGCTGAGCGAGGACCAGAAGGAGATCGAGCTCAAGGAAATCGAGGAAGACATCGCCGAGACGGCCCGGGCCCTCGGCATCAACCTCGAGGGCGAGGAAGCCCTCGTCGAGGAGTACTAAGCGATGCAGGACGTCAACAACTTCGACGCGGTCAAGATCGCGCTGGCCTCGCCGGACCAGATCCGTCAGTGGTCCCGCGGCGAGGTCAAGAAGCCGGAGACGATCAACTACCGCACGCTGAAGCCGGAGCGCGACGGCCTCTTCTGCGAGCGGATCTTCGGGCCCACCAAGGACTGGGAGTGCCACTGCGGCAAGTACAAGCGCATCCGGTTCAAGGGGATCGTGTGCGACCGGTGCGGGGTGGAGGTGACCCGCGCGAAGGTGCGGCGCGAGCGGATGGGCCACATCGAGCTCGCGGCGCCGGTGTGCCACATCTGGTATCTGAAGGGCGTGCCGAGCCGCATCGGGCTCCTGCTCGACATGTCGCCGCGGGCGCTCGAGCGCGTGGTATACTTCGCGGCCTACGTCGTCACCGATCCGGGGACGATCAAAGGGCTCAGCCGCGGCCAGCTGCTCACCGAGGCCGACTTTCGCGAGCTGCGGGACAAGCACGGCACCGCCTTCCACGCCGGCATCGGCGCCGAGGCGATCAAGGAGCTGCTGCGCGAGCTGAACCTCGATCAGACTCAGAAGAAGCTGCGCGCGGAGCTCAAGACCGCCGGCGGCCAGAAGCGCATGAAGATCCTGAAGCGGCTCGAGGTCGTGGAGGCGTTCCGCAAGAGCGGCAACACGCCGGACTGGATGATCCTCGACGTCGTGCCGGTGATCCCGCCGGACCTGCGGCCGATGGTCCAGCTCGACGGCGGCCGGTTCGCGACGAGCGACCTGAACGACCTGTACCGCCGCGTGATCAACCGCAACAACCGCCTGAAGCGGCTCCTGGACCTCGGCGCGCCCGAGATCATCGTGCGCAACGAGAAGCGGATGCTGCAGGAGGCCGTGGACGCGCTGATCGACAACGGCCGCCGCGGCCGCCCGGTCACCGGGCCGAACAACCGCCCGCTCAAGTCCCTGTCCGACATGCTGAAGGGCAAGCAGGGGCGGTTCCGCCAGAACCTCCTCGGCAAGCGCGTCGACTATTCCGGCCGCTCCGTGATCGTGGTCGGGCCGAACCTCCGGTTGCACCAGTGCGGGCTGCCCAAGGAGATGGCGCTCGAGCTCTTCAAGCCGTTCGTGATGAAGAAGCTCGTCGACCGCGGGCTCAGCCAGAACATCAAGAGCGCGAAGCGGATGGTCGAGCGGGCGCGGCCCGAGGTGTGGGACGTGCTCGAAGAGGTCGTGCACGAGCACCCCGTGCTGCTCAATCGCGCCCCGACGCTGCACCGCCTCGGCATCCAGGCGTTCGAGCCGGTGCTGATCGAGGGCAAGGCGATCCAGGTGCACCCGCTCGTCTGCACAGCCTACAACGCCGACTTCGACGGCGACCAGATGGCGGTGCACGTGCCGCTCTCCGCGGCGTCCCAGGCGGAGGCGCGCGTGCTCATGCTCTCGGCGTACAACATTCTGTCGCCGGCCTACGGCCGTGCGATCACCTCGCCGACCCGCGACATCGTCTTCGGCTGCTACTACCTGACGCTGGAGCGGGCGGGGGCGAAGGGCGAGGGGAAGATCTTCAGCCGGCCGGACGAGGTCGTGCTGGGGTACGAGAGCGGCGTGCTCGACCTGCACGCGAAGATCAAGGTGCGGCTCAGCCACGACGGGGAGCTCGTCGACACGACGGTCGGCCGGGTCATCTTCAACGAGGCGATCCCGGAGGAGCTGCGGTTCATCAACGAGGTCTGCGACCGCAAGATCCTCTCCCAGATCGTATCGGAGGCGTACAGCCGGCTCGGCTCCACGAAGACGGTCCAGCTCCTCGACAGCATCAAGGACCTGGGCTTCCATTTCGCCACCGTGAGCGGCAGCGGCATCGCGCTGTCGGACATCGTAATTCCGAAGGAGAAGGTGGAGATCCTCGGCAAGGCCGACAAGGAAGTCGACGCGATCGACACGCAGTACCGGCGCGGTCTCATCACCAACGAGGAGCGGTACCTCAAGACGGTCGACGTGTGGACCGAGGCCACGGAGACGATCACGCGGCGGATGCTCAGCACGTTCGATCCATTCAATCCGCTGTACATGATGGCCCAGTCGGGCGCGCGGGGCAACATCCAGCAGATCCGCCAGCTCGCCGGGATGCGGGGCCTCATGACCGACCCGAGCGGCCGCATCATCGAGCTGCCGATCAAGGCGAACTTCCGTGAGGGCCTCACGGTGTTGGAATACTTCATCAGCACCCACGGCCAGCGCAAGGGATTGGCGGACACCGCGATCCGGACGTCCGAGTCCGGCTATTTGACCCGCCGGCTCGTCGACGTCGCGCAGGACGTGATCATCCGCGAAGACGACTGCCACACGACCTCCGGCGTCGAGATGACGGCGATCATGGACGGCTCGCAGACCGTGGTACCGCTCGCCGACCGGATCGCGGGGCGCGTGGTCGCCGAGGATGTGCTCGCGCCGCGCAGCAAGAAGGTCCTGATCGAAGCCGGCGCCGAGATCGACCAGACGGCGGCGGAGGCGGCGGAAGAGGCGGGCGTGACCGCCGTGGTCGTGCGGTCGGTGCTCGGCTGCAAGACCCGGTTCGGCATCTGCGCCAAGTGCTACGGCCGCAACCTCGCGACCGGCAAGCTCGTGGAGATCGGCGAGGCGGTCGGCATCATCGCCGCGCAGTCGATCGGCGAGCCCGGCACGCAGCTGACGATGCGGACGTTCCACACCGGCGGCGTCGCCGGGTTCGACATCACGCAGGGCCTGCCGCGCGTCGAGGAGCTGTTCGAGGCCCGGCGCCCGAAGGGCCAGGCCGCGATCGCGGAGATCGACGGTAAGGTCTCGCTGTCGGAGAGCAAGGGCACGCGCGTCATCACCCTCAGCGGGCGCGACGACGAGCGCGAGTATCCGGTCGCCTACGGCGTCCGGGTGCGCGTGGCCGAGGGCGACCGCGCCTCGGCCGGGGATCAGATGACGGAGGGGTCGGTCAACCCGCACGACATCCTGCGCATCAAGGGCCTCGCCGCGGTCCAGGGCTATCTGGTCCAGGAGATCCAGAGCGTCTACCGCTCGCAGGGCGTCGACATCAACGACAAGCACATCGAGATCATCGTGCGCCAGATGCTGCGGCGGGTGAAGGTGGAGGAGCCGGGCGGCACCGAGTTCCTGCCCGGCGAGCTCGTCGACATCTTCGCGCTCGAGGAGGAGAACGCCCGGGCGATGGCCTCGCGCAAGGAGCCCGCGACCGCGCGGCCCGTGCTGCTCGGCATCACCAAGGCGTCGCTCGCCACGGAGAGCTTCCTGTCCGCGGCCTCGTTCCAGGAGACGGCCCGCGTCCTCACCGACGCGGCGACGAAGGGCAAAGTGGATCCGCTGCTCGGCCTCAAGGAGAACGTGATCATCGGCAAGCTGATCCCGGCCGGCACCGGCATGCAGCGCTACCGGTCGGTGAAGGTGGCGGTCGAAGGGCTGACCTAGCGGCGGAGCGCAGGGTGGTTCGCGGCGGGCCTTCCTCACGGAGGGCCCGCCGTGTTTCCTTAGAACACATCTACGCGGCAGATCTCGACGCGCGCCGCCGGATCCAGGGGGAGATGATGCGGGTGAAGGTCTACGGGCGTGTACTCAGTGGCATGCTGTCCGCGGCCGTCGCGGTGCTGCTCCTAGGCGCCGCGGCACCGTGGGCCGCGGGGCAGGAGATGAAAGCGGCGGTTCGGGTCGGCATGATCTATTCCGCCACCGGCGCCCTGGCGAGCTACGGCGCGCAGTTCCGCGAGGGATTCCAGGCCGGTCTCGCATACGCCACGAACCGGACCGGCGCGATCAACGGGCACAAGATCGACGTGGCCTGGAACGATGACGCGGGCGATCCCGCGAAGGCCGTCTCCACCGCAAAGGACCTGATCGGACAGGGCGTGCACGTGCTGGCCGGTCCGGTGAGCTCCGCGGTCGCGCTCCAGGTCGCGCCGCTCGCGGCGCAAAACCGGGTGGTGCTCATCTCCGGGCCCGCGGCCGCGGACGCGATCACCGGCGTCAACCGGTATACGTTCCGCTCCGGACGCCAGACGTACCAGGACGTCCTCGCCGCCCGGTTGTTTATCGGCGGCGAGCGCGGCAAGAAGGTCATCGTCTTCGCCCAGGACTACGCCTTCGGCCAGGCCAACGTCGCGGCCGTCCGCAACGTGCTGGGCCGGGGCGGCGCGGACGTCGGCCAGATCCTGGTGCCGCTCAACGCGACGGACTTCACACCGTTCGCGCTGCAGGCCAAGCAGGCGAAACCCGATCTGCTCTTCGTCGCGTGGGCGGGAGCCACCGCGCCGGCGATGTGGCAGGCGCTCGACCAGCAGGGCGTCTTCGGCGGCACGTCCGTCGTCACCGGGCTCGATCAACGGTCGTCGTACGCGACGTTCGGCCCGGTCGCGTCCAAGATCGGCTTCCTCTCGCACTACGTGTACCAGGCGCCGCACAACCGCGCCAACGACTACCTCGTGCAGGCGCTCAAGGCGCGGGGCAAAGTGCCCGACCTGTTCGATGCGGACGGGTTCGTCGCGGCCCAGATGATCGCGCACGCGGTCCAGATCGCGGACGGCGACGACGTGGAGAAGATGATCCACGCGCTTGAGAACTGGACCTTCCTCGCGCCCAAGGGTCAGCAGCTGGTGCGGGCCGCCGATCACGCGGTGCTCCAGCCGATGTTTCAGGTGAAGCTGGTCGCCGCCGGCGGGAGCTTCGAGCCGCAGGTGGTCAAGACGATGGCGCCGGCCGACGTCGCGCCGCCGGTCAACCCGTTCAAGCCCTGAGCGGAACCGGCGCCGGGACGGCCGCAGAGCCCCCGGCGATCCGCACGACCGGTCTCACGCTGCGCATCGGCGGCGCCGTCATCGTCGACGGCGTCTCGCTCGACGTGCGGCGGGGTGAGTTCGTCACGCTGATCGGCCCGAACGGCGCCGGCAAGACCTCGCTGTTCAATTTGCTCAGCGGCCTGTACCGGCCGACCGCCGGCTCGATCGAGCTCGACGGTCGCGAGGTGACCGCGTGGCCGCCGCCGCGGCGGGCGCAGGCCGGCCTGGGCCGCAGCTTCCAGACCGCGCGCGTGTTCGCCGCCCTCAGCGTCCTGGAGAACGTCCGCCTCGCCGCGCAGATGCGCGGGCCCGGCAACCTCGCGGTGTGGCGCCCCGCGCTCGCCGACCGCGGTGAAGCCGCGCGGGCGGCCGCCGCCCTCGAACGCACCGGCCTAACCGGGCAGGCCGCGCGGCGCGCCGCCGGCCTGGCGCAGGGCGACGCCCGGCGGCTGGAGGTGGCGATGCTGCTCGCGGCGGGTTTCGAGACCCTGCTGCTCGATGAGCCGACGGCCGGGGTCAGCGTGGAAGAAATTCCGTCGCTCCTCGAAGTGATCGCGGACGCCCACCGCGTCGAGGGGAAGACCGTGCTCATGGTCGAGCACCGCATGGACGTCATCGGCGGTCTCTCCGACCGGATCGCGGTCATGCACCACGGCCGCCTCTTGACGTGCGCCGCGCCCGGCGTCGTGATGGCCGACCCGGTGGTGCAGGAAGCGTATCTGGGCGACGCGCTGTGACCCCTGCGCCCATCCTCGCGGTGAACGATCTCGCCGTGCAGTTCGGCGGGTCGCACGTGCTCCACGGCGCGACGTTCGTGGTGGAGGAGGGCGTGACCACGGCGCTGCTGGGCCGGAACGGCGCCGGCAAGACGACGACGCTGCGGGCGATTCTCGGGCTCGTCCCGCATCGGGGCCGGGTGCGGCTCGAGGGCGAGGACGTGAGCGGCCTGCCGACGCACGCCGTCGTGCGGCGCCGGATCGGCTACGTGCCGGAGAACCGCGACGTCTTCGCCGGCCTGACGGTCGCTGAAAACCTTCGCCTTGCCGAGCGCGACGGCCGTCCCCGCTACGACCTCGTCTACGACTTGTTTCCGGACCTCCAGCCGCGGGGCGCGCAGCGGGCGGGGACGCTGTCCGGCGGCCAGCAGCAGATGCTGGCGATCGCACGGGCCCTTCTCAACCCCAACCGCCTTCTCCTGATCGACGAGCCGACCAAGGGCCTCGCCCCCGCGGTGGTCGCCCGGGTCGTCGACGTGCTCGCCCGAATCGGGCGGGAGGTGACGATCCTGCTCGTGGAGCAGAACCTCGCCGCGGCCCGGCGCCTCGCCGAGCGTGCGGTCGTGCTGGATCATGGACGCGTCGCCTATGCCGGCGGGCTCGGGGCGTTCCTCGCGGATCGCGAGCGCACCCACCGCCACCTCGGCGTGGCGCTGACCGAGGCCGCCCGGTGAGCACGGTCATTCTTCTTGGGGTCACGGGCCTCGGGCTCGGCGCGCTGTATTTTCTCGTGGCGTCCGGCCTGTCGCTCACGTACGGCCTGTTGCGCGTCCTCAACTTCGCGCACGGGGCTTTTCTCACGGTCGGCGCCTACGCCGCGTGGCTGATCGTGCTGCATACCGGCGGCGCCTCGATCGGCGCGTTCGGGCTGGCCCTCCTCGCGGCGCTCGCCGCGGGCGCGGCGATCGGCGCCGCGGTCGAGACGGCGCTGATCCGCCCGCTGTACCGCCGGCACATCGAGCAGGTGCTCGTCACGGTGGGCCTCGGACTCGCGATCGCGGCGCTGGTCCAGGGCATCTTCGGCGCCGACCCACGGCCCGTGGCGGTGCCGGCGTGGATGCGCGGGGTCACGGTCGTCCTGGGCGCGTCCGTGCCGAACACACGGCCGCTCCTGATCGTCGCGGGTCTTGTGACCTTCGCCGGCCTCACCGCGTTCCTGAACTTCACGCGCTGGGGGCTCATCGTGCGGGCCGGCGTGGAGAACCGGGAGATGGTGCGCGCCTTAGGCATCGACGTGCAGCGGGCGTTCACGCTCGTGTTTGCGGTCGGCGGGATGGCCGCGTCACTCGGCGGCGCGCTGAGCGCCGCCTACTTCGGCACCGTCGACCCGGAACGCGGCACCGTGATGCTGATCTACGCGTTCATCGTCGTCGTGATCGGGGGGCTCGGATCGGTCGCGGGCTCGGCCGCCGCGGCCGCCCTCGTCGGCCTCATCCAGCAGTTCGCGAACTATTACGGTTCGGTGTGGTGGGGATTCCCCGCGGCGGGCGATCTGGCGGTCGTCCTGCTGCTGGCCGCCGTCCTCTTGGTCAGGCCGCAGGGTCTCGCGGGGAGCGCCCCGTGAGGCGCCGCGCGGCGCTCGGCGTGCTCTGGCTGCTCTTGTGCGCCGTGCCGGTGATTCCGCTGCGGGTCGCCGGCGTGTTCCCGGCGCCGCTCAGCGCGCCCGGCACGCTGCAGATCCTGGCGCTGTGCCTTGTGTTCGGCGGGGTCGCGCTCAGCTACGATCTCCTCTTCGGCCACACCGGGTTGCTGTCGTTCGGGCACGCGCTGTTCTTCGCCGCGGGCGCGTACGCCGCGAACATCGCCCTGTCCCGCTGGGGGTGGGCGCCGGCGTCCGCGGCCGTGTTCGCGGCGGCGGCGGGCATCGTACTGCCGCTGGCCATCGGCGCCGTCGCCCTGCGGGTGAGCGGCATCGCCTTCGCGATGGTCACGCTCGCGTTCGCGCAGGCCGGCGCCATCGTAGCGTTCAGCGATCCGGGACATCTGACGGGCGGCGAAGAGGGCCTCGGCCTGGTCGTAACCCGGCTGCCGGCGTTCCTCGTGGGGGTGGTCAACACGCGGTATCTCTACTGGCTCGCGCTCGCCTACCTGACGGTGGTCGCGCTCGCGGGCTGGTGGCTCGTCAATTCACGCCCCGGCCGCATCTGGCGGGCGATCCGGGAGAACGAGCTGCGCGCGGAACTGCTGGGCGTTCGCGCCTATCCGCACAAGCTGATGAGCTTTGTCGCGGGCGGATTCCTCGCCGCGCTCGGCGGCGTGGTGTACGTGTTCGTCGTGGGCGGCACCGCGCCCGGGATCACCACGGCGAACCTGAGCCTGGCCCTGCTGGTGATGGTCGTGCTGGGCGGCGCCGGCAGTCTGTGGGGCGCGGTCCTCGGCGGGGCGCTCTACGAATACCTCGATCTCCGGCTCGTGGCGTTGGCCGGCTCGACCCAAGTTGCCGGCCTCCCGGCGTGGCTGCGGGTGCCGCTCGGGCAGCCGCTCTTTATCCTCGGTACCGTCTTCATTCTCTTCGTCGTGTTCTTCCCCGGCGGGCTCGCCGCGATCCCTGAGCGCATCCGGGCGGCGCTTGCACGGCGGATGCGTCCGGTGGCCGCCGTGAGCGAATCCGCGTGAACGCGCCGCCGCCGGTGGCGATCGACATCGATACGCCCGGGGGACGGCTGCGCGCCGAGCTCACCGGACCGCCGGACGGCCGGCTCGTCGTGTGCCTCCCGGGTCTCACCGCCAACCTCCGCGGGTTCGACGAGATCGGCCGGCGGCTCGCGGCTGCGGGTTTCCGCGTCGCCGCCCTGGATCTGCGCGGCCGCGGCCAAAGCGACGTAACGCCGCCGGGCACGTACGGCTGGCCGGCGCACGCCCGCGACGTGTCGGCGGCCGCGACCGCGCTGGGACGCGAGCGTTATTCCGTCGTCGGCTGGTCGATGGGCGCGTTCGTCGCGATGCAGCTGGCGGCGCTCGCCCCGGGGCGCCTCGATCGGCTCGTCTTCGTCGACGCGTGTAGCCCGCCGGCCCCGGGCGTGCTCACGCTGATCCGGCTCGCCGTGGAGCGGCTCGGCGCGGTCTACCCGTCCGCGGACGAGTACGTCGCCCGCATGCGCGCGCTGCCGACGATCGAGCGGTGGAGCGAGTTCTGGGAGCGCTACTTCCGCTACGAGCTCGTGCCCGCGGACGGCGGCGTGCGGGCGCGGACGAGCCGGGAGGCGGTGCTCGAGGACCTCGCGTACGGAGACGCGCACGACCCGCGCGACCTGTGGCCGGCGCTTACGATGCCGGCGCTGTTGCTGCGCGCCGCGCGCCCGCTCGTTCCCGGCGGCCCGTTCCTCGTCACCGCGGCCGACGCGGGCGAACTCACGCGGCGGGTCCCCGGTGTCGAGGCGGTCGAGATCGACGCGAACCACTACGGCATCGCGGCGGTTCCGGAGGCGGCCGAAGCCGCGGCGCGGTTCCTGGCGCCCGACCCGGCGGGAGGATCGGCGCCCTGATGGCCGCCGAACGCTCCTTCCGGTGGGGGCGGTACCTGACCGTGCCGGTCGGGATCTCGCTCCCAAGGAGCACCGGCGTGCTGTCGTCGCCGAACACCACGACGGTCGATTCATCGCGTCCGTTGATTCGCACCCACGCCCGTCCGAGTGGCCGTGCGACGCGGCGGCCGTCGGCCAGCACGAACGTTTCTTGCCTGTGTGGGCGCCCGTCTCCACAAGAGCGTCCATGGTCTCAAACGGGCCGGTCGGTCCGGCCCCGAGTTCGATCGAGTGACGGAAGGTCCCCATGGCGCCCCCACTTTAGCCGCGATTCGCCCCTCCTTCAAGCCGCGTGATGCCTCAAAACTAAGTGGTCTGGGTCGAAAGTTCGGTGTCACACTGGCCACGGGCGTATCTTCCTTTCCGTGG
>DASYXS010000142.1:0-8866 GCA_035934535.1 bacterium
GCAGCGGTCGGCCATCGACGTGTACATCCAGTCGATCTCGAGGGTAATGGGCTTCGCCACCGCAAACGGCTTCAGGTCGCGCGCCCGCTTGAGCGCCTTGGCCGCCCCCTCCTTGATGCGCCGCCGGGCTTCCACCGGCTGATACGAGCGCGCCGCGACCCGCCCGATCGCTTCCTTGACCGCCACGGCTTCGACGTGCGGGATGAGCTTCTTGACCTGCTGCACGGCGGTGCCGTCGCCGGTGACGAGGGCGACGGGCACCTTGTAGTGGCCCGCCAGCGCGGCGTTGAGACCCGCCTCGCCGACGACCAGGTTGCCGAGCCTGACCTGGCGGACGCACGCGCCGCTGTAGGTGTGATCGAGAACCGCATCCTGCGTCCCGGCGGAGGCGTGGTAGCCGGTGAAGAACACCGCGTCGAACGAGGCGTCGATGCCCTGCATCATGCTGTGGGGCTTCGGACTCCCGCTCACCAGCTGCGCCTGCGGGTGGAGCTCTTCGATGAGGAGATTGCGCATCGTGGCGTGCGAATCGTTGACCACGATCTCTTTCGCCCCGGACTCGAGCGCGCCGAGGACCGCCGCGTTGACCTCCTCGGTCATGAGCCGCCGGAACCGGTTGTAGTCCGGACGGCCCTCGCGGGTCTGCTCGGCGTCGGTGACGCCGGCCGTACCCTCCATGTCCGCGGAAATGAAGACCTTCATGCGCTCCCCCCTCGTCGCATCGCGCGATCGGGACGCGGCGCGTGCTTGCACTACGTGCCGTGCGGCGGGACTTCCTTTAATTGGGCGTCATCGGCGGCCCCGGGCCGCTACGCTTCCTGGAGCTGCACGAGCGGCCGGATCGCGCCGACGACGTCGCCGCGGGTGTTGAGCACGTTGGGCTGGGCATGGACCGCGAGCGCCTGGGTTTCGGCCGGCCCCCCCGCGCCGAGCTGCCGCAGCGTCTCCACGAGGATCGGCCCCATCGCCCGCGCGTTCCCGTCTTCGATCTTGACCCCGATCCCGAGCCCCCGGCTGCGCAGCGCGATCCCAAAGCCGCCCTCCGCCCCGCCCTTGCAAAACAGCCGGTCGCCCATGACCTCCATCAACGAGGTCGCCAGCCGGCCGGTCCCCGACACCATCACGGGGTAGGCGGCCATGGCGTCCCCGACACGGCGAACCGCCGCGGCGCGGGGCGCCGGCAGGCCGGCCGGGTCCGCGAGGCGGCCAAAGGCCTGTGCGAGCTGCCCGACGGTGGCATGAAACGTCGGCACGCCGCACCCGTCGGTCGCCTGCGGCAGCGGCCCGCCGCTTCCGCAAAACTCGGCGATGATCGTCGCGATCCGGCGCTGCAGCGGATGGGTGGGCTCGAGGTACGTCTCCGTCGGCCAGCCGTAGAGCCGGCACGATGCCAGCATTCCGGCGTGTTTCCCGGAACAGTTGCTGTGGATCGCGTCCGGCGCGCGGCCGGCGCGGGCGAGCGCGGCCGCGGTTTGGGGATCGTGCGGCACGTGCGGGCCGCACCGCAGCGCGGACGAATCGAGCCCGATCTTCGACAGGATCGATCGCACCGCGTCGAGATGCACCGGCTCCGCCGCGTGAGATGCGCAGATGACGGCGAGCTCCGGCCCGGTGAGGCCGAACTGCTCCACGCCGCCGCCCTCGACGAGCGGCAACGCCTGCAGGGGCTTGCAGGCCGATCGGAGGTACAGCGGCAGGGTCGGGTCGCCCGCGGCGTATCGGACGTGGCCGTCGCGATCCGCGACCACGACCGCGCCGCGGTGGACGCACTCCACCCGTCCGCCGCGCTCGACGACGGCGAGCGGAACGCTATCCCACATGGACGCCGCGGGCCGCCCGGACGAGCTCGACGAACAGCCGGCGGTGCGCCGGCCCGGTGCGCCACATCCGCTCGGGGTGCCACTGGACGCCGAGCACCCAGCGGCAGCCAGGCGCCTCCACGGCCTCGATCAGCTCCGGCGTGCCGGGCTCGATCGCCTTCCCCGTCACCACCAGCCCGGGCGCCACCTTCGCGATCGCCTGGTGGTGGAAGGTATTGACGCCGAGCCGGTCGCCGCCGGCAATCTCCCGGAGACGGCTGCCCGGCGCGACGGCGACCTCGTGCACCGTCGCGTCGAGCGAGACGTCCGGCCGCGACTTGCGCTGCTGGTGACTCCAGGCCTGGCGGCCGGTACGCTCGACGTCGAGGTCCTGGATGAGCGTGCCGCCGAGCGCGACATTAAGGACCTGGATGCCGCGGCAGATCGCGAGCATCGGCAGATCGCGCCGCACGGCCTCGCGCACGAGCGGCAGCTCGAGCGCGTCGCGCTGGACGTCCACTTCCACCGACATCGCGGGGTCGATATCCTCGCCGTACTCGTTGGGATCGACATCCGGCCCGCCCGTCAGCACAAGGCCGTCCACGCGATCCAGCGCGTCCTGCCCGGCGCCCGGTTGAATCGGCACCGGCGTCCCGCCGGCGTTCTCGATCGCCTCGACGTACGCGTGAAAGGCCTTCTGCTCGAATTCGGTGCGGGTGGCGCCGACAATGCCGATCCGCGGGCGATCTTCTGTCACGAAACCACTCCTTCGGTCGAAAGGTCTGTCTACGCAAGTACTTCGGCGGCGCGCCCAACCATCGCCTCGCGCCATTCTTTGTGGGTTCATGGTATAGCGACCGTGAATGTGATGCAAGGACAACCCGCCGCGCCAAGCCCCTTGCGGTGTAAGAAGGTCTGTAGTACATTTATGTATGACAGAGTGGGAAGGTGACAGTGTGCCGACCACGGTGAGGCTCGATCCAGATACTGAGGCGATTCTACGGCGTCTCGCGCGGAAGACCGGGCGGACAAAATCGTCCATCATACGCGAAGCCATCCTGAGACTGTCCGAGACCGATGCAGCGCCGAGGCCGGGCGGTTCCCTGTTCGATCAATTCGCCGATCTGGTCGGCGTCGGGCACGGCGGACCGTCCGACTTGGCGTCCCACTCCGAAAAAATTCTCCGCGACCTGTTCGCGCGGCGTCACGCGCGACGATGACCCGCCTGCTTGTTGACACCGGCCCCCTCGTCGCGATTGTGGATGCGACAGACAAGGACCACGATCGCTGCGCCGGGGAGTTGAAGAAGCTGACCGATCCCCTCGTCACGACGTGGTCCGTCGTCACCGAAGCGACCTGCCTCTTGGGACAAACCGCGAACCCCATGGACTCTCAGGACGCGCTGTTGGCCGCGATCGAACGGCAGATCGTTCTCGTGGCCGCGGTCGCCCATGCGGATCTCCCACCGCTGCGGGCGTTGCTTCGGAAATACCGTGACCTGCCTATGGACCTTGCCGATGCCACGCTGGTGCGGGTTGCCGAGCGTGACGGCATCCGGCAAATCTTCACGCTCGACAGACGGGACTTCGAAGTCTACCGCATCGGCCGGCGGGACACGTTCACGATCATCCCGTAACCCGGCCGCCCGCGCACCACCAATTCCGCCACCCTTGTTACTCGGTCGCGCGCTCCAGCCGCAGCGAGGCCACCGCGGCCGCGGCCTCGCGCGAGGCGAGATGCGCCTCGTCCCATCGCACCGCACGAAATCGCACGGCGTCCCCGCGGCGGGCCTGGGCCACCAGCCGCAGATCCGTCCGCACGACGGCGGCGATCTTCGGATAGCCTCCGGCGGTCGGACCGTCCGCCATGATCACGATGGCCTGGCCGCCGGAGGGCACCTGGATCGCGCCCGGCATCAGGCCGTCCGAGAGCAACTCCGCCGCCGACCTGTGCTCGAGTCGCGGGCCGTCCAGCCGGTAGCCGACCCGATCGGCATGCACGCCCGGCGAGAACTCCTGCTCGAGGAGCGCCTCCACGGCCGCGTCCGTGAAATAGGATTCCTGGGGGCCGAGGACGGCGCGCACGGTGCACGCGCCGCCGACCGGCGGCCGCGCGCGTTCCGGGAGCCGAAGCAGCGCCCCCGGCGCGCGCCGCTCGCACGCGAGCAGATCGCCGTCCGCGAGGCGCCGGCCGCCGTATCCGCCGAGGTCCCCGCGCACGTACGTCGCGCGGCTGCCGAGCGCCTGGGGCACGTCGATGCCGCCCGGGGCGGCGATGTAGGCCCACTGCCCGGCCCGCGGCGCGCCGAACTCGAGCACGTCGCCTTCGCGCAGCGGAATCGCCGTCCATCCCGGCGCCGGCCGGCCGTTGACGGCGGGCGAGAGATCGGCGCCGGTAACCGCCACGGCGGTTCGCCTGGCCGCCACGAGACGGGGACCCGGCGCGGTGCATTCCAGGACGGCCGCGCCCGGCGAATTCCCGAGCAGCAGGTTGGCGATCCGAAGCGACAGCGGATCCATCGCACCGCTCTGCGGCAGGCCGAAGCGCCGGTAGCCGGGCCGTCCGAAGTCCTGCACGGTCGTCCACAGGCCGCCCCGCTCGACGACGAAATCCGGCGACGCCGGCACCGGGGGCGCGGCCGGGCTCTCGTCCGCCGGCGCCCGCAGATCGTACTCGCGCGCGCTGATCGCCACAAACCGCGCGCGGTCGCCCGCGTCGAGGAGAAACGGCGGCTCGCGGGTGGGATCGTAGATGCGCAGCGGCGTGCGCCCGATGAGACGCCACCCGCCCGGACTCGCCACCGGATAGACGCCGGTCTGCTGGCCCGCGAGCGCGACGGTCCGCTGGGGCACGTACGTGCGCGGCGACCGGAGCCGCGGCACGCGGAGCACGTCGGGCAGCGTGCCCATGTACGGGAAGCCCGGGCTGAACCCCAGCATGTAGACGCGGTACTCCCGTCCCGTGTGCGCGGCGATGACCGCCTCTTCCGTGAGTCCGACTTCGGCCGCGAGCGGCGCCAGATCCGGCCCGTGGACTCCGCCGTAGGCCGTCGGCAGCTCGACCACCCGGCCGGCCGGCAGCGACGACGGATCGGCGCGGGCCACCGCGGCCAGGAGCGCCTCGCGGACGGCCCCCGCCGTCGTGCGCAACGGATCGAATACGACGAGCAGCGAGCGGTACGTGGGCAGCGTCTCGACCACGCCCGGCAGATGCTCGGCGTCCACCACGCCCCGGAACGCGAGTACCGCGGCGCTGGCCGCATCCGAGATCTCGTCGCCGCCAAACTGAGCGACGACGCCCCAATCCCCGAGCGGCAGGAGGTGCGGGGCGGTGACCGACACTTAGGCGACGGCGGGCGGTTCTGCCTTCGGATACGAGCCGAGCACCCGCAGCATGGAGGTGTGGCGCCGGAGGTCGGCGAGCGCCGCGCGCATCGCGTCGTCGTCGACATGACCGTCCACGTCGAGGTAAAAGACGTACTCCCACGGCCGCTGCCGCCCCGGCCGGGATTCGATCTTGGCCACGTTGATGCCGCGGGTGGCGATCGCCCCGATCGCCCGGTAGAGCGTGCCGGGCTTGTTCTCGACGACGAACACGATCGACGTCTTGCTGCGCTCGGCGCGGGGCGCAGGCTTGGGATCCAGCACGAGAAAGCGCGTGTAGTTGTTGGGGTTGGTCTCGATGCCTTCGGCGAGCACCTGGAGGCGATAGATGTCCGCGGCCCGCCGGGGGGCGATCGCCGCCGCCCCGGCGGGCCGCTCCGCCGCCACCATCTTCGCGCTGCCGGCCGTGTCGCCGTAGACCACGGGCTCGATCCCGCGCGTTCTCAAGAATGCGTCGCACTGCGCGAGCGCCTGCGGATGAGAGTACGCCCGCGTGATCTGCTCGAGCGGCAGGCCCGGCGGCGCCATGAGGCAATGCCGGACCCGCAGATCATACTCGCCCACGATGAACAGGTCGTGCCCGAGCAAGAGGTCGTAGGTCTCGTTGATGCTGCCGGCCTGCGAATTCTCGACGGGAACCACCGCGCCGTCGGCGCGGTGCGCCACCACCGCGTCGAACGTCTGCACCAGGTCGGGACACGGCACGGACTCGACCCCCTCGCCGAAGACCCGGAAGACGGCCTCTTCGCTGTTAGCGCCCCGCTCGCCCTGAAAGGCGACGCGCACGACGATTCCCCCCTTCCGCCGCGCCTTCGTCCCAGACGGCGACGAGCGTCCGGACCGATCGCACGGCGCCGCCGCTCGTGTACACCCGCGGGACGCGGGGAGCGACGCGCACCAGCAGTTCCCATGCGATGGTCTGCGCCGCGGCCGCGACCTCCTCCACCGGAAGCGCCGGTCCCCACAATTCGACGTCGTCCCCCGTCCGCACGACGAGATCTCCCGCATCGACGGTGAGCTGATCCATGCTGATCCGTCCGGCGATCGGGACGCGCCGCCCGGCGAGCGCCACCGCAGCCGACCGCCATGCGAGCCGCGGGTACCCGTCCGCGTAGCCCAGGGGCACCGTCGCGATCGTCGTCTCGCGGCCGGCCCGGTACTCGCGCCCGTAGCCCACCGCGGTGCCGGCGGCGACGCGCTTGACCTGGACGAGTCTTGCGCGCAGCCGCATCACCGGCCGCAGCGGCACGCGCGCGCCGAGATGCGGGGCGGGCGAGATGCCGTACACGGCGATGCCGCAGCGCACGAGATCGAAGTGCGCCTCCGGCACGGCGAGGGTGGCGGCGCTGTTGGCCGCGTGACACAGGAGGCCGCCCACCCCCGCCTCGCGCAGCGACGCCAGCACGTTGGAGAACACGGCCGCCTGCTCGCGGGTCGCCGTCAGGTCGGGGTCGTCGGCGGACGGAAAGTGCGTGTAGCATCCCTCCAGCGCGACCCCAGGCAGATGCGCGATCGCGCGGGCGGCGGCCGGCGCATCCGCCGGCGCGCACCCGGCCCGTCCCATCCCGGTGTCGACCTTGAGATGCACGCGCGCGGCGCGGCCCGACGACGTCGCCGCCCGGCTCAGCGCCCGCGCCGCGTCCAGATCCGCGACACCCGCCGCGAGGTCCAGCGCGACGGTGCGCGCGGCTTCCTCGGGCATCGTGAGGTCGAGCAGCACCACCGGCTCGCGGACCCCCGCGCGGCGCAGCTCTTCCCCTTCGTCCACCGTCGCGACGCCGAAGCCCCACGCGCCCGCCGACGCCGCAGCCCGCGCCACTTCCACGGCGCCGTGTCCGTAGGCGTTGGCCTTCACGACCACCATGAGACGCGCCGGTGCCGTGAGGATCCCGCGGAGCGCGCGGATGTTGTGCTGGATCGCGTCGAGGTCGATCTCCGCCCAGCCGGCCCGCAGCGCCCTACCGGACATCGGTGATACCGTCATCGGCCGCTCCGGCGCGGACGCGGTGAAGGGCGCGCGGCACGGCGTCGGCCACCTCGTGCGAGAGGAGGCCGAGCTCGCCGGGGGCGGCGAGGTCGCCGGCCAGCCCGTGCAGGTAGGCGCCGCACGCCGCCGCCTCCCACGCCGGCAGCCCCTGCCCGAGCAAGGCCGCCACGACGCCGGTCAGCACATCGCCTGTGCCCCCCGTCGCCATCGCGCCGTTGCCGGTCGGCACAAGGCCGGCGCGGCCGTCCGGGGAGGCCACCACGGTGCGCGCGCCCTTCAGCACCGTCACCGCGCCGACCGACGAGGCGGCCGCGCGGGCCGCCTCGACACGGTCGCGTTGGATCTCGCCGATTGACGTGCCCATGAGCCGCGCGAGCTCACCGGGGTGCGGCGTAATCACGACCGGGCCGGAGGCCTCGCGCAGCGGCGCCGCGTTCCCCGCGAGCGCGTTGAGCCCATCGGCGTCCACGACGACCGGGCCTCCCAGCGACGGCAGCAGCCGCCGCACGGCCGCGACCACCTCGGGATGCGTCGTCAGGCCGGGGCCGATCGCCACGACCGCGGGGTACCTGCCGTCGACGGCCGCTACGGCCTTGCGGATGACGCCCTCGGCGGCGGCGCTCAGCGTACCGGCATCCGTCTCCGGAAGCGGCAGCGTCATCGCCTCGGGCAGCGACGCCGTGGGCACCGTGACGAGCGACCGCGGAAGCGCGACGGTCACGAGGCCGGCCCCGCCGCGGATCGCGCCCCGCGCGGCGAGGACGGCGGCGCCGGTGAACCCGCGGGCCCCCGCGACGATGAACACGTGGCCGTACGTGCCCTTGTGGCCGTCGGCGCGGCGCCGGGGAAACGTCCGGTCGATCCACGCGGCGCGGATGAGTACGGCGCGTATCGGCGCCTCGTCGACGACACCCGCCGGCAGTCCAATATCCGCGACGAAGAGCCGGCCGGCGCAGGCCGCGGCCGGATACTGCACGAGCCCCAGTTTGGGGAGGCCCATCGTGACGGTCGCCGCCGCCTCGATCACCGGCGGCTCCGCCGCGCCCGTGGCGGTGTCGATGCCCGACGGCACGTCGACCGCGAGGATCGGCGTGCCGGAGCGGTTGGCCGCCTCGATCAAAGCCGCGGAGGGTCCGCGCGCCGGTCCGCGGAAGCCGGTGCCGAAGAGCGCGTCGACGATCAGGTCGCAGTCGCGGAGCGCGGCGTCGATCTCGGCCGGCGACAGGGCCGTCGCCTCGACCACCGGAATGTGGCGTTCGCGAACGGACGGGAGATGCGCCGCGGGCCCGCCGCCGAGTTCGGCGGCGGGCCCGGCCAGGATCACCGTGACCCGCGCGTCTCCCACGAGATCACGCGCGGCAACGAGCCCGTCGCCGCCGTTGTTCCCTTTGCCGGCCAGCACCACCACGCGCCGGCCGCCCCGGCCCTCCAGCAGGCGCCGGGCGACGTCGGCCGTGCGCGCGCCGGCCCGCTCCATCAGCGCCGCGACCGTCACGCCGGCGGCCTCTTGCGCCTGCTGCTCGAGCAACGTCATTTCTTTGGGCGTCGGGAGCTTCATCTCCGGCCGCCCGCGAGGACCGGGAGCTTCGCCGCGGTCACTCGGCGACGGCGTGCGCGACGGCGAGATCCCGGGTGTGCGAGATCGAGACGAACCACGCCTGCACGCCGAGGTCGGCCGCGGCCTGCGCGGCCTGCCC
>DASYXS010000178.1:0-5443 GCA_035934535.1 bacterium
CAGCTGCGGGCGGCGGCGCAGCAGGAGTCCTCCCAGCTCGCGCCCGAGTTCCGCCGCCGCATGGACGCGGAGGTCCTCGACGCGCGGGCCGCGGGCCGGCGCGAGCTCGACGCCTACGCCGCCAAGATCAAGGCGGACCAGCAGCGGGAGTTCGACGCGAAGCGGATCGAAATCGAGGCGGCCGTCCAGAAGAACGTGCAGGACAAGGCCGCCGCGCTGCAGCAGGACTCGGCGCAGTTCCAGCAGCAGACGCTCGAGCAGTACCGGCTGCCGCTGCTGAACCTGCGTCTGAAGCTCGACGCCGCGGCGCCGTCAGACAAGAAAACGTCGGAAGCGCTGTCGCAGCAGCTGCAGGCGCTCACGAAGGAGCGCGACGACAAGATCGCGGCGCACGACAAGGCCAATCAGGGCGCGCTCGCGGTCTATCAGCAGGAGCAGCAGGACTCGTTCACGGCGCAGCTCAAGGCGCTGGGAGGCCAGCTCGGCAAGCAGGGCCAGCAGCTGGTCGATCAGAAGGCCGCGGAGATCAGCGCGCGGATGCACACCAACCTCTCGGCGAAGCAAGCGCAGCTCAACGCGGAGTTGAGCAAGCGGATGGAGGCGGACATGCACGCGCGCCAGCAGGCAATCATCTCCAGCGCGCGGACGCAGATGGCCGCGGCGCGGTCACAGTCCCTGCAGACCCTTCAGGTCCGCGTCACGTCGCTGCGCGCCCAGCTGTCGGAAGCCCAGGCCGAGCGCGCGCGCCTCTTGGCCTCGATCCTGGCGGACCTTCGTGTGGAGGCCGCCGTGCTGGCGCAGCGGAAGGGCTGGGACGTCGTGCTCACCCGGGCGATCGACGCGCCGGACGCCCCAGATGTCACTGATGATCTGATCGGCCGCATCAAGAAGTGAGGAGCGCATCGTTGGTGACGGGCAGGGGATTTTGGGGGGCGATCCTGGCTCTGGGTGCCGTGGTGCTGATCAGCGGATGCGGCACCGAGATCGGCGTCGTGGACAGCCAGCGGGTGCTGAACGAGAGCGTCAAAGCGCTGCAGTACCAGCGCCAGCTCGACGACCGCGAGAAGCAGATGGCCGCGGAGCTGTCGGCGCTCGCGCCGCAGGTCAGCCAGGCCGAGCTGCGCGCGAGGCGAGCGCGTCTCGTCACCGAGCTCGCGCAGATGCGCCGCGACCTCGAAGCACAGCTCAACCAGGAGATCTACCAAGTCGCCGCACGGGTCGCGCGGCAGGACGGGCTGCGCATCGTCATCGTCAAAGGCGCGTCGCTCCGCGGCGGCCGCGACGTCACCCAACAGGTCATCGACCAGCTCAAGTAAGGGGCGGGATCGATGCGGCTGGCGGATCTGGCCGAACGTGTCGGCGGCACCGTGAGCGGCGACCCCGAGGTGGACGTCGTGCGCGTGGCGCCGCCGTCCGAGGCCGGGCCCGGCGCGGTCGTGGTGGTCGCCGATCCGGTCCTCCTGCCGCGCGTCGACGGCCGGGCCTCCGCGGTGATCGTGCGTGAAGACGCGCCGGCGACGCGCGGGCCGGCGATCCGGGTCCGCGATCCGCGGCTGGCGCTCGCGTACGCGCTGCGCGCGCTGACCCCGGCCGCCCGGCCCGCGCCGGGCGTCCACCCCACCTGCGTCCTCGCCGATCGCGTGCGGCTCGGCGACGGCGTCTTCCTCGGCCCGTACGTGGTCGTCGGGACGGACGCGGAGATCGGCGACCGCACGCAGATCCACGCCCACGGCATCGTCGAAGACGGCGTCCGGATCGGTCCGGACGCGGTGCTGCACGCACGCGCGACGATCCGCCGCGGATGCACGCTCGGCGCGCGGGTGGTGATCCAGTCGGGGGCTGTGATCGGCAGCGACGGCTTCGGGTACGCCCAGGACGCCGCGCGGCACCACATCCCGATCCCGCAGGTGGGGACGGTCGTGCTCGGCGACGACGTCGAGGTCGGGGCGAACTCCGCGGTCGACCGCGCCACCTTGGGGGAGACGCGCATCGGCCGCGGCACAAAGCTCGATAACTACGTGCACATCGGCCACAACGTGGAGATCGGCGAGGACGTGGCGATGGCCGCGGCCTGCTTTATCGCCGGCAGCGTACGGATCGGCAACCGCGTGCTGATGGGCGGCATGAGCGGCGTCGCCGACCACCTCACGATCGGCGACGACGCCGTTGTGCTCGGGGACACGGGTGTTACCCGCGACGTGCCGCCGCGGACCGTCGTCGCCGGCCGGCCGGCGCGGCCGCGGATGGAGTACCATCGCGCCGCCGCCGCGGCGCGGCGGCTGCCCGACGCGCTTCGAGAGCTTGCGGACCTGCGGCGGCGCCTCGAGCGGCTCGAGGCGCCTGACGGAGGAATTCCTTGAGTGGGCGGGCGGGCGTCCGGCAGCACACCATCGCCTCGCCCGCCACGCTGCGCGGGGTGGGCCTGCACACGGGCCGCGAGATCGCGATGGTGCTGCGTCCCGCTCCGGCCGATACCGGCATCGTCTTCCGCCGCACGGACCGGCCCGGCGCCGCGATTCCGGCACGGCTGGCGGAGGTCACAGGAACCTCGTCGTGCGTCGCGATCGGCGGCGATGCGGGCGTGCAGACGGTGGAACATCTGCTCTCGGCCGCCCGGGCGCTCGGGGTCGACAACCTGCTCGTGGAGCTCGACGGCCCGGAAGTTCCCGGTATGGACGGCAGCGCGCTGCCGTTCGTCCGGGCGCTGCGGGACGCGGGGCCGCGCGGCCAGGACGCCCTGCGCGCGATCTTGAGCCCGCGCGCGGCGGTGTGGGCCGGCGATGGCGACGCGGGGTGGGCGGTCGCGCTGCCGGCGGAGCGGCTTTCGATTACCTGCGTGGTGACGCTGCGGGCGCCCGCGGCGGGCGACCAGGCGGCGACGTTCGACGCCGAGACGGGCGGCTACGAGGAGACCATCGCACCGGCGCGAACGTGGGGATACAGACGCGATGCGGCGGCGCTGCGCGCGCGCGGCCTGGCCCTCGGCGCGTCGCTCGAGAACACGCTCGCAATCGGCGGAGGCGGCTTCCTCAACCCGCCGCGCTTCCCCAACGAGCCGGCGCGCCACAAAGTCCTTGACCTCTTGGGCGACCTCGCGCTGCTCGGCGCGGACCTGAAGGCCGCCGTGATCGCGGTCCGCGCCGGCCACACGCTGCACGTGGCGCTGGCTCGGGCGCTCGCGGCACAGGCGACGCGTCAGGCGACTTCGCCGTGACCGCCTCGCGGACGCCCACCCGGCGATCCACGCGGGGCGGAGGCGGCCGGCCGACGCGAACGGAGGGATGACGGTGGGCGGCGACAGACCCGGCCCGGGTGTGATGGACGTCGAGGTCATCATGGCCCGGATTCCGCACCGCTATCCGCTGCTGCTGGTCGACCGGATCCTCGAGCTCGAGCCGGGACGGCGGATCGTCGGCCTCAAAAACGTGTCGGCGAACGAGCCGTTCTTCCAAGGGCACTTCCCCGGCCACCCGATCATGCCGGGGGTGCTTGTCATCGAGGCGATGGCGCAGGTCGGCGGCGTCCTGGCGTCCTTGCTGCCGGGCAGCGAGGGCCACATCGCCTATTTCGCGGCGATCGATCGCTGCCGGTTCCGCAGGCCGGTGCGCCCCGGCGACCAACTCATCACCGAGGTCGTCGTGCTGCGGGCGCGTTCGCGGATCGGGCAGATGCGGGCGACGGGGCGGGTTGACGGCGTCGTCGTGGCCGAAGGGGTGTTCACGTACTCGATGGCGCCGCTCGATCGCGGGTCCGGAGGCGCCGAACCGGCCGGATCTGCCGCGGGCTCCGATGCCGTGCTGCGCGAGGAAGCGCCGCGTGCCGGACGCTGAGTCCGCGCCCCGGCCGGCGGGGCGCGGGGCCGCGGCGGGGGGGCCCGCTCCGGCGGTGCATCCCACCGCGATTGTCGCGCCGGCGGCCGAGTTGGGCGCCGGTGTGCGGATCGGCGCCTACACGGTCATCGCCGATCACGTCACGATCGGACCGGGCACGTGGATCGGTCCGCACGTCGTCATCGAGGAATGGACGGCGCTCGGCCGCGACTGCCGCGTCGCCGCCGGCGCGATTCTCGGCGGCACGCCCCAGGACCGCCACTTTCGCGGCGAGCGCAGTTACCTGCGAATCGGCGACCGCGTCGTGCTCCGCGAGTATGTCTCGATCAGCCGCGCCACCGGCGAGGACGCGGCGAGCACGATCGGCGACGACACCCAGATCCTCGCGTACAGTCACGCCGGCCACAACTGCCGGATCGGCCGCGGGGTGATCATCACCAACGGCTGCCAGCTGGCCGGCCACGTCGTCGTCGAGGATCTCGCGAACATCGGCGGTATGGCGGGGGTCATCCAGTTCTCGCACGTCGGCACGCTGGCGATGGTCGGCGGGTTCACGCGGATCGACAAGGACGTGCCGCCGTACATGCTGGTCAACGGCAACCCCTACCGGACCGTGGCGATCAACCGGATCGGCCTCGAGCGGGCCGGGGTCTCGGATGACGCCCAGGGGCAGCTGCGCCGGGCGCACCGTCTGCTCGTGCGGTCGGGGCTCGATCTGTCGCACGCGATCGAGAAGATCGCCGCCGAGTGCGGGGACGGCCCGGAGGTCCGCCACCTCGTCGAGTTTCTCCGGGCGAGTCAGGAGCGCGGGATGGGCATCCGGCGGTGACCCCGTCTTCGCGGGGCGGCGCGGGCGCGCCCGCGGGCGGACCGATCGGCGTGATCGCCGGCCGCGGCGTCCTGCCGGTCGAGATCGCCGAAGGCGCGCACCGCGAGGGCCGCCGCGTCGTGTGCGTTAACGTGTTCGACGCGGACCCCCGGTTGCGCGAGATCGCGGACGACTACCAGACGGTCGCGCTCGGGCAGCTCGGCGCGATGGTGGAGACCTTCCGATCCCGCGGGGTGCGGGAGATCGTGCTGGCGGGCAAAGTCGACAAGCTCGCGGCGGCGGGCGCCGCCTCACTCGACGCGCTCGGCCTTCTGGTGGCGAGCCGCCTGACGGATTTCGGCGACGCGAGCATCCTCCACGCGCTCGTGACGGCCCTCGAGGAGTCCGGGTTCGTCGTCGCGCCGCAGGCGCGGTACGCGCCGCATCTCGTCGCCGCACCCGGCGTGCTTGGACGCAGGGCGCCGTCCTCCGACGAGCAGCGCGACATCGCGTTCGGCGCGCGGATCGCCGCGGCCGTTGCCTCGCTCGACATCGGCCAGGCCGTGGCCGTCAGGCGCGGGATCATCATCGCCGTCGAGGCGGCCGAAGGCACCGACGCGATGATCGCCCGCGCGGGCGCGCACACCCGCGGCGCGGTGATCGTCAAGGTGGGGCGGCCGCGCCAGGATCCCCGGTACGATCTCCCCGCGGTCGGCCCCCAGACCGTCGCCGCGCTCGCGGCCGCGGGCGGCGCGGTGCTGGCCGTGGAGGCGGAGCGGACGCTCCTGCTCGAGCGCGATCGGCT
>DASYXS010000179.1:0-9027 GCA_035934535.1 bacterium
CGATGCCCGGACGGCCGATGCGCGAATACGTGGTCGCGCCCCCGGCGATGGTCGCACGCCCTGCATCCCTCGCGCCTTGGATCCGGCGGGCGTTGGACTATGCCCGATCGATCCCGCCAAAGGCCGCCAAACGGCGCGCACCCGGGACGCCGGCGAAACGCCGCGCATCCGCGCGGCCGGCCAAACGCGCCGGGACGGGACGCGCCGCGAAGCGGAAATAACGGGCGGGAGCGGCTTAGCGCGACCTCGCGGACGGCATGCTGAAGATGAGCAGGGCGTTGGCCACCGCGCGTTCGTGACCGTCGGACGGAGAGTGAACGACATAGGCGCCGAGACGAACCACCGCATGTACGCCGCGAGCTGCGGCTGCGTCAGGCCGACGCTCAGGCGGGGCTGCCGGCCGTCGACGGCGACGACGAGCATCGTCTTCCCATCCGCTGCGATACCCACGGCGGAGACGGGGTTCGGCTCGTCGCGTTCGCGGGGCACCGGGTTGTACGGGTCGTGGACGAACCGGCCGTTCTGCACCAGGAGCGGTCCTCCGCCGACGATCGTCGCGAAGTCCCGCCAGTCCGGCGCCGTATGCAGGTTCACGTCGACCGTCATACCGGTTGTGATGTTCCGGAGCAGCCAGTTCGCCGTCGCACCCTGACCGGCCAGAAGAATCTCGTGCTTGGGAAACGGCGCGTAGAAGGCCTGCTGGGGCCAGACCTGTTTGACCGTGTATCTGGACCCGATGTCCTCCGATGCTCCCCCCGTGATGAGCGCCGCGGCCGGGCGGCCGGGGCGTGCTCTCAGCTCTACCTAGTATGGAGCGGCGGTCCGAATCGGTTCCGCGACGCCTAGCGCCCGAGGTACGCGGTGCAGGTGACCTCGACCAGCAGGTCGGGGTGGATCAGGGAGGCGACCTGCACGAGGGTGCTGGCCGGACGGTGCTCCCCGAAGTACCGGATCCGGACGGGGTTGATGCGGACGCGGTCGTCCATGTTGGTCAGATGGATGAGGACGCTCGTAACCCGCGAGACGTCGGCGCCCACGTGCGCCAAGACCTTTGCGATGTGCTCGAAGATCTGCTCGGTCTGCCGGGCGGCATCGCCCGCGCCGACGACGCGGCCGTCGCGATCCATCGCCACCATGCCCGAAACGTAGAGGATGTCCCCCGCCCGCACCGCGTCGCAGTAGTGGCTCACCGGCGCCGGCAGCACGCCGTCGAGACGGATCCGCTCGATCCCGGTCATCGTTCGCCTCCTACGACCCCAACCACTCGACGAGCGCGCGGGTCACGAGCGCCGGCTGCTCGAGGGTAGACAGATGGCCGGAGTCGGGAACGGAGACGAGCCGCGCGCCGGGGATGCCGTCCGCGATCTCGGCCGCGCGATCGGGCGGCGTCGATTCATCGCCGTCCCCGACCAGCACGAGCGTCGGGCAGCGGATGGCCGCGAGCCCGGGGCGCGAGTCGGGACGGGTCATGATCGCGGTCTGCTCGCGCAGGAAGGCGTCGGGCCCCGTGTCCTCCGCCATGCCCCACACGATCCGGCGGAGCATCGCGTCCGTGCGGTGGGCACGGTGCACCCACGACAGGAACAGCGGCTCGAACACCTCTGCGAAGCGGCCATCGCGGGCGAGGGCCATCAGGCCGCGGCGGCGTTCGCTCTGCTCCGGGGTGTCGGCGCGGGCCGCGGTGTCGAGGAGGGCCAGCCGGGCCACCCGGTCCGGCGCGACGCGCATGACTTCAAACGCCGTGTAGCCGCCCATCGACAGCCCGACAAGCGCGAAGCGCGGCGGCGCCGCCGCGAGGAGACGGCGCGCGATCCCGGCGACGCTGTCGTCGCGCGTATGGTCCGCGACGGTGACCTGGCCGAACCGCCACAGCGCCGGAAGCTGCTCCGCGTAGAGGCGGGGCGTGCAGAGAAGGCCGGGGATGAGCACGGTTGGCACCGACTCAGCCGCCCCCGCGGAAGCAGGTCCAGCCGACGATGTACTCATGCACTCCTCTTGTGCCAAAGGTCCGCAAAACCCTGGTGCGGCAGAGGAAGGGCTCCGCGATCGCCGAAGCCGAGCACCAAGCCTCTATCCGCCGCGCGAGGGGAGGTATCGCATCCCTTGTCCGTGACCCAACAGTTCCTCGAGCGCGTGCGAGAATATCACGACCGCATCGCCCGGGAGGAAGCCGGCCGCATCGCCGCCGCGGCGCGCCGCATCGCCGACTGCATCGGCGGCGGCGGGCTGGTCCACGTCACCGGCCCCGGCGGGCACTCCATGCTTGCCGCCGAGGAGTGTTTCTACCGGGCCGGCGGCTTCGTGCCGATCGACGCCATCCTCGACGACGGATTCTGGCTCGGCGCCGGAGCCGCCCGGTCCACACGCATCGAGCGGACGCCCGGCTACACGAAGGCGATCCTCGACGGCTATCCGCTGCGGCGCGGCGACGTGCTGATGATCGTGAACGCCTACGGCGTCAACGCCGCGACGATCGACGCGGCCGCGGAAGGCCGCGCGCGAGGGCTCGCCACGATCGGCGTGACTTTCCGCCGCACCTTCTGCCGCGCGCGCCGACGGTGCTCAACTACGTGCGGGCGTTCCACACGGCCCCCTTCGGCCGGTTCTTCCTGAACAGCCTCATCGTCGCCGCGCTCTCGACGGCGGTGATCGTGGCGACGTCGACGGCGGCGGGGTACGTCTTCGGGAAGTTCCGCTTCCCCGGCGACACGGCGATCTTCATGCTGTTCCTCGCGACGGCGATCCTGCCGCTCGAGCCCTACATGGTCCCGCTGTACCTGACGATGCGGGACTGGCACTGGATCAACAGCTACCCGGGCCTCGTCGCGCCGTATCTCGTGATGAGCTTCGGCGTCTTCATCATGCGCCAGTACTTCAGCACGGCGCTCCCCGACGAACTGCTCGACGCCGCGCGCATCGACGGCGCGTCGGAGTGGCGGATCTTCATGCGCATCGCCGTCCCCGCCGCCAGCTCGGCGATGGCGGCCGTCGCCATTTTCGCCGCCATCCAGGCCTGGACGGGCTTCATCTGGCCGCTCATCATCGCGAGCTCGCAGGACATGTACACGATGGAAGTCGGGCTGGCGTTCTTCCAGCAGCGCTACACGGTGGACTACGGCGCGATCACCGCGGGCGCCGCGGTCAGCGCCGTGCCGATCATCGCGGTGTTTCTGTTCTTCCGGCGGCACATCACCGAAGGCATCGCCTTCACGGGCTTCCGCTGAGCGCCGGCGTATGTGGATCGGAACCGCGAAAACGGTCATCACACCCCCGCCGGGCACGGGCCTCGCGGGGTTCGCGGCGCGCGGAGGCGGCGCGCGCGGCGTCCACGACGATCTGTACGCCCGGGCGCTCGTTCTGGAAGACGGCGGCGCGCGGCTGGCGCTGATCCTCTGCGACCTGTGCGAGCTCGACGCGCCGTTTGTCGCACGCGTGCGGCGACGCGTGGAGGAGACGGCCGGCATTCCGCACGCGTCGGTCATGGTGGCCGCGACCCACACGCACGGCGCGCCGGCGACGATCCCGCTGTGCTGCGCGCCTCCGGACCCCGACTGGCTCGCCGAGGTGGAGCATCGCGCGGCGGCCGCGGCGGCGGAGGCGTACCGGACCGTGTCGCCGGGCGGCGCGGCGGTGGGCCGGGGAGCGGAAGCGTCGATCGGCCGCAACCGGCGGCGGCCCGACGGGCCCGTCGATCCGACCGTGACCGTGGTACGGTTCGACCGCACGGACGCCGCCCCGGCCTCGCTCGTGCACTACGCCTGCCACCCCACCGTGCTCGGGCCCGACAACGTGCTCGTGACGCGCGACTACCCCGGATTCACGGTCGATGCGGTGGAACGGGTCGACGACGGGTGGGCGGCGTTTGCGAACGGAGCGTGCGGCGACATCAACGTGGGCCACTCGGCCGCGCAGACGGCGCTCGGGCTGCCGACGGCGGGCCGGACGTTCGAGCGGGCGGAAACACTGGGCCTCCGGCTTGCCGTGGAAGCGATCCGGGCATCCCGCGATGCGCGGCCCGCCGGTGGACGGATCGCCTCGCGCAGCCGGACCGTCGCGGTCCCGCTGCGATCCGCGCCCGAGGCGCAGGCCCGCTCCCTGGTGCTTGCGCAACGCCGGAAGGTCGAGGCGCTCGCGGCCGAAGGGGCAACCGGCAGCACGCTCGCCGAGGCGCGCCTCGAGGTCTTCTACGCGGAGGCCGCCCTGCAGTGGGCCGAGCGGCGCCCGGAGCCGACCGAAGCCGCCGAAGTTCAGGTCCTGGCGGTCGGAGACCTCGCGTTCGTCGCGCTGCCGGGCGAGTTTTTCGCCGAGTCCGGGCTGCGCCTCCGCGACCGGTCCCCCTTTCCGTCCACGGTGGTCATCGGGTACGCGAACGGCTGCCTCGGCTACGTTCCTCCGGCATCCGCATTCGAGGAGGGAGGATACGAGACGCGCCTATCGCCGTGGAGCCGTGTTGCGCCGGGCGCGGAGGCCGCGATCCTGGATGCGGCGGGCGGAATCCTCCAGGAACTCCGCGACGCCACGTCTCCATGACACCCGTCCGCAGCCTCCGCGTGGACCGGCTCGCCGTGGAAGTCTACCGCACGCGCGACGAGATGGGGCGGGCGGCCGCGGCCCGCGCCGCGGCCGCGCTGCGAACGGCGATCGACTCCCGGGCGCAGGCGCGGGTACTGTTTGCCTCGGCGCCCTCCCAGATCGAGTTTCTGCACGCGCTCGGCGAGAGGCCCGAGGTCGACTGGGGCCGCGTCACGGCGTTTCACATCGATGAATACCTCCGGCTCCCGGCCGGCGCGCCTCAGGCGTTCGGGCAGTTTCTGCGTGACCATCTCTTCGACCGTGTCCGGCCCGGGCGCGTGTGGTTTCTCAACGGAAACGCCGCCGACGCCGCCGGGGAGATCGCGCGCTACGCGGATCTGCTCCGGGAGGCGCCCGTGGATCTCGCGTGCATCGGGGTCGGCGAGAACGGCCACATCGCGTTCAACGAACCCGGCGACGCGGACTTCGACGACCCCGCGCTGCTCCGGGTTGTGGCGCTGAACGAGGGGTCGCGGCGGCAGCAGGTGCACGACGGATGCTTCGAAGCGCTGGAAGCGGTGCCGAAGGAGGCGATCACGCTGACGGTGCCGGCGATCATGCGGGCCGGCGGTATCGTCTGCGTGGTGCCGGGTCCCACCAAACGCGAGGCGATCAGGCAGATGCTGCGCGGGCCGGTCTCGACGCGGTGCCCCGCGTCGGTGCTGCGGCGCCATCCCGGCGCGGTGCTGTACGCCGACATCGACGCGGCGGCCGAGGTGTGAGGCTCAAAGGACGCCCGCGAGGCCGCGCGAAAGCTTACGATGTGCGCCAAGTCGTGCCACCGCGAGGCGGGTTCGCGTTCTTCGTGAAACGCGGGCAGCGGTTTCGCATCACCGATCTCGAAGGCCGGCAGGTCAGCGATCTCGTCGTCTTCTCGAAGGGCGACCCCACCGAGCGCCTCTCCCAGGGAAACACCCGCAAGTTGAACAACACGTGGCTCCTCTCGACGGGACACCGGCTGTACAGCACCAAGTGCCGGCCGCTCCTCACCATCGTCGCGGACACGGTCGGCCGCCACGACCTGCAGTCGTCGGCGTGCAGTCCGTACGACTATCCGATTCGCTTCGGCATCACCGATCATCCCAGCTGCCTGGCGATCCTCCGCGGGGTCCTCGAGGCGCACGGCATCCCGGAGCATTTGATTCCGGACCCCTTCAACGTGTTCATGAACTCCGAGGTCGGGGAGACCGGGCAGATCGAGGTCCGGGCTCCGCTCTCCAAGCCCGGCGACTACATCGAGTTCCAGGCGGACATGGACTGCCTGGTCGCGATGACCGCCTGCCCGCAAGATGCGAACGCGTGCAACGGGTACCACATTACGCCGCTGCGGCTGGACGTCTTTCCGGCGTAGAGGCGCTCTCGGCGGAGGAGCTCGCGTGGAACGGCGCGATCCATCCGCGCGCGGTTTCGAGACGGCCGAGTTCGAGCGTCGGCTCGCGCGCGCGCAGACGACCATGAACCGGCACAGGTTCGATGCGCTCCTGTGCACGACGCCGGCGAACATCCGCTACTTCACCGGCTTCGACACGATGTTCTGGGAGAGTCCGACGCGGCCGTGGTTTGTCGTCGTCCCGCAGGCGGCGGACCCGATCGCGGTGATCCCGGAAGTCGGCGCGCCGGTCATGGCGCGCACGTGGGTGAAGGACATCCGCACGTGGCCCGCCCCTCGTCCGGAGGACGACGGGACCACGCTGCTCGCGGCGGCGCTGTCCGGGGTGCCGCGGCGGTTCGGCCGCATCGGGGCCGAGCTCGGCCGGGAGATGGCGCTGCGGATGCCGGCGACGCAGTTCGTCGAGCTGCGGTCGCGGGTATCGCCCGAGCTGGCCGACGGCTCTCCGTGCATCTGGGAGATCCGCAAGATCAAGACCGGCGCGGAGATCGACCGCATCCGCCGGATCTGCCGGATCGCCGGCGACGCCTACGAGGCGCTGCCCGCCCGCGTCCGCACCGGCGATTCGGAGCGAGACGCCTGCCGGCGCCTGCGGGCGGACCTGGCCGAGCGGGGCGCCGACGCGATCCCCTACCTCGCGGGCGCCTCCGGGCCGGGCGGCGTCCCGGAGATTATCGGGAATCCCGGCGACCGCCGCTTGGCGACTGGAGACCTGCTCTTCATCGATACCGGCTCGACCTGCGACGGCTACTTCTGCGATTTCGACCGGAATTACGCGGCGGGGGCCGTCCCGGACGCCGCCAGGCGGGCGCACGAGGTTGTGTGGGATGCGACGGAGGCCGGGATCAAGGCGGCGCGGCCGGGCGCCACCGCGGAAGACGTGTGGCGAAGCATGGCGGGCGTGCTCTCGGCCGCGGGCACGCTGGGGAACAACGTCGGGCGGCTGGGGCACGGCCTCGGGCTCCAACTGACCGAGCCGCCGTCGAATATGCCCGGCGACCGCACGATCTTGGAACCCGGGATGGTGCTCACGATCGAGCCCGGCATGGAGTACGCGCCCGGGAAGATGATCGTCCACGAGGAGGACGTCGCCATCACTGCCGACGGATGCGAGCTGCTGACCCCGCGCGCGCCCCGCGAGCTATGGGTGATACGGTGAAAGCCGTCGTCCTCGGCGGCGGCGTCATCGGCGTCACGACGGCGTACTACCTCGCGCAGGCAGGGTGCGAGGTGACGGTCGTGGAGCAGCAGGACGGCGTCGGCCGGGAGGCCAGCGGGAGCAACGCCGGCATCCTCGCGGCGGGACACGCCTTCGCGTGGGCGTCGCCGCGGGCGCCGCTGATGCTGCTGCGATCGCTCCTTGGCCAGCAGACCGCGATCCGCGTGCGTCTCAGGCCGGATCCGCGCCTCTACGCGTGGGGACTCCTGTTTCTTCGCGAATGCACGGCCGAACGCGCGCGCCGCAACACCCTCGTCAAGCTGCGGCTGAGCCAGTACAGCCTGGCGGTCATGGGCGACCTCGTGCGCCGCGAAGACATCAAGTACCACGCCGTCGCCCGCGGCGCGCTGTATCTGTACCGCGATCCGCGCGAGCTCGAGCTCGGCGTCAAGAAGATGCGCCTCCTGGCGGAGCACGGCCAGCGGCAGGAGGTCCTCGACCCGGCCGGCGTGGCGAGGCTCGACCCGATCTTCGGGCCGGTCACGCACAAGATCGCCGGCGGGGTGCTCGACCTCGGGGACGCGAGCGGGGACTCGCAGCTGTTTACGGAAGAGCTGGCCCGCATCTGCCGCGAGAAGCTCGGCGTGACGTTCCAGATGAGCACGCGCGTGCGGGCCCTTCGCGCGCACGGCGACCGTGTCACGTCCGCTGTGACCGAGCACGGCGTGCTGACCGCGGACGCCTTCGTGCTCGCGCTGGGCGTCTACAGCCCCATCGTCGCGCGGACGATCGGCGTGGGCCTGCCGGTGTACCCCGCGAAGGGATATTCGTCGACGTTCCCGCTGCGCGCCGGGGCGCCGGCGCCCACCGTGCCCTGCGTCGATGAGCAATGGCTCGTCGCGTGGTCCCGGATGGGCGACCGCCTGCGGCTGACCTCGACGGCCGAGTTTACGGGCTACGACCGAACTTGGAACGCGCGGAACTTCACGAATATCCGGCAGCTGGCCGGCGACCTCTTTCCGGATGCCGTCGACTTCAGCCGCGGAGAGTACCGCTCGTGCCTGCGGCCGATGACACCCGCCGGTCCGCCGTTTCTCGGAGCCGGCCGGCACGAGAATTTATTCTTCAACACAGGCCACGGCCACATGGGCTGGACGATGGCATGCGGTTCCGGCCGGATCGTGGCGGACCTCATGCTGGGGCGGGCGCCCGAGATCGATCTCGAGGGACTTGCGCCGCGGCCGCCCGCTGCCGGCGTGGCGCGCACCGGCCGGTAAGAACGCCGTCCCGAGTCTGAGACGTTCTCAGGGTGGGCATCACTAGACGCGGGGGCGGTAGCGACCGCAGGCGGAACCGGCATGCCGCGCTCCCGCGCGGTGCCTCGGTACGCATGCCTCCGCGAACCGAGAGGACATATGTCTGCAGATGCGCGGCTCGCAGCCGACACGGTGACCGGCCTCGCGGCCGCTGACGTTGAGCGGTACGCGAAGATGAGAGCGCGCCTCGTCGCGGCAAGCGAGGCGCTTGCGCGTGCCACCTCGCCGGAATCCGCCGCTGTGACGATAGGATCTGCTCTCGTCACGTTGACCGGGGCACAGCACGCCGCGGTCTTCTTCCGTTCGATGAACGGTGTCGTGACCTGTCCCTGGTACCATAATCTGTCGGAGGTGTACGTCCGCGAACTGATCACCCCGGAGGGCGTAAACCCGTGGATTCATCTGGTGCGCCATCCGGAGCTCGCGTGCATGGATCTGCCGCGAGGCGGGCGCAAGCGCCCCCCGACGCCGTGGCTTCTGCCCGACGTCTGCGAGCTGCCCATCGGGTACACCGTCCGCCAGCGGGTCCAACGGGAAGGCCTGCGATCGATTTGTTCCTGGCCGCTCAGTCGAGCAGGCCAGACGATCGG
>DASYXS010000006.1:0-56170 GCA_035934535.1 bacterium
CTTATATGAAGGAGTGGTACGCCAGGTATCACGGCCGGGGGTTCGTCCTCGTCGGCGTGCACACGCCCGAGTTCGCGCACGAGGGCCGGGTCGAATACGTGCGCTCAGCGATCGCGCGGCTCGGGATCGCCTACCCGGTCGTCATGGACGACAACTACCGCATCTGGAACGCCTACCATAACAACTACTGGCCGGCGCTGTACCTGATCGACAAACGCGGGCAGATCAGGTACACGCACGTCGGCGAAGGCGACTACGACGAAACGGAGCGTCAGATCGCCGCGCTGCTGAGAGAGAAGATCTGAGTAGGCCTCCCGGCGAGTGAAACATCCACAGGCATCGTGGGGAAAAGCAACTGACGGCACCGACATACCGGTGACGGAGGGATCCCCACCGTGGAGTATGTGCTCGCGCTCTTTCCCGACGGAGCGGCCGCCGAGCGGGCGGCCGGCAGTCTACGAAGCCTCGGTCTGGGCGAAAATGACTACCGTGTGAAAACGCACGCCGCGGCGACCCGCAGCGCCAAAAGGTGGGCCGAGTGGCTGTTCGAGACGGTCGAGGCGCGACCGGGCACGGCGGCGGAAAGCCTTCCGCAGGACGACATATACTGGTACGAAGATCGGATTCGGGCCGGCGAAGCGCTGGTGGCGGTGCGGCTTGAAGACCGCGGAGGCCCCGAGGTTTGGCGCGCTCTGCGACGCGCCGGCGGCCACGACGTCCGCCGGTATTGGGCGAGGGTTACCGTCAACTACAGAACGACGGCATGATCGCGCCCAGGTAGGCGGCGCGCGCGCGCGAATCTATGCGTCACGATGGCGCCCTCCTCGCGGCCGGCCACCATGAAATCACGCCCCGCGGACCGCGCGAACGCGGTTGCCCCGGACGTGATGCGCGCCGCCCGCGAGGTGGCGGGCCGCCTCGCGAAGGAGCGCGCGGAGGCCGTGGTGCTCGTCGGGAGCCGCGTGCGCGGTGACGCCCACGACCATTCGGACCTCGACCTGATCGCGCTCGGCCGCGGACCCCTCCGGCGGCTCGAAATCCACGAGCCCTTCGTCGTCTCCGTGCAGTGGCGAACCGCGGCCCAGGTCCGCGACGGCTTCTCGAACCTGGCCGATCTCAGCGCGATCTTAGGCTGGCGGCGCGCCGTGATCGTCCACGATCCGAAGAAGCTGGCCGCCGGCGTGAGGCGCGAGGCGCTCGCGTGGACGTGGGACGCGCCCGGCGCCCGGGCGGACGCGTGGGTCGCCGAGCAGATCACCGACTACGCGGAAGAGGTCTTCAGGCTGGTGGGCAGTCTGCGCGCCGGGCGGTACAGCGCGGCCGCCGTCCAGCGCTCGGTGCTCGCCCTCCGCCTGCCGCGCGTGCTCGCCGTGCACCGCCGGACGCTCTACGACGGCGATTCGCAGCTGTACGAGGCGATCGTCGCCGGCATGGGCGAGCCATGGCGCCGCGCCCACCGCCGGGCGCTCGGCGTTCAGGCGGAGACCCTCGAGCAGACCTGCGGCGCGGCGCTGGAGCTGTACGCGCTCGCCGCGGAGGAGACGAAACAGCTGCTGGACGAGCGTCAGTTCGCCGTCGTGCGGGGCGCCTGCGCGGCGGCCGGGTTCCCGATCGGCAGGCGCCCGGCCGCGCGCGAGGCGGTCAAACCGCGGCGCTGATGCGCCGCTTCGTCAAGCCTCCCAGCCTCCGTTGCCGTAACCGCTGTTGCTGGGCTTCGGCTGTCCGGGGGCTCCGGCGGCCGCGGGCTTGACGTCGACCTTCGCGACCCACCACTTCCCGGCAACGCCCTGGCCGTTGGCCTGATGCGGTGCGGTGTCTCCCGAGTACATGTAGAGCAGGTGCCCATTGTAGCTCACCTGCGAACCGTTCGCCGTCTTGACGAGCGCGAGCTTGCCGGGAAGCTGCTCGTCCGTGGCCGGCGCCGGTGTACTGAGCAGCGGCGGCCAGATCTGCGCGCAGCCTCCGGTGCAGCTGCTGCGGCTCGGCGTATCCGAGTCGACGTAGTAGAGGGTCATACCCTTTGTGTCGGTCAGTACCTTCGTCGACACGCCCTTGACCATGATCGACGCGGTGTCGACCGTGTACGCGGCGCCGAATGCCGCGGGGCCGGCCAAGGCCGCCAGCAGTACAAGTCCCGGAGTCCCGCGAGCAGCACGGTCCTCCGTCGCTCCATCGCTACCACCTCCTGAAAGAGTTCGGCCTGCGCGCCTCGGCATGCGCGCGCAGCTTCACAGATCTTCAGCGCCGCGTAATGTCGCTGCAACGAGGCGGGCCGGCGCGGGAGCGGGAAGACGGACCGGCGCGAAGGAGAAGACGGGAAAGAATTGGCTCCTCGGGCAGGACTCGAACCTGCAACCCTCCGGTTAACAGCCGGATGCTCTACCATTGAGCTACCGAGGAACGCCGACCCTGTGATTGTAGGAACGGCCGCCGCGCGTGTCAACAACACCACACCGCTCTGTTCCCGCCGTTAAGACAGGCGCGAACCGGCCATTTCAATTCAGTATATAATGGGCGCGTGCCTGAAGGCATCGGCCGGCGCGGCCTGCTCGTCCTGTTCCTCGCCATCTTCATCGTCATGATGGGGTTCGGCATTGTCCTGCCCGTGCTGCAGTTCTACGCGCGCGGCGTCGGGGCGACGCCCCTCGAGATCGGGCTGCTGGCCACGAGTTACGCGGCGATGCAGTTTGTCTTCGCGCCGCTGTGGGGCGCGGCGAGCGACCGTATCGGACGGAAGCCGGTGTTCTCCGTCGGCCTCCTCGGATACGCGGTGTCCTTTGTGCTCTTCGGCCTCGCCCACCACGTCTGGCAGCTGTTCTTCGCGCGGCTCCTCGGCGGCGTGCTGAGCGCCGCCACGCTGCCGACCGCGATGGCGTATATCGGCGACACGACGTCGGAAGAGCGCCGCGGCGGGGGCATGGGCATGATGGGCGCGGCGATGGGCCTTGGGTTCACGATCGGCCCGGGCATCGGCGGCGTGCTTGGGCGCCTCAACCTCTCGCTGCCCTTCTTCGTGGGCGCGGCGCTGGCGCTCGTGACCCTCGCCCTGAGCTGGGGGGCGCTGCCCGAGCCGGTCCGGCACGACTCGTCCGCGGAACGCCCGTCGCGCGCGGCCGCGTTTCGCCTCGCGCTCGGCGGCCCGCTCGCATACTTCTTCCTCGTCACGCTCGCCGGCGCGTTCGCGCTCGCCGCGCTCGAGGCCACGTACGCCCTGTTCGCGCAGGACCGGCTGCACCTCACGAGCCGGGGGGGCGCGGGCGCGATCGGGATCGTGTTCGTCGTCGTCGGGCTCGTCCAGGCGGCCATTCTCGGGGGCCTGGTGGGCCGTCTCATCAACCGCGTGGGCGAGGACCGCCTCACGGTGGTCGGGCTCATCCTCGCCGCGGCCGGCTACGTGCTCATCACCCAGACGCGTACGATCGCGGAGCTCGCGGTCTACGCCGCGATCGCGGGGGCCGGGCACTCGCTGATGCGCCCGAGCATCGCGTCTCTCATCTCGAAGCGCACGACCGCGGGGCAAGGCCTCTCGATCGGCATCATGGATTCGTTCGACAGCCTCGGCCGCATCCTCGGACCGGCCTGGGGCGGCTGGATCTACCATCTCGGCATCGCGCTGCCCTACGCCTCGGCGGCCGCGGTCCTCCTCGTCACCGCGGCGCTCTCCGGCGTGGCCGCAGCCCGGCGCGTGGCGGTCCGCGTCTAGCCGTGCAGCCGCCGGCCCCGGGACAAGGCCTCGAGTACCTGCCGCTCATCGAGCGCGCGGCGGTCTCGCTTGCGATCGGCGGGATGATCGGGATGGAGCGGGAATGGGCGCACAAGGACGTCGGCGTCCGAACCTTCGCGCTGATCGCGCTGTCGTTCACGCTCGCGTGGATCATCGCCCCGACCGCCGCCTACATCCTGATGGCCGCGCTGATCCCGCTGCTTGCGCTGATGAACTGGCGCGCGTTCGCGCGCGACCGGTCGCTCGAGATGACGACGTCGGTCGCCGTGCTGGCCACCGCGCTGCTCGGCGTGCTGGTCGGGCAGGGTCTCCTGCTGCTGGCGGCGGCGTGCGGCGTGGTTGTCACGATGCTGCTCGCGTGGAAGGCGGAGATGGTGCGCTTCGCGGGCGAAGTCACGATCGACGAGATCCGCGGCGCGCTGCTGCTCGGTGTGATCGCGATCGTCGTCTACCCGCTCCTGCCGGTCGGGCCGGTGGACCCGTGGCACCTCATCGACCTGCGCGCGGCCTGGACGGTCGTGCTCGTGATCTCCGCGATCGCGTTCACGAACTACGTGCTCCTCCGGCTGTACGGCACGCGAGGCATTCGCTGGACCGGGCTCCTCGGCGGGCTCGTCAACAGCACAGCCACGGTCGCGGAACTGGCGAGCCGCGCGCGGAACAATCCGGGACGGCTCTCGACGTTCTGCCTCCTCGGCATGCTGACCGCGGACACCGCGATGTTGCTGCGCAACGGCTTCATCCTCGGCGTCTTCGACGTGCAGGCGCTCTCCTACGGCTGGGTCGCCGTGGGCGTCATGCTGGCGGCGAGCGCGGTGCTCGCGGCGCGCGTCAACGTCGCCGACACCGAAACGGCGCCGCTGCAGATGCAATCGCCGATCTCGCTGCGGCACGCGCTCACCTTCGGCGTCGTGTTCGTCGCGATCACCATCGCCGGACAACTCGCGTACCGCTCGCTCGGACAGCCGGGGTTTCTTCTGGTCTCCATCCTGGGCGGCCTCGTGAGCAGCGCCTCGACGTCCGCGGCGGCCGGCATCCTGGCGGCGCAGGGCTCGCTCGCCCCAAAGGTCGCCGGCTACGGCGTCGTGCTCGCGTCCATGAGCAGCCTCGTCTTCCACGTCCCGACGGCCAGAATGGCCGGCCTCGATCGCAAAGACGCGCGGCAGCTCGCCGTACTCTCCGCGATCATCCTGGCCGTGGGCCTCGCCGGCCTCGCCGCGCAGGCCCTCTTCGGCGGCCGACTCTAACTTGGCCCCGTGACGCAGCGCGCCTTCGTCGGCCGGGTCGTGACGGTGCTCGTCCTCGTCGCCGTCGCGTGGGCGATCGTCTGGGTCATCCGCCAGACCACCGAGATTCTCATCCTGCTGCTCGTGTCGGCGATCCTCGCGTCGGGCTTTGCCCCGCTCGTGGAGTGGATCGAGCGGTGGCCGCTGCCGCGCGGCGTCAAGTTCTCCCGCGGCGTCGCGATCTTTGTCGTGTACCTGGGCCTCTTCGCGGCCACCGGCGGCATCCTCTCCGCGATCCTCGTTCCCGCGGCCAACGAGGGGCGCACGTTCGTGCAGCGGCTGCCCCAGGAGCTGAGCGCCGTCCAGACCTGGGTCGCGGACCTCCAGACGCACTATCCGTGGCTGCCCAACTTTTCGGCCGCGGTCAGCGGGCTGCCGCAGCAGATGATGAGCCTGAGCCGGTACGGCGCCAGCGCGGCCACGGTGGCGTTCTCGTTCCTCGGCGGGGTCACGTCGATGATCACCGTGCTGGTTTTCACGTTCTACATGCTGCTCGAGCATGCGACGATCAAGGAGGCGTTTCTCTCGCTGCTCCCGCCCGCCGAGCGGCCGCGCGGGGCGCTGGTGCTCGCGCGGATCGGCACGAAGTTCGGCGGCTGGTTTCGCGGCCAGTTCATGTTGTCGTTCACGATTGCCGTGACGGTGTCGATCGCCCTGCTCGCGATCGGCATGCCCTACCCGTTTCTGCTCGGCATCATCGCGGGACTCGGCGAGCTGGTCCCGATGGTCGGCCTGTGGATCGGCGCGACCGTCGCGGTGCTGGTCGGGCTGTCGCAGCCGGCGTGGAGGCTCATCGCCACGATCGCCTTCTACGTCGTCATCATGAACATCGAGCCGCACTACCTCGTGCCTCGGATCATGTCCCGCGCGGTCGGGCTGTCACCCCTGTTCACGATTATCGCCCTGCTCGCCGGGATCAAGTTGCTGGGCATCATCGGCGGCCTGCTCGCCGTGCCCCTGGCGGCGGCGCTGCAGGTGATCGTCGCCGAGATCGCCGCCGAGATCCAGCTGAACCACTAGGGCCGGCGGTCCCGCGCCGCGCCCGGCCCGCACGCGGCGCCGTTTGCAGGGTTTGCGGCGCGGCCCTGCCAACTTGTCCGGTGCCTCACACCTCGCGGCGATGGCGATTCTCGAGACGCACGGCCTTACGATGGAATTCCGGGGCTTTCGTGCTCTGGACGGCGTCGATCTGCGCGTGGAGGCCGGCGCGCTGCACGCGATCATCGGACCGAACGGCGCCGGCAAGACCACCCTCTTCAATCTGCTGAGCGGCCTGCTGCGGCCGACGGCCGGCCGGATCGAGTTCGACGGACGCGAGATCGCGGGGCTCTCGGCCCACGAGCTCGCCCGGCGCGGGATCGCCAGATCGTTCCAGATCACGAGCGTGTTCCCCCACCTCACGGTGCTCGCCAACGTGGAGCTCGCGCTGCAGGCCCGCACGCCGCTCGGGTACGTGTGGTGGCGCTCCGACCGGTCGCTGCGGCGGTTTGACGGCCGGGCGCGCGAGATCCTCGCGGCGATCGGCCTCGGCGACCTGGCGGGCCGGGAGGCCGCGACGCTCCCGTACGGCCACAAGCGCGTGCTCGAGATCGGCCTCGCGATCGCGCTCGAGCCGACCCTGCTGCTGCTCGACGAGCCGACCGCGGGGCTGAGCGTCGACGACGCGGCGCGGATCGTCGACGTCGTGCGGCGGGTGGCGCAGGGCCGCACGATCGTCCTCGTCGAGCACAACATGGGTGTCGTCGCCCAGTTGTCCCGGCAGATCACGGTGCTGCAGCGCGGCCGGGTGCTCGCGGAGGGCACGTACGAATCCCTTCGGAGCAACCCCGCCGTGATCGAAGCGTACCTCGGGGGCGCGGCGTAGATGCTGCGCGTCGAGGGCCTCCACGCCTGGTATGGGGAAAGCCACGTGCTCCACGGCGTGGATCTCGAAGTGCCCGCGGGCGAGATCGTGACGCTCGTCGGACGCAACGGCATGGGCAAGACCACGGCCCTGCGGTGCATCATGGGCCTCCACCGCGCGAAGCAAGGCCGGATCACGGTCGACGGCCGCGACATCACCCGCCTCGCCCCGCAGCAGATCGCGCGGCTCGGCGTGGGCTGGGTGCAGGACGACCGGGGGATCTACAGCCGCCTCACGGTGCTCGAACACCTGCGGCTCCCGCCCGTTGTCGGCGACCAGGCGTGGAGCCTCGACCGGCTTTTCGACGCGTTCCCGATCCTGCGGGAACGCGCGGGGACGCCCGGGAGCAAGCTCTCCGGCGGGGAACAGCAGGTCCTCGCCGTGGCGCGCGTGCTGCGGATGGGCGCGCGCCTCCTGCTGATGGACGAGCCGACCGAAGGCCTCGCGCCGATCATCGTGCGCCGCGTCGGCGAGATCCTCGGCGACATCAAGGCGCACGGGCTGACCGTGCTCCTCGTCGAGCAGAACCTCCGCTTCGCGACCATGGTGGCGGACCGGCACTACCTCATCGTGAACGGGCGGACGGTCAACGCGCTGAGCAACCAGGAAGCCGCCCGTCAGGAACAGGAACTGTTGGCGCATCTCGGCGTTTGAACGGGAGAGCCCCGGCGCCGGCCGGCGCCGGGCGCGGACGGCGTCCCGGACGGCCTACGGCATGTCCGGGCGACAACGAAGGAGGTGCGGAATGATCAGGTGGGCGGCGTTGCTCTGCGCGGCGCTCCTCGTCCTGGGCGTATCCGGATACCCGGCGGCCGGTCAGGGCACGGTGCGCCTCACGCACGGGAAGATGGTGCTCGCGGTCATCAACGACCAGTCGGGCGTCTACGCCGACCTCGGCGGCAAGAACGGCGTCGAGGCCGTCAAGATGGCCGTGGAAGACTTTCAGAAGAAGTACGGCGGGGCGGGCCTCGGCACGGTGGACGTCCTCTCAGCCGACCACCAGAACAAGCCGGACGTGGGGGCCTCCAAGGCCGCGGAGTTCTACGACCGCGACAACGCCGATCTCGTGATCGACGTGCCCACGTCGTCCGTCGGCATCGCGATCGCGCACGTCGCGGCGCAGAAGCACCGGCTGTTCTTCGCGGTGGGCGCGGCGACGACGGCGCTGTCCAACGAAGACTGCAACAAGTACACCTTCCACTATGGGTACGACGTGTACATGCTCGCCAACGGCACCGCGATCGCCGTCGTCAAGCAGGGCGGCACGCAATGGTACATCGTCTACCCCAACTACGCCTTCGGCCAGGATATGAACGCGAAGTTCTCCGCGGCGGTGGCCCACGCCGGCGGCAAGGTGCTGCTGAGCGACCCGACGCCGTTCCCCAACCCGACCGAGGACTTCTCGACGTTCCTAATCAAGGCGCGCACGCTTCGGCCCCGCCTCCAGATCCTCGGCGCGATGCAGGCGGGCCAGGACCTCGTGAACCTCGTCAAGCAGTACAACGAGTTCGGCCTCAGGCAGCAGGGCGTGAAGCTCGCGATCGGCCTGCTGTTCCTGACCGACATCCATTCGCTGACCCCGGCCGCGATCCAGGGCACGGTGTTCACCACTGCGTGGTATTGGAATATGGACAAGCAGGCCCGCGAGTGGGCCGACCGGTTCAACGCGCGCACGAAGGTCCGGCCGACGTTCGTGCAGGCCGGCGACTACGACGGCACGTGGCAGTACCTCGAGGCGGTCCGCCGCGCCGGCACGGACGATGCGGACAAGGTCGTGGCGCAGCTCGAAGGCTACCGGTTTAACGATTTCTTCGCCCGCCACGCGCAGATCCGCAAGCAGGACCACGTGCTGCTGCACGATGCGTATCTCGCGGAGGTGAAGGCCCCGGCCGACGTCAAGGAGCCGTGGGATTACGTGAAGATCGTCCAGACGATCCCGGCGGCGCAGGCGTTCCAGCCGTTGAGCCAGGTCCACTGCACCATGGCGCCGTAGCGCCTCGGTCGTTCCGCAGGCAGAGGGCGGGGAAGCGGCAGGACTCCCGACCCGCCCTCTGCCTCACCCGGTCCCCGGCATGGAAACCATCCTGATCCAGCTCTTCAACGGCCTGATCAACGGCGCGTTCTACGCGCTGCTGAGCCTTGGGCTCGCCGTGATCTTCGGCATGCTGCGGGTTGTCAATTTCATGCACGGGGCGCTGTACATGCTCGGGGCCTTCGGAGCGTTCCTGCTCGGCACGACGCTCGGCGTCTCGTTCTGGTGGGCGCTCGTGATCTCGCCGGTCGCGGTGGCGGCCGTCGGCTACGGACTCGAGCGGACGCTGCTGCGGCGCCTCTACGATCTCGACGTGCTCTACAACCTGCTGCTCACGTTCGGCCTGACGCTGCTGATCCAGGACGTGATGCGTCTGCGGTTCGGCATCCAGGGCGTGCCGTATCCCGCGCCGCCGCAGTTGCAGGGCGTCGTCGTCGTCGGCTTCATGTTCTTCCCTACCTACCGCCTCTTCGTGCTCGTGTTCTCGCTCGCGGTCTGTCTCGGCACGTGGTGGCTGATCGAGCGCACGCGCGCCGGCATGATCATTCGGGCCTCGACCGAGAACCCGATGCTGACCCGGGCGCTCGGCGTGGACGTCGATCGCTGGATCCCGCTCGTCTTCGCCTTCGGCGTGGCGCTGGCCGGCCTCGCCGGCGTGCTGGCGGCGCCGATGCGGGCGGTCTCGCCGCTCATGGGCGCCGACCTCATCATCACAACCTTCGCGATCGTCGTGATCGGCGGGATGGGCTCGATCCTCGGCTCCGTGGTCACCGGCTTCGTCGTCGGGGCCCTGTCGGCGGTCGCCGCGGTCTACTACCCGGCCGCGGCCAACGTGCTGGTCTTCGTGATCATGGCCGTCGTCCTGCTTGTCCGGCCGGCCGGATTGTTCGGAACCGCCGAAGCCGCCTGATGCGCCGCGCGCTCGGCTGGACCGCGCTCGCCGCGATCGCGCTCGCGCTGCCCTGGCTGATGTACCCGGTGCTCGCCACCGACATCGTGACGTGGGGCCTCTTCGCGGCGGCCTTCGACATTCTGCTCGGATACACCGGGCTGCTCTCGTTCGGGCAGGCCGCGTACTTCGGCGGCGGAGCGTACGCGGCGGCGCTGCTCGCGCAGCGGGCCGGCGTGTCCTTTCCGCTGAACGCGCTGGCGGCGGGGCTGATCGCGGGGGCGATGGCCGTGCCGCTGATGGGCCTCGCCATCCGCCGGCGCGGCATCTACTTCGCAATGATCACGCTCGCGTTCGCGGAGATGGTTTTCTACGTCATCAACGAATGGCGCAGTCTCACCGGGGGCGAGAACGGCGTCCAGGGCATCCCGCGCGTCGCCCCCGGGGGCTTCTCCCTCGCGTCGCCCCTCGTCTACTACTACACGGCCCTGCCGCTCGCCGTGCTCGGCCTGCTCCTGTGCTGGCGCATCGTCCGGTCGCCGTTCGGTCGCGTGCTGCTCGCGATCCGCGAAAACGAGGTGCGGACCGAGATGCTCGGCTATCCGGTGGTCCGGTACAAGCTGATCGCCGCGGTGCTCTCGTGCGCGATCTCCGGCTTCGCCGGCGGGCTGTGGGTCATCAACCACGGGTTCGTGGCGCTCGACGCGGTGCACTGGAGCACGTCCGGTCTGGTCCTCACGATGGTGCTGCTCGGCGGAATCGGAACCCGGCTCGGACCGCTCGCGGGCGCGGCGCTCGTACTCTATCTGAGGGATTTCCTTTCGACGTGGACGGACGCGTGGGGCGTCGTCACGGGGCTGATCTTCATCGCCGTGATCCTGATCTTCCGTCGCGGCATTGTCGGCACGCTCGAGCCGTTGCTCGTCCGGGGCCCAAAGGCCGGTCGCGTATCGCCGTCTCAGCCCGGGTTGTCGCCACAGGGCGGCCCGGGCCTTTCTCCGCAGGGGGGACCCCGTCGCCGCTTGACGGGATGACTCGCTAGAAGGAGGCACCAATCGTGGCGACAACCATGTCGACCGACCAGGAACAGGCACTCTGCGACGCCGTCTCGCCAACCAAACTGATGCAGTTCACGCGCGGCGTCTCGAAGTGGGTGAGGCTGTCAGGCAGCGAGGACGAGGCGAAATCCTTCGACTACGTCGAGGAGACGCTGCGCGGATTCGGCCTCGACGTGCACCGTGAGACGCACGACGCGCTGGTGTCCTGGCCCGGCCCGGCCTCGCTGGAGACGCCGGGGCCGGCCGCCGCCGAAGGCGTCGCGGCCGGCCGGGTCGAGTGCATCACGCACGCGTTCGCCGCCTCCACTCCGCCCGAAGGCATCGAGGGCGAAGTCGTGGACGCGGCCGGCGGATCCGGCCTCCACGGGAAGATCGCCCTCGTCGACGGCCTCGCCATGCCGGCCAAGGCGCGCGCCATCGAGGACGCCGGGGCCCTCGCGGCCATTTTCATCAACCCCGCGCACCTGCACGAGATGATCATCTCGAGCGTGTGGGGCGCGCCCACCCCGGAGACGCTCGGTGCGCTGCCGCGCCTGGTCGCCGTCTCCGTCCGCGAGTCCGACGGCGCCGTCCTCCGCGCCCGCGCCCGCGAGGGCGGCCTGCGGGTGCGGATCCGCGCCGAGGTGGACACGCGGTGGCGCAAGACACCGCTCGTCACCGCCGATCTTGCGGCCCAGGAGGACCGCTACGTCCTCTTCAGCGGCCACATCGACTCGTGGCACTACGGCGCGATGGACAACGGCAGCGCGAACGCCGTCATGCTCGAGATGGCCCGCCTCATGAGCCGGCGACGCCGGCGGCTCCGCCGCGGCATCCGCTTCGCTTTCTGGTCGGGCCACTCGCACGGCCGCTACTCCGGCTCAACCTGGTACGCGGACACGCACTGGAACGACCTCTACCGCCGCGCGGTCCTCCACCTCAACATCGACTCCTCCGGTGCCCGGGGCGCGACGGTCCTGAACGGCGGGCTGACGATGGCGGAGACGTGGCCCCTCGCCGCCGACTGCGTCCGGGCGGTCGTCGGGCAGGATCTCGAACGGCGGCGCGTCACCCGAATGGGCGACCAGTCATTCTGGGGCATCGGCGTGCCGTCGTTGTTCGTCGGCGTCTCCGAACAGCCGGCCGGGGACTCCGCGGCCGGCGCGGCGCTCGCGTCGCTGAGCGGCGGCCCCGTCTCCGGCGGCCTCGGCTGGTGGTGGCACACCACGGAGGATACGATCGACAAGATCGATCGGGACAACCTCGCGCGCGACGCGCAGATCTACGCGCGGGCGTTGTGGCGGTGGTGCACGGCGCCGATCCTCCCGTTGGACTATCGCGCGGCGGCGGCGGAGTTTGGAGAGACGCTGCGGCAGATCCAGCGCGCGGCGGGCGACGCGTTCGACCTGGCGCCGGCCCTCGCGGCCGCGGACCGGCTGGCCGCGGCGGCGGAACCGCTCGCGGCCAAGGCGGCGGCGCTCTCCGATGCGCTCGCGCACGCGCGCGGCACGCGCCGCCAGCGTGACGCCGCGGAGGCGATCAACACCGCGTTGATGCGCGCCGGCCGCGCCCTCATTCCGGTCAACTACACCCTTACCGGCCCGTTCGACCACGACCGCGCGCTGCCGGTCGCGCCCATCCCGTCACTCCAGCCGGCCTCACGCCTCGGCGAGCTTCCGGACGGCAGCATGGAGCGCCACGCCCTCGCAACGCGCCTGCTGCGCGAGCGGAACAAGGTCGCGCACGCGCTCGAGACGGCGGCGGAGGTGTTCGAGGAGACGCTCGCCCGCGTACCCTGACCACGGCCTGCTTCGACCTGCTGATCCCGGGGGTATAGGTTATGTAAAACCTCAGACAAGTCACGCACCGGAGACGAGCAATGAAATACACATACCTCGGGCAGACCACGCTTTACGTCTCGCGGGTTGCGTTGGGCTTGTGGCAGGCCGGCGGCGACTGGGGAGCGGTGGATGAGGCCGCGGAGACGGCCACCATCCGGCGGGCCCTCGACTCGGGCATCAACTTCTTCGATACTGCGCAGGCATACGGCTTCGGGGCATCCGAGCGACGGCTGGGCGCGGCATTGAGCGACGCGATTCGCCGCGGGCGCGACAAGATTGTGATCGCCACAAAGGGCGGGCTCCGTCAGACAAACGATGGTCTGGTCCGCGATGCGAGCCGGACGTGGCTGAGGCGGGGAATCGAAAGCAGCCTGCGCTCCCTCGGGACGGACTACGTCGACCTCTACCAAGTCCATTGGCCGGACCACCGCACGCCCTTTGCGGAAACGGCCGCCGCCCTCAATGCGTTCGTGCGGGAGGGGAAAGCGCGATACGCCGGTGTCTCAAACTTCGGCGTCGCAGAGGTCGAGGAAATGGGGCGATACCGGCGTCCCGACACCCTTCAACCGCCCTACAGCCTGTTCCGACGCGATATCGAGCGCGACGTCCTCCCGTACTGCCGGGACCAGGGGATCGGCGTCCTGGTCTACGGCCCGCTGGCGCATGGACTCCTCGGCGGGCGCATGACGGCGGACCCAAAATTCCCCGAAGGCGACTGGCGGAGAGAGAGCCCGATTTTCCGGGGCGCGACGCTCCGGACAAACCTCGCCGTGGTCGAGGGGCTGCGGCAGCTCGCCGAGCGGAAGGGTCACTCCCTTCCGCATGTGGCAATTGCCTGGACACTCGCCGTTCCCGGCGTGCACGCGGCGATCGTCGGATCGCACAGCCCCGGGCAGATGGCGGGGACGGCGGGCGCCGCCGACGTGGAGCTGACGCCCGGCGATCTGACAGAGATCGAGTCGATCGTGACGGCCGCGGTTCAGGTGGGGGGCCCCTCGCCTGAGGCGATGCCCCTCGCGTCATGACGCCGCAGGAGCCGCCGGCGCGGCGCATCGGGTTCCTGGGATTGGGGTACATGGGATCCCGCATGGCCCACAGACTGCTCGGCGCTCACCACCGGGTCACGGTCTTCAACAGGACCGCGGACAAAGCACGGCCGCTCCTGGAGGCGGGGGCATCGCTTGCTGCGACGCCGAGAGCGGTGGCTGAAGAGTCGGATGTGATCCTGTATTCGCTGGCCGACGACGCAGTCGTGAGAGAAGTCATCCTCGGACCCGCGGGGGTTCTCGCGGGGGTGCGCCGCGGCGGAATCCTCATCGATCTCAGCACGGTGCTGCCCGACACGTCGCGCGCCGTCTCCGCGGCGGCTCTTTCAAGAGGGGCGGCGGCAATCGATGCGCCGGTGTCGGGCAGCACCGTCCAGGCGGAGCAGGGAACGCTGATCATCTTTGTCGGCGGCGACCGGGATGCGTATGCGTCGAGCGCCCCGATCTTGGATATCCTCGGCCGTCACACGTACATGGGGGCCAGCGGGACCGGCGCGACGATGAAGCTGGTCACCAACACGCTTCTCGGCCTCGGGGTACAGGCGCTCGCCGAGGCCGTCGCGCTCGGACGTAAGGCCGGCCTGGATACGAAGCTCATGCTGGACGTCCTGGGATCGACGGCTGTCGTGTCCGCCGCACAGAAGGGAAAGTTCGAGAACGTCGCACGCGGCCAGTTCCCGGCGGCCTTCGCGTTGCGAATGATGTCGAAGGATTTCGGCCTGATCCTTCGTCTGGCGGAGTCGCTCTCGGTCTTCATGCCCGCCGTGGCCGCGGCCAAGCAGATCGATACCGTGGAGCACGCGCAGAGTCAGGGGCGCGAGGAGGACTTCTCAGCGGTCGTCCGCACGATCCAGCAACTGTCGGGCATCGGCAACTAAGACAAGGTGTCGACGTCGTGCGGGTTGCTCTCCCGCACGCCGGCGTCCGTCATGCGGATGAACTTGGCATTGGCCCGCAGTTCCGGCACGGTGGTGGCGCCGCAGTAGCTCATCCCGGACCGCAGACCGCCCACGAGCTGCGAGAGCACGCCGGCCACCCGGCCGCGATACGGGACGAGCGCCTCGACGCCTTCGGGCACTATCTCCGAGAGCAGGTCGTCCTCCTGCGGCATGTCGCGCCGCTCCGCCGACGCCCACAAGCTCGCCATGCCGCGGTACAGCTTGAACTGGCGGCCGTTGCGGTTGACGCTCGCGCCGGGACTCTCCTCGGTGCCGGCGAGCAGGTTGCCGAGCATCACGGTCGCGGCGCCGGCGGCCAGCGCCTTCACGAGGTCGCCTGAGCCGCGGATCCCGCCGTCCCCGATTACCGGCACTCCGGACCCCGCCGCGGCCTGTGCGCACTCGAGGATCGCGGTCAGCTGCGGCACGCCCGAACCCGTGACGATCCGCGTCGTGCAGGTCGATCCGGGACCGACGCCCACCTTCACGCCGTCGACGCCGCGGGCGATGAGGTCGCGCGTGCCTTCCGCGGTCGCGACGTTGCCGGCGATCAGCGGCACGTTGCCGCAGCGCTTCCGCACCGCCTCGATCGTCGCAAAGGACAGGTCCGAATGCCCGTGGGCGATGTCGATGACGAGCGTGTCGACCTCCGCGGCGACCAGCGCCTCCGCCCGCTCGAGATAGTCTCCGCGCACGCCGATCGCCGCGCCGACGCGGAGGCGGCCCCGCCCGTCCTTGGTCGCCTGCGGATAGCGCAGGCGGCTCTGGATGTCGCGGCTCGTGATCAGGCCGACGAGCCGGCCGCCCTGGTCGACGAGCGGCAGCTTCTCGATCCGGTGGCGGTGGAGGATCTGCTTTGCCTCTTCCACCGGCGTGCCGGCCGGCGCCGTGACGAGACGCTCGCGCGGCGTCATCACCGTCGTGATCGGACGGTCCGCGGCGCCGTCCTCGAACAGCACGTCGCGCGCGGTCACGATACCGAGCAGCCGCCGCTCTCGGTCGATCACGAGGATCCCGGCCGAGCCGTGCTCGTCCATGAACGCGGCGGCCTGCCCCACCGTGCCGTCCGGCGGCAGCGTGTAGGGCGTGTCGATCACGACGCTCTCCGCGCGCTTGACCCGGCGCACCTCGGCGACGTGCTCCTCGATCGGCAGGAAGCGGTGGATGATCCCGATGCCGCCCTCCCGCGCCATTGCGATCGCCATCGTCCCCTCGGTGACCGTGTCCATGCTGGCGCTGACGACCGGAATCGCAAGCTCGATGCCGCGGCACAGCTGCGTGCGCGTGCTGACCTGCCGGCGCGTGCTCACCGCGGAACGGCGCGGCACCAGCAGCACGTCGTCAAAGGTGAGGCCGATCTCGAACGGTTCGCTCATGCGTCGCCTCGCAGTCTCCGGTCAACGATCCAGTATCCGATGCTATTATAAAAGGGTGAGAGGCGGTTCGTTCATCCCTTCCCGGTACGGCTCGATGCCCCCGCCCGGAGGCCGGCGCAAAGTCTTCGCCGCCCTCCGCCACCGCAACTTCCGCCTGTTTTTCATCGGGCAGTTCATTTCGCTGGTCGGCACCTGGATGCAGCGGATCGCGCAGGCGTGGCTGGTTCTGAACCTCACCCACTCGCCGTTCCTGCTCGGCCTGGTCGGCGCGCTGCAGTGGCTGCCCGTGCTGTTCCTCTCGCTGGTCGGCGGCGTCCTCGCGGACCGCGTGAGCAAACGGTCGGTGCTCGTCGTCACGCAGAGCGCGCAGATGATCCAGGCGTTCATCCTGGGCGCGCTGGTCCTCACCGGCACGATCCAGTACTGGCACGTCGTCGTCCTGGCCTGCGCGCTCGGCTTCACGTCGGCGTTCGACATCCCGACGCGCCAGGCGTTCGTGTTCGAGATGGTCGAGGGCGAGGACACGATGAACGCCGTCGCGATGAACTCGACCATCTTCAACGGCGCACGCTTGTTCGGGCCCGCGGTCGCCGGCGTGGCCATCGGCACGCTCGGCATGGGCTGGGCGTTCATCGCCAACGGCGTGAGCTTCATCGCCGTCATCATCGCGCTCCTGATGATGAACGTCCGCCCGGTCGAGCCCATCACCACCGGCGGCCTCGTCGAGCATCTGCGGGAAGGCGTCGCGTACGTCTGGCGAACGCCCGCGGCGCTCCAGGTGGTCGTGCTCGTGGCCCTGATGAGCGTCTTCACGATGAACTTCAACATCCTCGTGCCGGTGCTGGCCAAGGACGTGCTCCACGAAGAGGCGGCGGGATTCGGCTTCCTCACGTCCGCCCAGGGCATCGGCGCGCTCATCGGGGCGCTGTGGGTCGCGTCGATCAGTCACCTCGGGCCGCGCCCGTCGCTCCTACTCGGCGGCGCGGCCGTGCTGTCCGTCTCGAGCTTTCTGCTCGCCGACGCGCGGCATTTCGGAGTCGCGGCCGTGCTGCTCGCAACCGCCGGCGGCAGCATGGTGACGTTCACCGCAATGGCCAACACCAGCCTGCAGCTGACGGCGCCCGACCACCTGCGGGGCCGCGTCATGTCGATGTACGCCATCGTCATGGGCGGAATGACGCCGGCCGGCGCGCTCGTCGCCGGCACCCTCGCCGAATTTTGGGGAGCCCCCGGCGCCTTCGCCGTGGGAGGGCTTGTCGGGATCCTGTCGGTATTGATGGTATGGCGCTGGCGCGCCGCGACGCGTCTTACGCCGGAGCCGATCGCGGGCGCCGCCCAGAACGATCGCGGCGGAGCGGACCGCGGCGCGACCGCGGGCGACGGCGGCCCCGGCTTCGGACCGGCGCCGGCGGACGAGGAGTACTAGCAGGGAGGCGTTCGGTATGGACCACGACGACCACGGACACGAGCACGGTCACAACCACACGCATCAGGTCGTGCCGTCGGACCTCGCGCTGCGCGTCAAGGCGCTCGAGTCGCTCCTGGTCGAGAAGGGTCTGGTGGATCCGGCCGCGCTCGACACGGTCGTCGACACGTACGAGCGCAAGATCGGACCGCGCAACGGGGCGCGCGTCGTCGCGCGGGCGTGGGTCGATCCCGCCTACAAACAGCGCCTGCTCACCGATGCCACCGCGGCGATGGCGGAGTTCGGCTACGGCGGGACACAGGGCGAGCACATGCGGGTGGTCGAGAACACGCCCGACGTGCACAACCTCGTCGTCTGCACGCTCTGCTCGTGCTATCCCTGGTCCGTGCTCGGCCTCCCGCCCGTCTGGTACAAGTCCGCGGCCTACCGTTCGCGCGCGGTGATCGATCCGCGCGGGGTGCTGCGGGAGTTCGGGCTCGATCTGGCGGAGCACGTCGAGGTCAGGGTGTGGGACAGCACCGCCGAGCTGCGCTATCTCGTACTGCCGGAGCGGCCGGCCGGCAGCGACGGCCTGAGCGAAGACGACCTGGCCACGCTGGTGACTCGCGACGCGATGGTCGGCGTCGCGAAGGTGACCGGACCGGCCGCGGGCGCGCGCCGGGCATGAACGGCGTCCACGATATGGGCGGCATGCACGGCATGGGCCCGGTGCCCTACGAGCGGGACGAGCCCGTGTTCCACGCGCCGTGGGAAGCGCGGGCGTTCGCGCTCAACATCGGCATGCGGGCGTGGCGCAGGTGGAACATCGACGCCGGCCGCTACGAAATCGAGCTGATCCCGCCGGCCGAATACCTGCGCATGACCTACTACGAGCGGTGGTTTGTCAGGCTCGTGGAACTGCTGGTCAAACGGGACCTGGTGACGCGGGAGGAGATCGACACCGGCACGCCGGCGCCGGGCGCCCGCAGGGAAAAGCCGGCCCTCACCGCGGAGCGCGTGGCGTCGATGGTCCGAAACGGCGCAATCGCAAGCCGCGACGTGCCCGTGGCCCCGCGCTTTGCGGTGAACCAGCGCGTCCGCGCGCGGACGATCAATCCGGCCGGTCACACGCGTCTGCCGCGCTACGTCCGCGGACGAACCGGCACGATCGAGCGCGACCACGGCGTCTACGTCTTCCCGGACACCAACGCGCTCTTTCTCGGTGAGAAGCCGCAGCACGTGTACTCGGTGCGGTTCACGACGCGCGAACTGTGGGGGGAACAGGCCCCGCCGCGCGACGCCGTCTATCTCGATCTCTGGGACGACTACCTTGAGCCGGCCTGACGCGAACACCGACCGCCTCGCCGCCCTGCCCTCTCTGCCCCGCGATGTCGCAGGTCCGGTGTTCGCCGAGCCGTGGCAGGCGCAGGCATTCGCGCTGGCGGTCAGCCTCTCGGAGCGGGGCTACTTCACCTGGAAAGAGTGGTCCGCCGCCCTCGCGGACGAGCTCAGGGCCGCCGCGGACCGCGGCGAGCCGGACGACGGATCACAGTACTATCGGCACTGGCTCGCCGCGCTCGAGCGTCTCGTCGCGGCCAAGGGGCTGACCGACCCGCGGGCGATGCTCGCGCGGAAAGACGCCTGGGCCGAGGCCTACCGCCGCACCCCGCACGGCAAACCGGTCGAACTGCGCGCCGCCGACCGCCGGTAGAACGGGACCTGGAATATTTTCAACGCTCCGTCCGATGCCTTGTTAGACTGGGGACAATTGCGCGGGGAGGCAGGCCCATGCGACTTCGGACCGGTGCGCATCACATAGGCCTGTGGTCGGCCCGGGCCCTTCTCCTGCTGCTGGCCGGCGCTCTGGCCGGCTGCGGCCCCCGTGCCCGCGCCCAAAATCCAGGCGCCGCGGCGTTTCCGCCGCCGGCCGTCATCGTCACCGAGGCGATTCAGGCCACCGTCCCCGTTTACGAAGAAGCCGTCGCGCAGACCGTCGCCGTGCAAACGGTGGCGCTGCGGGCGCAGATCGCCGGGACCCTCGAGCAGGTGCTGTTCAAGGAGGGCACTGCGGTCACACGCGGCCAGACGGTGTTCATCGTCGATCAACGGCCGTTCGTCGCGGCGCTGCAGTCCGCCCGGGCGCAGCTCGCGACCGCCCGCGCAAACCTGACCCAGGCCCTGGACCAGGTCGCCCTGCGGCAGGCTGAGGCGCAGCTCACCGCGCTCAAGGCGACGCTGGCCAACGCCCAGGTCCAGGTCAAGCGCGACCAGTACCTCGTGGCCCAAAAAGCCATCGCGCAGGAGCAGCTGGACAACGACGAGACGGCGATGAAGGCCGCGGCCGCGAACGTGGACGCGCAGGAGGCGGTGGTCAAGAACACCGCGCTGTCCACCCAGACCGGAATCGAACAGGCCCGGGCCGGCGTACAGCAGGCGGACGCCACCGTGACGCAGGCGCAGCTCAACCTCGGCTACACGACCGTCCAGGCGCCCGTCGACGGCATCATCAGCCTCCTCAACGTCGATCGAGGCAATCTCGTGGCGGTGAACCAGCAGCTCGCCACCCTGACCGCCGTGGATCCGATCATCGCACAGATGTCCCTCAGCGAGATCACGTTCCTCGAGCTCGCCAAGCGCGCGGCGGCCGCCGCGGGGCGCCCCGGCCCATCCGCGCCGGCGGCGCTCGCGTTTCAGCTGATCCTGCCCGACGGCACCGTCTATCAACATCCGGGCACGTTCCGCGCGGTCAACAACGCCGCGAACCCGCAGTCGGGCACCATTCTGGTCCAGGCGGCGTTCCCGAATCCGGAGCGCCTGCTGCGGGCCGGCATGTACGCGCGCGTGCGCGTGCGGACGCAGGACCGTCCCAACACCGTGCTCGTGCCCCAATCCGCGGTGCAGGTTGTGCAGGGCACCAGGACCGTCTACGTCGTCGGCACCGACAACTCGGTCGCGCTGCGGACGATCACAGACGGCGGGCCGTACGGTCCGTTCTTCGTCGTGCTCGACGGGGTCCGCACCGGCGAGCGCGTGATCGTGGAAGGCATTCAGAAAGTCCGGCCGGGTGCCCGGGTGACGCCGACCGTGCGGCCGGCGCCGCCGCTCCCGGCCGGGCCCTCCTAGAGACGGTTCCTCACGATGTTCAGTCGGTTCTTCATCCACCGCCCGATCTTTGCGATGTCGATGTCGCTGTTGATCGTGCTGGTGGGCGCGCTCTCGTACACCGGTCTGCCCCGCGAGCAGTATCCTAACATCAGCCCGCCCACGGTCACGGTCCAAACCACCTACGCCGGGGCCAGTGCCGCCGTCGTCGCCCAGAACGTCGCGGTGCCGATCGAAGAGGCCGTGAACGGCGTCACCAACGCGCAATACATGGAGTCGCGGAGCGCCGCCTCCGGCCAGTATTCGCTCACGGTCACGTTCCGGCTCGGCACCGACCCCGACATCGACGCGGTGGCCGTCCAAAACCGCGTGAGCCAGGCCGCGGCGAACCTCCCGGCCGCGGTCAACAACTTCGGGATCACGGTGCGCAAGGCGTCGCCGAACTTCCTGATGGGCTTCGCCATCTACTCGCCGCAGGACAGCTACGACCCGTCGTTCCTCGCCAACTACGCGCTGATCCATCTGGTCGATCCCCTCGTACGGGTGCCGGGAGTCGGCGACAACCTGGTCTTCCCGCAGCGCAGCTACGCGGTCCGGGCGTGGCTGCGGCCGGACGCCCTCGGCGCGCTCGGCCTGACCGTCGGCGACGTCACCTCCGCCCTCACGGCGCAGAACACGGTCGCGCCGGGCGGCGTCCTCGGGCAGCCTCCCGTCCCCAACGCCAACACCCAGTTTCAGTACACCGTGAACACGAACAGCCAGTTGGCCGATCCCGCGCAGTTCGGCCAGGTCGTCGTGAAGACGCTTCCGGACGGCAGCGTCGTCCGCCTCAACGACGTCGCACGCACGGAACTGGGCGCGCAGGACTACGTGACGTACGGCTACTGGAAGGCCCACCCCGCGGCCCTCGTCCTGTTGCTGCAGAGCCCCGGCTCGAACGCCCTGCAGACGTCGCAGGGCGCGCGGACCGTGATGGCCGGCCTGGCCAAGAATTTCCCGCCCGGCCTGACCTACGACCTGATCTTCGACACGTCGAGCTTCATCACCACGGCGCTCGGCGACGTGCAGCGGACCCTGACCCTGGCCTTCTTTCTCGTTCTGCTCGTGGTGTTCGTCTTTCTCGGAACCGCCCGCGCGTCGCTCATCCCGATGCTCGCGATCCCGGTATCGCTCATCGGCACATTCGCCGCATTCGGGGCCCTCGGTTTCACCATCAACATCTTGACGATGTTCGCGTTGATCCTGGCGATCGGGCTCGTGGTCGACGACGCGATCGTCGTGGTCGAGGCGGTCGAGCGCCACATCGAGGAGGGCAGCGCCCCCGTCGCCGCGGCGGAGCAGGCAATGCGCGAAGTGGCGGGTCCGGTCATGGCGATCGCGCTGGTGCTCGACGCGGTGTTCGTGCCGACGGCGTTCATCGGCGGCATCACCGGGCAGCTGTACCGGCAGTTCGCGCTGACGCTGGCGACGTCGGTCACGCTGTCCGCCTTCGTCGCGCTGACGCTCACGCCGGCGCTCTCCGCGCTGCTGCTGCGGGGCCGCGGCCCGGCGCACACCCCGCTCGGCCGGCTCCTCGCCGGCTTCAACACGGCGTTCCGGCGGGTGACGGAGGCGTACGCGGGCGGCGTGCGGCGCGCGATTCGGATCCGGTGGCCGCTGCTCGGCGTCCTCGCGCTGGTCGCCTTCCTCGCCCTGCAGCTGCTGCGGGTCCTGCCGTCGACGTTCGTGCCCATCGAGGACCAGGGGTTCTTCGTGTCCGCCTTCCGGCTGCCGGACGGGGCGTCGCGGGATCGTGCGGAGACGGTCGCGCGGAAGGCCATTCAGACCGTGCTCCAGATTCCCGGCGTGGCCGGCGCCGCGACGGTCGGCGGCTACGACGTGCTGACCCAGTCGATCAACTCGAACACCTTCGCCATGTTCGTGCTGCTGAAGCCGTGGGATGAGCGGCGCACCCCCGACACGCAGCTGTTTCCGATTCTGATCCGCGCGAACCGCGCGTTCGCCGGCTTTCCCGAGGCGATCGGCTTCGCCTTTCCGCTGCCGCCGCTCCCCGGCGTCGGCAACACGAACGGGTTCCAGTTCATCGTGGAGGATCTCAACGGCACGGGCGACCTCGACCGGCTCTCCGCGGCCACCCAGGGCGCCCTCACCGCGGCGGCCCGCCGTCCGGAGTTGACCTCGCTGTCGACCGGCTTCAGCACGGCGGTGCCGCAGTTCAACGTCGACGTCAACCGGACAAAGGCGGGCACCCTCGGCGTCCCGATCGACAGCGTCTTCCAGAGCGTGGGCGCCTTCCTCGGCGGGCTGCCGATCAACAACGTGAACCTCTTCGGCCGCGTCTACAAGGTGATGGTCCAGGCCGAACCCGCGTACCGGATGACCCCGAGCAGCGTCGGCGGCATCTACGTCCGGAACAACACCGGCGCGATGGTGCCCTTGAGCACGCTCGCCACCGTCACCCAGGGCACCGGGCCGAATCTCGTGTCACGCTACAACGGCTACTACGCCGCGGAGATCGACGGGCAGGCGCCGTTCGGGGCCAGTTCGGCGCGGGCGATCACCGCGATGGAATCCGTCGGCACGACGCTGCCGTCCGGGTACGGATACGAGTGGACCGGGCTGGCGTTCCAGGAGAAGCAGGCCGCCGGCGCGCAGGCGCTGATCTTTGTCCTCGCGCTCGTGCTGGTCTTTCTGCTCCTCGCCGCGCTGTACGAGAGCTGGACCATCCCGCTCAGCGTGATCCTGGGCGTCCCGATCGCCGCCTTCGGGTCGCTCGCGGCCGTCCTGCTCCGCGGGATCCTCTTCCGGGACGTCCAGAGCGACGTGTACGTGCAGATCGGGCTCGTCATGCTCGTCGGGCTCGCGGCGAAGAACGCGATTCTGATCGTGGAGTTCGCCAAGGAACGGCACGAGAAGGACGGCCTGCCGATCCAAGACGCCGCGGTCGCCGGGGCGCGGCTGCGCTTCCGCCCGATCCTCATGACCTCGCTCGCGTTCATCTTCGGGGCGCTGCCGCTGATGTTCGCCGGCGGCGCCGGGGCAAACTCGCGCCACTCCCTCGGCACCGGCGTGGTCGGCGGGATGACGATGGCGACCGCGTTGGGCGTGTTCTTCATCCCGGTGCTCTACGTGCTGGTCGCCGGCCGGGACCGCCGCCGCGGCGTTCCGCGCGCGCCGGAAACGTCCGCGGCTCCGGGGACCGGCGCCGGCGCTCCCGATTCGCCGCCGCGGTAAGCCTCAGCGGGCGTCCGCCAGCCGGGCCACCAGCGCCCGTTCCTTCGGCCCGAACCACGGCGGCGACCCCGCCGCGGCGTTTTCGACCGCGTGGGCTTCGCTCGACGTCGCCCGGTGTCCATCACGCGCCGCAGCTCGCCGAACGCCGACGAACTGTACCGCGTCGCGCCGATCGCGCCCACCCGGCCCTCGTCGCGAAGACGCTCGTGGACCGGCAGGTGGTCCTGCCACGCCACCAGGTTGTGAATCTGATACAGATCGACGCGTCCGCCGAACCAGTCCAGCGCGCGCTCGATCTGCCGGCGGCCTTCGGCCGGGCCGGGCGCCCAGACTTTTGTCAACACCACGACCTCGGCCCGCCGCGGCCTGAGCGCCGCCCCGAGGACGCGCTCGGCCTCACCGCACATCGGTGAGGAGTCGAAGACGCGCGTTCCCGCGCGGAGTGTGCGCTCCTCCACGATCCTAGGCCCTGAGATACCATGGAACGCTCATCACGCTGATTCGCTCGTTCCGCTTCAGCAGCAGGAGCGCCCGCAGCAATTCCGCTCGCTGGTTATGCAGGGGGTAATGGTACCAATGCGGCTCGACCATCTCGGGAATCAGCACGACGATCTGTCGGTCCGACTCCACTGCTTCCACCCTCGCGACGTACTCGAGGATCGGCAAGATGACGTACCGGTACGGCGACGGCAGCACAACGAGCCGCGGGACCGGGAGGCCGGCGCGTTCCGCCGGTTCTTCGACGAGCCGGGGCCACCTCCGCCGAAGCGTCTCCGGGGTCTCATCGGCGTCTACGTGCACGACATGCACGTCCGGCGACATGTTCATCGCGAAGTGCAGCGCCTTCTCCGCGACTTTGTCCCAGCCCGCGATCGGCAGCACAACGATCGGCGGCTGCAGCCTCCCCACGTCCAGCGGTGCCGACGTGCCGACTTCCGCACCGACGCGGCGGTAGTGCCGATGGATGGAGAGCATGAGCGCGACGATCCCCGGAATCAACAGCACCGTGATCCACGCGCCGGACGTGAACTTCGCGACCATCACGACGACCACGGTCACCGCGGTGGCCGCGGCGCCCAACCCGTTCACGAACATGCTGACCTTCGCGTGCGGGCCGCCGGTCCGGCGCCAGTGCATCACCATGCCGGCCTGCGACAGGGTAAACGCAAGGAAGGCCCCGACGGCGTAGAGAGGGATCAGGCGGTCGGTCACGCCCTCGAACACGATCAGCAGCAGCGCGCACAGCGCCGCCAGCGCGTAAATTCCGTAGGAGTAGACGAGCCGGCGTCCGCGCAGCGCCGCGGCCTGCGGCAGGTAGCGGTTCAGCGCGACGGCGCGGCAGACGCGCGGGAAATCCGCAAACGCGGTGTTCGCCGAGAGCACCAGCACCGCCAGAATCGACGCCATCGCGATGTCGTAGAAAACACCCCTGCCGGCGACCGCGGCCAGCAGCAGCGACAGCACGCTCTGGTACCCGGCCTCTCCCGGAGGCGTCGCGCCGATGTGATAGACCCGCACGAGATACGCGATGCCGGCGAGCATCAGGATCAAGATGGCAATGATCGCGGTCAGCGTGCGCTGAGCGGTCTGCACCCGCGGCTCGCGGAATGCCCGCACGCCGTTGCTGACGGCTTCCACGCCGGTCATCGCCGTGCAGCCGTTGGCGAAGGCCTGCAGCAGCAGCCACACACTCAACGCCTCCACCGGCGGCCGCAGCGGCGGCGCCGCGACGGCGGCGGGATGGCCTCCGCTCACGACCGACTTCAGCACGCCGAGGCCGATGGCGCCGAGCAGGCTCGCGATGAAGACGTACGTCGGCAGCATGAAAACCGAACCGGCCTGGCGCACGCCGCGCAGGTTGACGATCGTGAGCCCGGCCAGGATCAGGAGGCACAGACCCAGGGTGTGCCGCTGCAGCGCCGGGACGGCGGACGCCAGCGCCCCCACCCCGGCCGAGATGCCGACCGCGGCGGTCAGCACATAGTCGATCAGAAGCGCCGCGGCCGCGAATAACCCGGCTTTTGCGCCGAGGTTCGCGCGGGCGACGGTGTAGGAGCCGCCCCCGGTCGGGTACGCCGCGATGGTCTGGCGGTACGAGAAATAGACGATCGCGAGCAGCACGATGATGCTGGCGCTGATCGGCGTCATGTAGAGGACGCCCGCGGCGCCGAGCGGCAGCAGCAGCGTGAGCGCAGCTTCCGGACCGTAGGCCGCCGAACTCAACGCATCGAGCCCGAAGATCCCGATGCCGCTGGCGGGACCGACCCGTTCGGCCCGTTCTTCGGACGTCGCGAGCGGCTTCCCGAGCAGGAGATCGGCGAGAGACATCAGCGCAGGCAATTCAGCAGGCGCGGGGCGAAGCCTCCTGGCGAAGTCAAGCCGATGCCCGGGAGGAACAGACGATGAAGCGTGAAGACGTCGCGGTTCGGGGGATGCACAAAACCACCGGCTACTCGCACGCCGCCAAGGCCGGCGGTCTCGTCTACGTGGCGGGGCAGATCGCGCAGGACGTCGAGGGCAACCTGGTCGGCCGCGGGGACATCGAGGCGCAGGCGGTGCAGATCTTCGAGAACCTCAAGACCGTGCTCGCCTCCGCCGGCACGTCGCTCGATCAGGTCGTGAAGCTCACCACCTTCACGACCAACGTAGCCTACCGCCAGAAGATCGCGGAGGTGCGCGCGCGGTACTTCGGCACCTACTTTCCGCCGAACACCTTCCTCGTCGTGGCAAGCCTCGCCACGCCGGACTACCTGCTCGAGATCGAGGCGGTCGCGGCCTGCCCGTAACCCATCCGCGGAGGCCCACCATGGCGCGCGTCCGCCGCGTAACGCAGAACGATTTTCAGGTGGTTCATGGCCTGTTCGATCAGCTGATGCCGGCCGCGTTGGAGCTCAGGCGGGCGATCTGGAGCGATACCCTGGCCCGGGACGACTACACCGCCTGGATCGCCGAGATCGGCGACGAGGACGCCGGCTTCGTGGACCTCTACGTCTTTCCCGACGTGGCGCACGGCCGCAACATCGGCCTGATCAACAACCTCATCGTCGACGCGCGGTTCCGGCGCCGGGGAGTGGGCGAGGGTCTGCTGAAGGAAGCGATTGCCTACTGCCGGCAGCACGACGTCATCGAATTGCATCTCTGGACCGACGCGGACAACACACCCGCGCTTGGACTTTACGAGCGCACCGGCTTCACGAGGCGCGCGGTCCTCATGGAGCTCGAGCTCTAGACCGGCCGCCGGGAGGCGGCCGGGAGGAGGCGCGTCTCGATGCGCCACGTCGTGACGTTCGATTGTTACGGAACCCTGGTCGATTTCGACCTCGACCGGGTGACGCGCGGCATTCTCACGGACCGGCTCCGCACCGACGGCGTGGACGAAACCGAGTTTTTGCGCGACTTCCGCGTGATGCGATTTCAGGCGGTCTTGGAGCCGTACCGGCCCTACAAGCGGCTCCTTCGCGAGACGCTCGAGCACGCCATGCGGCTGCACGGCCTGCCGTACCGGCCGGAAGACGGCGACGCGCTCGTGGCCGCGGTTCCGACGTTTGGTCCGTTCCGCGAGGTGCCGGCCGTGCTCGCCAGGCTCAAGGAGCGGTACGAGATCGCCATCATCTCGAACACGGACGACGACCTGATCCGCGGAAACGTCGAGCGGATCGGGGTCGAGTTCGACTTCGTGATCACCGCCGAGCAGGCGCGCGCCTACAAGCCGCGGCGCGAGGTGTTCGAGTTTGCCCTGCGCACGATCGGCCGCCCGGCCGATCAGGTGATCCATGTCGCCCAGGGGTTCGAGTACGACATCATGCCGACGCACGGGCTCGGCATGCGGCGCATCTGGATCAATCGCAGCGGCCGGCGCGGCAGCAGCGCCATCATGCCGTACGAGGAGCTCCCCGACATGTCGCGGCTGCCCGCGCTGCTGGGTCTCCCGCCGGCGTGAAGGACGTTCCCTACTGGATCGATACGGCGCCGGACTTCCCCGATCGCTCGGGGCGGACGCTGCCGCACGACGTCGACGTCGCCATCGTCGGTGGCGGCATTACCGGCTTGAACGCGGCGATCGCGCTCGCGCGGAAGGGCGCCTCGGCCGTCGTGCTGGAGCAGGACCGCTTTGGGTCGGGCGCCTCGGGACGAAACGGCGGCATGTGTACGACCGGAGTATCGGTCGGACCGGCAACAGCGGTGAAGCGGTATGGGCTCGCCGCCGCCCGGGCTTATCACGATGCCTATCGGGATGCCGTCGACTTCGTCGAATCCTTGGTGCGGGCGGAAGGGATCGACTGCGATTTCCGGCGCGCCGGCCGGTTGGGCGTCGCGTATCGGCCGTCGCACCACGAGCATCAACGCGCCACGCAGAAGCTGCTGGCCGAGCGGTTCGGCCATGAGACGATCCTCATCAGCCCGGCCGAGCTTCGAGCGGAACTCGGCTCTCCGTACTACCACGGCGGCCTGCTCGATCCGCTGAGCGCCGGACTGCACCCCGCCAAGTACGTGCGGGGGCTGGCTGAGACCGCCGAGCGGTCCGGTGCGCGGCTGCATGAAAAGACGAAAGTCACCTCGGTGCAACGAGGCCCGTCCAGCCGCTTCCGCATCGGCACGCCGCTAGGTTGGCTCTCGGCCGGGCAAGTCTTGCTCGCGACAGACGCCTACACCACCGGCATCTTTCGGAAGCTTCAGCGGCGCATGGTCGTGGTGGGCAGTTTCATCGTGGTGACGGAGCCTCTCGACGACGGCCTGGCCCGGGAGATCATCCCGCGCGGGCGGATGGTCGTGGACACCAAGAACATCGGTCACTACTTCCGCCTGACGCCGGACGGCCGGCTGCTGTTCGGCGGCCGGGCCCGGTTCGCCCTGTCCAACCCAGGTTCGGATCGCAAGAGCGCTGCGGTTCTGCATCGGGACATGCTGAATGTCTTTCCACAGCTCGCCGGGACGCGAATCGACTACGTCTGGGGCGGCCACGTCGGCTTTCCCGTCGACCGGATGCCGCACGCCGGACAGATAGGCGGCCTGTATTATTCGATGGGGTACTCGGGCCACGGGGTGCAGATGGCGTCGCTCATGGGAGCGCGCATGGCCGAGATCATGGACGGGCATCCGGAAGCCAACCCGTGGCGCGACCTAAAGGCCCGGGCGTTTCCGACCTACGGGGGCACCGCCTGGTTCCTGCCGTTCGTAGGCGCCTATTACGGGCTCAGGGATCGGCTGGCGTGAGCCGGTCCGGCACATGACGAAACAGCCCGAGCCTGTTCTGACCGTTCACCTCTTCCCCGAGCTGTTGGCGGGACTCTTGGATCTCCTGTCGGCGCTGCCGCCGGAAGAGTGGACGAAGCGCGTACCGCGAAAGACGTGGACGGTCAAGGACGTGGCGCTCCACCTCCTCGGCGGCGACGTCGGCATTCTCTCTCGAGGGCGCGATGAGTTCACGGCATCGACCATCAACGCGCGAACCCGGGAGGAATTGGTCCGGGCGCTCGCGGCGCTCAACGACAGCTGGATCGGCGCCGGGCAGCGGATCAGTCCGCGGCTCCTCTGCGATCTCCTGCGGTTCACCGGAGATCAAGCGACCGAGTACTTCGAGTCGTTGGACCCCTACGCACCCGGAGAGGTCGTGAGTTGGGCGGGGCCGCTGCCGGCGCCAAACTGGCTCGGCGTCGGCCGCGAGTACACGGAGCGGTGGCACCATCAGCAGCATGTCCGCGCGGCGCTCGGCAGGCCGGGCTTCGACGATGTTCGCTTCCTGAAGCCGGCCCTCGAGATCTTTGTGCGGGCCCTGCCTGAAACCTATCGCTCGGTCGATGTCCCGGACGGCACGTCGGTCGCCGTCCGGATCTCGGGCGGCAGCGGCGGCCGGTGGCTGCTGGTCCGCGAACGGCAAAGATGGGTGCTTTACACAGGAGCCGCCGACCGACCGCACGCGTCCGTCGTCATTCCGCAGCAAACAGCCTGGAAGCTCTTCACACGATGGGAGCCCAAAGAGCAAGCGCTATTGGCGTCACAAATCGATGGCGACTCTGTGTTGGCCCGCCGGGTGTTCGACACGACCGCCGTGATCGCCTGATAACGCCCCCACCGGCACAGATGCCCGCATCCGGCCCACCCCGTGTCCAGGGACCCGCGGCAGAGTTATGCTAGTGTTGAAGTACTGCAGTGGCCGGAGGAACGGCACCATGAAGGCAATGTGGCGTGGTCGGGTTATCGCAGAGAGCGACCGGACCCTCGAGGTGGCCGGATACCGGTACTTCCCGCGCGAGACGGTGCGCATGGACCTCCTGCGCGCGGCACCCAGGACCCCGCACGACATGGAGTGTCCGCACGGCGTCCAATTCTACGATGTCGTGAGCAACGGCGCGTCGAGCTCACGCGCCGCATGGTCGTACGAATCGCCGCGCGAGTCAATGAAGAAGGTCGATCATTGGATCGGGTTCTGGGAGGACGTCGAGATCGGCTAGGCTCGCTTGCCCGCGCGCCTACGGGGCCAGCCACACCGTCCGGAGGCGCATCATCCCGTCCGGCACCTGGATGAAGCCGCGCAGACGCGTCGACACGAGCTTGTACTCCTTCGGGAAGAACAGCGGCACGTACGGGACGTCGTCGGCGAGAATCTCGCTGGCCTGCCGGTATGCCCGCCGCCGCTGGCCCATGTCGTTCAGATACCGGGCCGCGTCGAGGATTGTCTGCATCCGCTCGCCGGTGTAGCCGACATAGTTGAAGGCGCCGATGCCGGACTGCGTCACGAACGGGTAGATGTCGAAGTCCGGATCGGGCCGGCCGCTCCACTCGATGACGCCGGACTGCGCCTGGATCTTCGTCACGTCGCTGACAAACGTCCCCTGCTCTTCGGTCTGGATCTTGACATGGATCCCGGCGTCCGCGGCCATCGCCTGGATCGCCTGGGCCAGCGCGACGCGCTGCTGGCCGGGAAGGATGATCAGGGTGAAGTCGAAACCGCCCGGGTGACCCGCCGCCGCGAGCCGCTCCTTCGCCGTGGCGATGCTGCGCGGTGGCAGCTTGAACGCCGGATCGTACGCCGCGGTGCCGTTCGGGAACAGCGAGTAGGCGGGATACGCGGCGCCCTGCAGCACGACGTTCGCGATCGCGCTGCGGTCGATCGTCGCCGCAAGCGCCTGCCGCAGCAGCTTGTTGTCGAACGGCGGCTTCGTCACGTTGAGCGAGAGCGCCGTCCAGGCCATCGCGCCGTGCTCGAGGATCTTGAACCGGGCGCCCGGCGCGGCGGCCTCCTGCGTCAGCGTCCGGACCTGGGGCAGCGGCACGAGATTGATGATGTCCACGTCGCCCGATTTCAAGTTCGCGACCCGCGCGTTGTCGTCGGTGATCGGCCGGAAGACGACCTCGTCGACGTACGGCTGCCCCTTCACCCAGTAGTCGGGGTTGCGGCGCAGGGTGATGTGGTCTTGCGGCACGCGTTCCACCCACACGAACGGCCCCGTGCCGACGGGATGCTGCGCGAAGTTCGTCCCGGCGGCCCGCGCGGCGGCCGGCGACACCATCATCCCCGCGCGGTCGGTCAGCACGTAGAGGAGGGGGCTGTACGGCCGTTCGAGCGAGATCGCGACCGTGTACGGATCGGGCGTCGCGACCCCGGTGACGGGCCGAATCTCGCTGCGGCGCACGGACGGAAACTTCGGGTCGAGCATCCGCTCGAAGTTGTATTTCACCGCCTCCGCGTTGAACGGGGTCCCGTCGTGGAACTTGACCCCCTGGCGGAGCTTGAACGTGACGGTCTTGCCGTCGGGGGAGATCGTCCATGAGGTCGCGAGCATCGGCACGATCGCGAGGTTCGCGTCGGTGTCGACCAGCTTGTCGTACAGGTTCTGATAGACCTGGCGGTCGACGGCGGAGCCCGACAGGTGCGGATCCATCGTCGGCGGATCGGCGTCGAGGCCCGCCCGCAAGGTACCCCCGCGCCGCCCGCCCTGGGCCGACGCCATGGTGAGCAGGCCGCCGAGCAACGCGACGGCGGCGACAAGCGCACAGACTCTCCCCATCCCGCGCACGACCATCCCTCCCCCGTCATGTCTGCACGCCCGCGGCGCACCGCGCCCGCGGGCGGTGGAGCGCCGCGCGTTACACGTACCGGTGTGCGACGACCTTGGGCTGCAGGAAATTGAGCAGGTAGTCCGGTCCGCCGGCCTTGCTGTCCGTCCCCGACATGTTGAAGCCGCCGAACGGGTGCGACCCGACCATGGCGCCGGTGGACTTACGGTTGAGATAGAGATTGCCGCACATGAACTCGCGGCGGGCCTTCGCGAGTTTCGCCGGGTTGAGCGAATAGACCGAGCCGGTGAGGCCGAAGGCGGTGCCGTTCGCGATCCGCAGCGCGTCGTCGAAGTCGCGAGCGGGGATCGCGGCGACGACCGGGCCGAAGATCTCTTCCTGCGCGATGCGCGCCTCCGGGGCGACGTCGACGAACACGGTCGGCGCGACGTAGAAGCCGCCGTCGCGCGCCCGGCCGCCGCCGGCCGCGAGTTTGCCCTCGCGCCGTCCGACCTCGACGTACTCGAGGATCTTGCGCTCCGCGGCCGCGTTGATGACCGGGCCGACAGGGAAATTCTCGGGTCCCGGGCCGACCTCGAGCGCGCGGGCGCGCTCGACGATCATCTCCGTCACCCGGCCGTATGCGCCGGGCGTGGCAACGACGCGCGACGCGGCCGAGCACTTCTGCCCTTGATAGCCGTAGCCCGACGCGATGATCCCCGCGACCGCGGCGTCGAGATCCGCCTCGTCGTCCACGATGATCGCGTTCTTGCCGCCCATTTCGGCGATGATGCGCTTGAGCCAGATCTGCCCGGGCGGCGTCTTCGCCGCCGCCTCGAAGAGATGCGTCCCCACTTCCTTGGAGCCGGTGAAGGCGATCATCCGGACCTTCGGGTGGGTGGCGAGGGCCTCGCCGACCACGCCGCCGGAGCCCGGTATCATGTTGAGGACCCCGGGCGGCAGTCCGGCGTCGCGCAGCGCGTCTGCGATCTGGTACGCGGTGGCCGCGGAATCGCTCGCCGGTTTCATGATGACGGTGTTGCCGGAGACGATCGCGCCGAGCGCCATCCCCGTCGGGATTGCCAGCGGGAAGTTCCAGGGCGAGATCACGGCCACGACGCCGAGCGGGATGTACTGGTACTCGCTCATCTCGCCGGCGAGCGGCGGGAGCGCGGGCCCCTGCGCGTACCGGAGAATTTCGCGCGCGTAGTACTCCGTGAAGTCGACGGCCTCCGCCACGTCGGCGTCCGCCTCGACCCAGTTCTTGCCGACCTCGAACGACATCCACGCCGCGGCCGTGAGGCGCCGGCGGCGGAGAATGGCCGCGGCGCGGAGGAATAGCGCGCACCGCTCCTCCGCCGGCACCCACCGCCACGACTCGTACGCGCGCAGCGCCGCCGCCACCGCCTGCTCGACGTGCTCCCCCGACGCCTGCTGCACGACGGCGACGGTCTGATCCGCCTGCGACGGGTTGATCGACCGGAACGTGGCGCCCGACCGGACCTCGCGGCCGTCGATGATCAGCGGAAACTCACGGCCGAGCTGCGAGGCGACGCCGCGAACGGCCTGTTCCATCGCCTGGCGGGCGGCCGGCTGGGCGAAGTCGGTCAGCGGTTCGGTTTGGAACGGCGTCACGGTCATCATTGGGCACCCCCGGGGGTTCGTGCCGGCCGGGCTAGACCCGCGCGGCGTGCGGCGACAGCGCCTTCGCGATGCGGTCGACGCCTTCCCGGATGCGATCCATCGAGGTGGCGTAGGAGATCCGGAGGAAGCCGGGGGCTTCGAAGGCTTCTCCCGGCACAAGCGCGACGTGCGCCTCGTCGAGCAGCCGTTCCGCGAGCGCGAGCGAGGTCGCCGGCGCACCCGCGCGGCCGAGCAGTCCCTGGACGTCGGGGAAGGCGTAGAAGGCGCCGCGGGGCATGCCGCAAGAGACCCCGGCGATCTCGTTGAGCCGGCCGACGATGTACCGCCGCCGCCGGTCGTACTCCGCAACCATCTCCTTGAGATCGACGTGCGCCACCAGCGCGTGCAGCGCGGCCTTCTGCGAGATCGAGCTGGGGTTGCCGGCGAGATGGCCCTGCAGCGCGGTGATCCCGTCGGCGATCGGCCGGGGCGCGGCCGCGAAGCCGATCCGCCAGCCGGTCATCGCGTAGGTCTTGGACATCGAGTTGAGCAGCACGATGCGGTCCCGCGCGGCGGGCCACGCACCCGGAACGCAGATATGGTGCGCGCCGTCGTACACCATGCTCTCGTAGATCTCGTCGCTCAAGAGGTAGAAGCCGTGCCGGTCCGAGAGGCGTACGATGCCGTCGAGCGCCTCGCGGTCATAGACGGCGCCGGTCGGGTTGTGAGGCGAGGTGAGGATGATCGCGCGGGTGCGGGGCGACACCAGCGCCGCGACGCGGTCGGGCAGCGGCTGCCAGCCGGCGGCGGCGTCGGTCGGCACGAACACCGGCTTCGCGCCCACGAGGCGCACCTGCTGGGAGTACGACACCCACGCCGGGATCGGAATGAGCACCTCGTCGCCGGGCTCGCAGATCGCCTGCAGCGTGTAGTACAGCGCCGGCTTCCCTCCGGCCGTGATGACGACCTCGTCGGCGGCGTAGGACGCGCCGTAGGTCTCCTTCAGGTGCGCGGCGACCGCGGCGCGCAGTTCCGGGATGCCCGCGGGGCCGGTATACTTCGTGAAGCCTTCGCGGATCGCCGCGATCGCCGCGTTCTTGACGGAGTCCGGCGTGTCGAAGTCCGGCTCCCCCGCGGCGAAGCTGAGCACGTCCACGCCCTGCCGCCGGAGCTGCCGGGCCCGATCGTCCATCGCGATGGTCATCGACGGGGTGATGCCGCGCACCGCCTCGGAAAGATGCATCAAGAAGCCCTCCTGGCCTGCGTGCTGTGACACGCTATTCGTCGCGGACGCGGCCGCTCCCCCATTTGTCAGGCCGCCGCGCCCACGTTGGCCGCACGCCCACGGCGGCGGGCCAGGCGCGCCGCGGCCGCGCGGACGAGACCGATCAGCCCGGGTGGATACAGCCGCATCACGCCCAGCACGACGAGGGCGAAGATCACCATGCGGACCTGGCCGTACGCGCGCAGGCCTTCCGATACCACTTCCACGGTGATGGCGCCGAGGACCGGCCCCGCGATGGTGCGCTGCCCGCCGAGGATTACCATGATGATGATCAGCGCCATCTCGTCGAACTTCATCGCGACGGGGCTCAAGAGGCCGATGTAATGACCGTAGAGCGCGCCGGCGGCGCCGGCGGTGCCGCTCGCAGCGGCGAAGGCGAACCGCTTCCAGCGCACGGTGTTGACCCCGGCGGCCCGCGCCGCGCCCTCGTCGTCGCGGATCGCCCGGAGACGATAGCCGATCCGCGAGCGCAGCAGCCACGCGAGGCCGGCCGCCGCGGCAACCGCGCAGGCGAGGAAAAGCTCGTAGTACGGCGCCGGGCCGGCGCCCGGAAAGAGCTTCGGCACCGCGAGGCCAAGATCGCCCCGCGTGAGCCCGTACTCCATCGACACCGCCACGCGCGTCGATTCGGCAAAGGCCCACGTCGCAAGCGCAAGGTAGAGGGTCCGCAGGCGCAGCGTCACGCTGCCGAGCGCGAATCCGACCGCGCAGGCGAGGGCGCCGCCCGCGGCCACGCCCGCTGGGATCGGCAGACCGGTGCGCAGAACCAGCAGCGCCGACGTGTAGGCGCCGATGCCGGCAAAGACGTGATGCGCGAGCGAGAACAGGCCGGTGTAGCCGGCCAGCAGATTCCACGAGGACGCGAGCACGACATAGTACAGCGCCACGGTGAGCACGTGGACGTGATACGGGCCGAGCGCAAGCGGCAGCACTGCCGCCCCGGCGAGGCCCGCGGCCGCGAGTGCTCGACGCGCCGTTGCCGTCGGGTCTCTCACGCCTCGCGCACCCGCTCGCCCCAGAGCCCGGTCGGCCGCAGCGCGAGAATCAGCAGCAGCGCGCCGAACCCGTAGACGTCCCGGAACGACGGCGACAGCAGTACGGAGCCGAGGCTCTCCACGAGCCCGAGCAGCAGGCCGCCGACGACGCTGCCCGGCAGCGAGCCGAGCCCCCCGATCACGATGATCTCGAAGCCTTTGACCGTGCTGAGGGCGCCGCTCTCCGGATAGACGAGGAACACCGGCGCCAGCAGCGCTCCGGCCGCGCCGGCCAGGCCGACCCCGATCCCGAACGCCAGCATGTCCATGCGCCCGAGGTCGACGCCCGCCGCGACGGCGCCGAGGCGGTTCTGCGCCACGGCGCGGAGGGCGAGGCCGAACCACGTGCGGCGGACGACGAACGCGAACAGCCCAAGCAGGACGACCGCGCCGAGAAACGCGACGAACCGGCTGCCGTTGAGCGGCAGGGGGCCGAGCTGGACCGGCGCCGCGTAGTCGGGGGGCGAGAACTGGTACGGGCCGAAGACGACGATCGCGAGGTTGCGGAAGAGGACCGTCAGCGCAATCGTCACGATCGTCGCGTACTCGTCGAGCCGTTCGAGCGTGCCGGTGAACATCGGCCGCAGCAGCACCCGCTGCACGGCCATGCCGAGCAGGGCGACCGTGACCGCGGCGAGCGGCACGGCAAGGTACCAGCGCTGCGGGCCGAGCCAGGACTCGAGCAGCACGTACTGGACGTACCCGCCGATCATGTAGAATTCGCCCATCGCCCAGTTGATCATCCGGACGACGCTGTAGATGAAGGTGATTCCCACCGCCATCAGACAGTAGATCGCCCCGATGACGAGGCCCGCGAGCACGTACTGCGTGAGGAGAGTCGAATCCATCGCCGGGCCGCGGGGCCGCCGCACGAGCGCGGCGGCCCCGGAGACGACCCTGCCGGCGGCCGGCCCTACCGGCCCGGCGTGTACGGGCCCGTTTTCATCGACGACGGGAAGAGAATCGCCGCCTGATCGTACGTCTCGTCCACCTTGGTGTACTGAAGAATCAAGAGCGGCGGCGACCACTGGTGCCAGGCCAGCCCCGCGGCCCGCGGAAAGGTGACGCCGCTGCCGATCCACGTGTCGAACCGGCCCCGCTCGAGCTGCGCGATGATGCGCTTCGGGTCGGCGCTGCATGCCTGGTTCATCGCCTCGCCGAGGATGATCGCGTCGCCGAACGAGTTCAGGTTCGCGTAGATCGCGGTGTCGTGGTATCGCTTGGCGTACTCGACTGCCGCCCACTTGCCGAGGGGCGAGAGCGCCATCCGCGGATGGTAGTAGGAGATGAACGTCATGTAGTTGCCGGCCGGGCCGAGGTTCTTCCAGAACTCGGGGCGCACCGGAAAATCGTACGAGCCCAGCATCGCCGTCTGCGGGAAGAGGCCAACGTCATGCGCCTGCTTTGCGATGAGATATGCCGGCGTCCCCACGCCCACGTTCAGCAGAATATCCGGGCGCGCGGCCTTGAACTTGAGGAGCTGCGGCGTCAAGTCCGCGGAGGTGCGGTCGAAGAGCACGCCGTCGAACGTGATCGGGAGCTTGCGCGCAGCGATCTCCGACTTGGTTGCTTCGATGAGCCCGATGCCGTAGTCGGTGTTCTCGGCCAGCATGGCCACCTTGCGCCAGCCCTGCGCCTGAATGAACCCCAGCCACGCGCGGGCGCGGTCGGGATCGATGGGGTGCGTGCGGAACACCGCGGCGAAGTGCTTTCCGGTGATGTCCGCGGTGGACGCCGCCGTCGAGATGAAGGGCACGCCGAGCTCGTCCGCGAGCGGCGCGGCCGCGAGCATCGCGGAACTGTGGAACTGGCCCCACACCCCCACCGCATGGTCCTCCGTGGCGAGCCGCCGGAAGCCGGCGACGGCCTTCTCCGGGGTGCCGGCATCGTCTTCGACCGCGAGGCGCACCGGCGTCGCCGGCAGGCTGCACGGCGTCTTGGGTCCGAACACGCCGCCCATGACACCGTTGATGTAGGCCGCGCCCAGCTCGGCGCCGCGCGAGATCAGCTGGCCCGCGGACGCGTCGCCCGGAGGCGACAGCGGCGTCAATACCCCGAGCGTGATCGGCGCCGGCGCCGCCCACCCGGCGTCGCGCACCTGACCGGCGACCGTCGCGGCGAGCGCCGCCGCGACGACGAGCACCACAACACGCTTCATTGCTCCCCACCTCCGCCCGGTTGATCTGTCTGCCTTCCCTCTTCCGCGCCGACGAGCGCGGAGCGGACGATGCCGGCCAGGTCCGCGGCGAACGACGCCCGTGGCCCCTCGCGCTGGACCCGGCCCATCCCGAACAGATAGACGTCGTCGGCGACGCGCACCGCGTCGACGATGTTCTGGTCGACGAGCAGCACCGTGATCCCCAAGGTCCGGCTGTGCTCGAGGAGCGCGTAGACCTCCCCGGCCACGCGCGGCGCCAAGCCGGCGGTCGGTTCGTCGACGAGCAGGAGCGACGGCATTACGACGAGCTCCTTGGCCACCGACAGCAGCCGCAGCTGCCCGCCGCTCAACTCCGCGGTTCGCCGGCGGCGCAGCGGCCCGAGCGCGGGGAACAGCTCGTACACGTGCGCGAGCCGTTCCCGCAGCGCGGCCGGATGCCGGCGCAGGGTCCATCCGCCGAGCCGAAGCGTCTCGTCCACCGTCATCTGCGGAAACGTGCTGCCGCCCTGCGGGACGTAGCCGACCCCGAGCCGCTTGCGGACGTCCGGCCTGAGGCCGGCGAGATCGCGCCCGTCGAGCAGCACGCGCCCGGCGCGCGCCGGCAGCAGTCCGAACACAACGCGCAGCAGGGTCGACTTGCCGGCCCCGTTGGCCCCGATGACGGCCGTGATTCGGCCCGGCGCGGCGGCGAGCGTGACGCCGGCCAGGACGTCGATCTCCGGCTGGTACCCTGCGACGACCTGCTCGACGCGCAGCGCGGCCCCGGCGGGTGCGCCGGCCCGGACGGCGTGCCCGCGGGGATCGGCCGCGCTCATCGCATCTGTCCGGCGAAGCCCGCGCCGGCCATCCCGAGGTACGCTTCGATGACCCGCGGATCGCCGGCCACCTCGTCGAGCAGCCCGTCGGCGATGCGCTCGCCGTTGTGCATAACCGAGACGCGCCGGGCGAGCCGGCCGAGCGTCGGCATCTCGTGGCTGACCACGAGCACCGACACGTCCCGGGCGCGGTTCATCTCGTGAATCGCCTCCACCATCACATCCTTGATCGCGGGGTGCACGCCCGCGAACGGCTCGTCGAGGAGGCACAGGACGAGCGGCTCCTGGGCGAGGCAGCGAGCGAGCTGCAGCAGCATTGCCTGCCCGCCGGAGAGCGTGCGCGCCTCGACGGCGGCGAGTGCGTCGAGGCGCGTGAGGCGCAGGAGGTCCCGCGCGCGGCGGTGCGCGGCCGGTCCGTCCGCCGCCCGGTGGTCGGCCGAGGCGGGGACGAGCAGATTTTCGAGCACCGTCATCGAGCGAAACACCCTCGGCAGCTGGAAGGTGCGGGCGACTCCGCGGGCTGCGAGCGCGTCGGGGGCCAGCGTGGCGGTGGGCCGGCCGTCGAGCCGGATGTCGCCGCGGTCCGGCCGCTCCTGACCGCCGATCAGGTTGAGGAGCGTGGTCTTGCCGGAGCCGTTCGGACCGATTAGTCCGCGAATCTCGCCCCGCGCCAAGTCGAGCGACACGTCGCGAACGGCAACCACGCCCCCAAAGGACTTGGAGACGCCCGTTACCGAGAGGAGGGCGCCGGCCATGTGGAAACCTTCGACGGCCGGCTCGGGATTGCTCTAGCCGCGATACCCCGGCCGCAGCACCGGCCGCATGTCCGGCATCGCCGGCACCGGCACCTCGATTACCACCGGTACCTCCTGCCGGAGCGCCCAGCCGACCGCCTCCCGCAGCTGCTCCGGGCTCTCCGCGCGCCTGCCGGCCGCGCCGAACGACTCGGCCAGCCGGACGAAGTCCGGGTTGAGAAGGTCGGAGGCGATGTAGCGCCCTCCGAACAGCTCCTTCTGCATCCGCTTGACGTTGCCGTAGGCGCCGTCGTTGAAGACGACCGCGACGGGTTTCAGGCCGTGGCGAACCGCGGTGGAGAGTTCGGGGGCCTGGTACATGAAGCCCCCGTCGCCGCTGATCAAGACGACGGGGCGGCCGCCCGCGCCGGCGTAGGCGCCGAGCGCGACGCCGTAGCCGGCGCCGAGGGCGCCCTGGTAGCCCATCGTGAGATACGTGCGCGGCCGGTAGACCGGAAAGCCGATGTTCGACCAGTAGCCGACCTGGGTCATCTCGCTCACGACGATCCCGTCATCGGGCAGCGCGTCGCGGATCGCGTTGCCGTAGGCTGCCTGCGGCGCCACGGAATTGACCCGCTCGCGCATGCGCCGTTGGAACACCGCGAGCTCGTCCTTGCGCGAGGGACGGGAGCGGTTGTGCGTCTCGAGGCGTTCGGCCAGGGCCGTGAGCGCCGCCGACGCGTCCGCCACGATGCCCACCGTCGCCGGCCGGTTGCGGCCGATCTCGTCCGGCTCGATGTCGATCTGCACGCACGGCTGGTCCCGAGGCGCCCAGTCGGACACCGACGGCTGATAGAACCGCGTGCCCACGATCAGGATCGCGTCCGCGGTCGGGGCTAGGTCCGGTCCCGCCGCGAGCGGCTCGGCGAGATAGTGGCGGTCCGAGATCGCGCCCTTGCCGTTGGACGACACGAGGACGGGAGCCTCGAGCATCTCCGCGACGCGGACCAGCGCGTCTGTCGCATCCGAGGCGACGATGCCGCCGCCGGCGAAGATCAGGGGCCGCTGCGCCGCGCCCAAGACGCGCGCCGCGCGGTCGACCGCGTCGGGATCGGGCGCCGGGACGGTCCGCGACACCGGCTCGTCCGCGGCCGGCATCTCCGCCGCTTCCCGCAGCACGTCGGGCGGAATCTCGATCGCGACCGGCCGCTGATGGCCGCTCAGCAGTTGGCGAAATGCCTCGCGCATGACGCCGGGGACGGCCTCGGGCCGCCGCGCGCTGCCGGTCCATTTGGTCACGCAGTCCGCCGCGTTCAGCTGTTGTTTGATCTCGTGGAGGAGCCCGCGACCCTTGCCGATCTGCGCGGCCGGAATCTGGCCGGTGATGCACAGCACCGGCGAGGAGCACGCGTACGCGGTCGCGAGGCCGGCGAGCGCGTTCAGGAGCCCTGGCCCGGGCACCATCAGGCAGGCGCCGGGACGGCCGGTGACGCGCGCGTAGCCGTCCGCCATGTACGAGAGCGCCTGCTCGTGGCGCGCGTGGATCAGGCGGATCGCGTCGCGCGCCTCATAGAGCGCGTCGAACGCCCAGTCCATCTGCACGCCGGGCAGCCCGAAGACCACGTCGACGCCCTGCGTGCGGAGCCCCCGCACGAGGGCCTGTCCGCCCGTCAGCGTCGTCGTCGCCGCCAGTCCCTGCCTCGCGGTCACGTTCCGTACCTCCAGATCGTCGTGGCGATGGCACTCATCATAACATCCGGGCCGCGGGCCGCACGCCGCCGCGGCCGGTGTCCCGCCACAGGATCACGTTCAACAGGATCAACACCGGGATCAGGTACATCATCTGGCCCATCACCCACATCAGCACGCCGCCGAGGCGCAGGTCGTCGAGCGCGGAGAGGCCCCACAGTCGCGGCACGGCCGTGTACGCGGCGTAGAAGGGATGGCCGGCGAACGTCAGCGCAAACCCGAGGATAAAGTTGACGATGTCGGCGCCGATGAGCAGCGCAAAGCGCATGCCGAGCGGCGCGCGCACGAGCGCCGGCGCCGGCGAGACGATCACACCCCAAAAGATCACCCCGGTCACGAGGAAGCTGACGTGCTCGGCGGCGTGCGCCCACGGAATCGTGAGCGTCGCGTCGTACGCGGCGGGTATGTGCCAGGCGAGCAGCGTTCCGTTGAAGAGCACGAACGCCGGCGCGGGACTCCAGATCGTGCGCAGCACCCGGCGGACGGCCGGACGGCTGTAGGCCCACCCGATCAGACCGGGCGGCACCGCGAGCGCGAACAGCGCCGCCGCGACGAGCATCAACAGCATGTGCTGCAGCATGTGCAGCGTGAAGAGGTACGCCGCCCCGGCGTCGAGCGGCGAGAGCAGCGCCGCGATCAGCGTCAGTTCTCCCGCCCAAAACGCCAGCGGCTGCCGGCCCCGCGGGGGAAACCGCCGCGAGATCGCCAGATACGCGGCGCACGACGCGGCGAGTGATGCGATGATCCAGGGATCCGTGGACCAGTCGGTCCAGCGGAGGGCGGCGGACGGCACGGCGGGCGGGGCCGAGGCCGGGGTTAGCGCCCGGACCAGGCGCGCGAGCGGTCCACCGCGCAGGCGAGCTTGAGCAGGGCCATCCGGACGTACATGCCGGCCTCGGTCTGGTCGAAGATCACGACGCGCGGATCCGCGTCGACCGAGACCGGCAGCTCCGAGTGCTCGCCTTCGACGCGCGGCAGGGGGTGCATCACGATCGCGTGCGGCGGCAGCTCCGCGAGGATCTCCGGCGTCACCGAGAACTCGTCGCGCACCCGCTCGTACGCCGCGGCGTTGGCCTCGCCGAACCGCTCTTTCTGGATGCGCGTGACGTACAGGACGTCCGCCCCGCGCACGCCGGTGTGGAGGTCTTCGGTTTGCGTGAACGGCACCTTGTGCCGGCGCAGGTACGCCAGCAGATCATCCTTCATTTGCACCGGCTTCGGCGCGATCATTCGGATCGACACGCCGGGATACTTGGCCAGCAGGTAACAGAGCGACCGGGCCGTCCGGCCGTAGAGCAGGTCGCCGGCGACGGCGATCGTGACCCCCTCGAGCGACCCACGCGTGCGCCAGATCGTATAGGCGTCGAGGAGCGCCTGCGTGGGGTGCTGGCCCGGTCCGTCGCCGGCGTTGAATACCGGGATTGGACGTCCCTTCGGCGATTCGACCGCCGCCGCCGCCGCGCGCTCCGCGGCGCCTTCCTCGTAGTGGCGCATCACAATCGCGGACGGCCGGTAGCGGCTCACGACGCGGATCGTGTCCTCGATCGACTCGCCCTTCGCCGCGGACGAGAACTCGCGCGCCGCCTCCGAGGACAGCACGCGGCCGCCGAGATGGTAGGTCGCAAACTCAAAGGACAACCGGGTGCGCGTGCTCGGCTCATAGAACAGCGTGAGGACAATCTTGCCTTTGAGGAGGTTGCTGCCGCCGCTGTTGACGATCTCCTCGGCCAGCTTCGCCTCGCGGAACACGCGGTCGAGCGCGGGGGGATCGAACTGCTGGGCGCGCAACACGTGCGGCCACCCCGTCCACAGGTGGAGCGTCGCAGGCGCGGCCATGATGTTGTCCAGATTCGCGTCCGCGCCGGACCCGCCCTTCCCGCCGCCATCGAATCCGCATGGAGGGACAAGGCGCGCCCGCCGCATACCTAAGTAGAGCCGGCATAAGCGGGCATCAGTTCGGGGACGAGCATCCCCAGGAGGCAGACGGCATGACCCCGGCGCCGGGGGGCACCGCGCATCACGATCTCTTGGTCGCCCACATCGCCGCGTGGAGCCGCCACGACCTCGATGCGATCATGGAAATGATGACGGCGGAGTGCGTGTACGAATCGTCCGGCGGCGAGGACCCCTGGGGGCGGCGGTACGCCGGAACGGCCCAGGTGCGGGACGCGTACGCCGACCTCCTCGAACTGCTGCCCGACATCCGGTTCCAGAACGCGCGCCACTTCGTCGCCGGCGACCGCGGCGTCTCGGAGTGGACGATGCTCGCCACCCGCCCCGACGGCACGCGGATCGAGTCGCGGGGCTGCGACCTGTTTCAGTTTCGCGACGGCAAGATTCACCGCCGGGATTCCTACCGCAAGCGGCGGATCGCCCGGTAGAGCCGATCGGCCCGGTCGAGCGGGTCGTCGTCCCCTGAGGCCGCGCGCCCGGTCAGTGCGGCAGGGAGCTGAACGTCAGCCCGAGATAGTAGGGCCACAGCACGATGGCCAGCACGCCTTTCCAGAACGCCAGGTGCAGAAACCCGATGGTAAACAGCCATCCGGCGGCCCAGAGAATCCCGAGGGATCCCGGCGCGGATTCGACCCGCACTTTCTCCACGACAACGCCCTCCCCGCTGCTGCCCGCGATTGATGCCGCCCTCACGCTACGCCGCCGGCCGCGGCTCGAGACATCGGGCGATCGACCGATTCGGCTTCGGGCCGGCGCCCGAGGCGGGAGGCGACCCGCATGAACCACGTCGCACTCGTCACCGGCGCGAACCGGGGACTCGGCCTCGAGGTCTGCCGGCAGCTCGGCGGGCGCGGATTCGTCGTGATCTTGAGCGCGCGCGACGAGCACAAGGGGCGGGCCGCGGCCGAACCGCTCCGCCGCGCCGGCATCGACGTCCACGTGCAGCGCCTGGACGTCGCCGACGACCGTAGCGTCAAGGAGGCGGCCGCCGCCGTCGGGCGGTCCGTCGGGCGGCTCGACGTCCTCGTGAACAACGCCGGCATTCTCTACGACACGTGGCAGCACGCCGCGGGCGCCGACTTGGCGGTGGTCCGGGAGGCATTCGAAACGAACACGCTCGGGCCGTGGCGAGTCTCCCAGGCGTTCCTGCCCCTGCTGCGGCAGAGCAAACACGGCCGGATCGTCAACGTCTCGAGCGGCGCGGGCGCGCTCGCCTCGCTCGACGGCGACACACCGGCCTACGCGCTGTCCAAAGCCGCGCTGAACGCCCTCACGCTGATGCTGGCCGCGGAGTTGAAACCGTCGGGAATCCTCGTCAACGCGGTCTGCCCGGGATGGGTCGACACCGACATGGGAGGACGCGGCGGACGCCCGGTGGCCGACGGCGCGGCGGGGATCGTGTGGGCCGCGACGTTACCGAACGACGGCCCGACCGGCGGCTCGTTTCGCGACGGCAACGCGGTGCCGTGGTGACGAGGTCGCGTCAGCCTCGTCCGACAAACGGCATCTTCGTCGCCATCACGGTCAGGAACAACACGTTGGTATCGAGCGGCAGTCCCGCCATGTAGACCACCGCGTCGGCCACGTACTTCGGATCGATGCGGGGCTCCGGCCGCACCGACCCGTCGGCCTGCGTCACGCCCTGCACCATGCGCTCGGTCATCGGCGTGATCGCGTTGCCGATGTCGACCTGCCCGCAGGCGATGTCGTACTTGCGCCCGTCGAGCGCGGTCGACTTCGTGAGCCCGGTGACCGCGTGCTTCGTCGACGTGTAGGGCGCGGAGTTGGGGCGCGGGGCGTGCGCGGAGATCGACCCGTTGTTGATGATCCGCCCGCCGCGCGGGGTTTGGCTCTTCATGATCCGAAACGCTTCCTGCGTGCACAGGAAGGTGCCGGTGAGATTTACGTTCACGACGGACGTCCACTGCTCGTAGCTGAGGTCCTCGAGCGGGATGCCGGGCGCGTTGAGCCCGGCGTTGTTGAAGAGGAGGTCGAGCCGGCCGAACTGTTTCTTCGTCTTCGCGAACAGGCTGCGCACCGACGCGGCATCGCCGATATCGGTGGGAACGATCAGCCGGCGGGACGCCGGTCCTTTCGACGCGCGCGCGGTCGCCTCGAGCGGCGCCCTCCGGCGGCCGGCCAGCGCGACCGCGTATCCCGCCTCCAAGAGCGCCAGCGCGACGGCCCTCCCGACGCCGGTCCCCGCGCCGGTCACAATCGCAACTTTGGTCGACCGCGAAGGCATCCTGCGCACACCCCCCGATGCCCGTGGCGCCGGAACACGGCGCCACGGGCGGCTCGCGACCCGCGCTTAGCCTATATCAGGACGGTAATTTCTGCGGTGCCGAACCGGGGCGTCCCTCCCTGCCGCTTGGGTCGGCGGAAAGGAGCGACTCGTGCAGCATCTCTACGTCGTTGCCCTCAACGCCCGGATCGCTCAATGCGTAGAGCGTCCCGAAGACCGCCTCGTAGGCGGCAAACCGGGCGATCACACTCAGATCCCGGCGCGCGGCGCCGGCCGCGAGCAGCCGCATGACGACCGGGCCGAGGTCCGCGAACGGAGCGTCGGGGTTCCGCTCCGACTCCCGAATCACGTTGTCGATCCAGCGCTCCTGCATGTTCGGGTTGATGACGTCGTTCCACAATAGCGTCAGGAAGTCTGTGCGTGGCGCCATGGGGGCCTTTAGTGATCGTCCGACGGCTGCGTCAGGGCCCGGCTCAGTATCTTCGGGAGATTCAACAACGCGGTGGCCACCTGGCTGATCGTCGTCCTGGCGGACCCGGCCGCGGGCGGCGACTGAACCGGCGCGTGATGGAGCGGCTGGGGCTGCGGTGACGGGGGCAGCCCCCGGAGAGGCGGCGGGCCCGACGGCACGGGCTTGACCGGCGGCCAGAAGGCCGGCCGATCGGGAATGGCCGTCACCTGCGTCGGGCCGCGATGAGAAGACCGCGCGCCGAACAGCGTATGGCCCTGCAAGGCCAGCACGGCCACGACGGCCAGCGTGAGCAGTCCGCATGCGATCGTCAGACGTCGGATCATCGCCCGTTCACCTACCAGATTTTACCCCGCGAAACAGGCTTTCGACACCTCTTAGGGCAGGACGACCGCCCCCTGCGCCGCCGACCTCACGAGACGGGCGTATTTGGCCAGCGCGCCGGTCTTGTAACGCGGCTCCGGCGCCTTCCAGGCCCCGAGGCGCCGCTCGATCTCCTCGGCCGGTACGTCGAGGTCCAGCCGGCGCCGCGGCAGGTCGATCACGATCGTGTCGCCGTCGCGCACCACGGCCATCGGCCCGCCGTGCGCCGCCTCCGGCGCCACGTGGCCGATCGCAAATCCCCGGGTCCCGCCGGAGAACCGTCCGTCGGTGATCAGCGCGACTTCCTCGCCGAGCCCCACGCCGCCGAGCGCGCCGGTCACGGCCAGCATTTCACGCATGCCCGGTCCACCCTTCGGCCCCTCATACCGGATCACAAGGGCCTCGCCGGCTGTGATCCGCCGCTTGGTGATCGCCTCCAGCGCGTCTTCCTCGCGCTCGAAGACGCGCGCAGGACCGCGGAAGGTCTCCCGCTTCACCCCGGCCGTCTTGATGACGGCGCCTTCGGGCGCCAGCGTGCCGGTGAGCACCGCGAGCGTGCCCCGCGGCGCGATCGGTGAGGCGAGCGGGCGAACGACATCCTGCCCGTCCGGCCGCTTCACCTCGGCCAGATTGTCCGCCATCGTCTTGCCGGTCACGGTCAGGGCGCCGCCGTGAATGAGCCCGCCGTCGAGCAGCTCCCGCAGCACCACGCTGATGCCCCCGACGCGGTCGAGATCGACCATCATGTACCTGCCGCCGGGGTGCATGTCGGCGATGTGGGGCGTGCGCCGCGCGAAGGCGTCGAAGTCGCCGAGCGCGAGCGGCACACCGGCCTCCTGCGCCAGCGCGAGCAGGTGCAGCACCGCGTTGGTCGAGCCGCCGGTCGCGACCTCGGAGGTGATCGCGTTCTCGAACGCCTGCCGCGTCAGGATGTCCCGCGGCCGGATGCCTTCCCGCAGCATGTGCATGACGGCTTCGCCGCTCCGCCGGCAGATCTCGGCGCGGCGCGGGTCGAGCGCCGGGATCGACTCGCTGCCGGGCAGCGCGAGGCCGAGGGCCACCGAACACGACGCCATCGTGTTGGCGGTGTACATGCCGCCGCAGGACCCCGCCCCCGGACACGCGGCGCACTCGAGCTCGTAGAGCTGCTCCGGCGTCATCGTCCCCGCGGCGACCTTGCCGACCGCCTCGAAGACGTCGACGATCGAGACGTCGCGGCCTTCGAACCTGCCCGGCATGATCGTCCCGCCGTAGAGAAACACCGACGGCACGTTGAGGCGCGCCATCGCCATCATCATCCCGGGCAGGCTCTTGTCGCAGCCCGCGATCGTCACGAGGCCGTCGAACCCCTCCGCCAGCGTCTCGAGCTCGACGGAGTCCGCGATCAGGTCGCGGGTGACGAGCGAGGCCTTCATGCCCTCGTATCCCATCGAGATGCCGTCGCTCACCGCGATCGTGGTGAACTCGATCGGCGTCCCGCCGGCGGCGCGGACGCCGTCCTTGACGTGGCGCGCCAGCACGTTGAGGTGGAGGTTGCACGGCGTGACCTCGTTCCACGATGAGACGACGCCGATCAGCGGCCGCCGCAGGGCTTCGTCGTCGAGGCCGGTCGCCCGCAGCATCGCGCGCGCGGGCGCGCGGTTCGGCCCTTCCGTCACCGCGGCCGAGCGCCGGTTCAATTTGGACAGAGTCTTGGCCATCCCGATGAGCCTCCTTTGACGCCTTCCTCCATGATAATGCTTCGACGCGGACTACGTGGTCGCGTGGAGCAGCCGCCGCAGTGCCGACCGCACCAGCAGGCCGGCGCGCAGATTCCAGCAGTTCACGATCGCGACGCGGAACCCGCCCGGCGGCATCGCGTGCTGATCGAGCGGGATCGATTCGTCGAATGTGATCTGGATGCTCGAGATGCCGTCGACCGAGCGCAGGGCCTCGACGTCGGACGGCTCGATCGAATACCGCCGGCCGTGGGATCCAAAGAGCACCACGCTGTAGCCGGTCCGCCGCCCGCCGTCGCGGAACCGCCAGCGCCGGTGCGCGTAGAGATCGACGACGGCCTCGAGCCAGCCCGGACCGTTCAGGTCGAGCCACTGCTCGGCCATGCGCAGATGGCACTCGATGATGACGCCGCCGATCGATTCGATGTTGATCACGCCGCTGAATCCCCGGAGGTAGCGGTCCACCCACGCGCCCAGGTAGCGCTCGAGGGCGGGCAGCCGTTCGGCCATGACCGTCCAGTAGTCGAAGGTCCCCCCGTCCAACTGCCGGCCGACGGTGTGCCGCCACCAGCGCGGCCGTCCGCCGGCGAGCGCGATGTCGGTGCTGACGTGGCGGCCGCGCATCAGTCGCATCCACAGGTGCCCGGGCGTGAAGTGCGCCTTCATATCCGCCGCCGAGCGGATGACGTACCCCTGGGCGCCCATGCCGTGAAGATTCATGATCGGCTTGCTGAAGACAGGATAGCGCCGCGGCATCTCGCCGTGCGGTCCGTACGGCACACCCTGGCTCGCGCAGACGAACAGTTTGTCGTAGACGAGACGGTGGGCGGGATAGAGCCGCCAGGCGGTGGGATCGTCGACCGGCACGACGGTGGGACACGGCACGCGGGCGCTCTCAAAGTACTGCCACCGCCAGACGTCCACCCCGGGGAAACGGGGACCGCCGCCCGGCGGCATGTCACGTTTGATGTGGTGAAGCCGCAGCCGTCTCGACCGGCGGGCCGGACTTGTTGGCGTCACGCCTCGACGTCCACCTCGATCGGCACCAGCACGCATCCGACGAGATGGTACCAACCGACCGTCAGCGTGAGATCGACGATCTGCGCCGGGCTGAAGTGCGCGCGCAGGCTTTCGAAGGTGCCGTCCGAGACGCGACGTGCGGTCGCGATCTCGTGCGCATACGTCATCGCGGCGCGCTCGGCCGCGTCGAAGGCGGCGCTCCCCTGCCACGCCGGAAACGCGGCCAGTTTGACTTCGGGCACGCCGGCGCGCCGCGCGGCGGCCGCGTGGTGCACCTGCTCATACCGCACGCCGAGCGCGTGCGCGGTCGCGAGGATCGTCAGCTCGCGCAGCGGTGTGGGAAGCGTGTCGCCGTCGCGGATGTAGCGCGACATGCCGAGAAACGCGCGCAGGGCCGGCGGCTGGTTGGCCAGGATGCGGTACAGGTTGAGGAACGGCCGCCCCAGCGCGCGGACTTCCGCGGAGGCGCCCGGATCGTCGACGTACGGCAGACGCGCCATGGTGGTCCGCTTCTACGAGGCGATGCGGGCGGCCTCCACCGGCCTCGCGGACAGGAAGGCCCCGCGCGCGGCGAGAAGGCCGGACGTCGCACCATGCTCAGCCGGTTGCCGTGAGGGGGATCCGATGGCAGACATGCGCGCCGCCCTGATGCACAAGGCGCAGGACCTCCGCGTTACGACGGTCCCGCGGCCGGAGCCGAGGGACGGCGAACTGCTCCTCCGCGTCCGGACGGTCGGGGTGTGCGGCAGCGACCTTCATTATTATCGCGAGGGAAGCGTCGGCACAGCGACCATCACGTCGCCGGCCATCCTCGGCCACGAGTTTTCGGCCGAGGTCGCGGACGATCGGGGGGCTGCACACGGCCTGCCGCGCGGCACGCTGGTGGCGGTCGATCCGGCGCGGCCCTGCGGGCGGTGCGAGTGGTGCCTTCACGGCCACCAAAACCTGTGCCCGGACGTGCAGTTCGCGGGCTCGCCCGATCTGGCGGGCGGTCTCGCCGAGTTCCACACCGCGCCGCCGGACGCGCTGTTTCCCGTGCCGAAAGATTTCGACGCGGCGACCGCCGCGATGCTCGAACCGCTCGGCGTGGCGATCTTCACGCTCGACCTCGCGCACCTCCGGCCGATGGAGAACGTCGCCGTTGTCGGCGCGGGACCGATCGGGCAGCTGCTGATCCAGGTGGCGCGGGAAGCCGGCGCGGGTTACGTCTGGGCGATCGATCCAATCGGCTACCGCGTTGACGCCGCGAAGCGCACCGGCGCCGACGAGGCGTCGACCGACTACCGCGCGATAGAACGGTGGACCGGCGGCCGCGGCGCCGACGTCGTCCTGGAGGCGACGAACTCGCCGACCGGTCCGGAGACCGCCGTCGCCTGCGCGCGGGTCGGCGGCCGGGTCGTCCTCGTCGGCATCCCGGACGGCGACCGGTTCACCCTGTCGGCCGCGGCGGTGCGCGGCAAGGCGCTGACGATCAAGTGGCAGAAGCGCATGGGCCACGTCTATCCCCGCGCGATCCAGATGGTGCAGGCCGGGCGCGTGAAGTTCGACCCGATCATGACGCATACGTTCCCGCTCGACCGCGTGCCGGACGCCTTCCGGTTCCAGAACGCGTATCAAGAAGGCGTGCTGAAAACCATGATTGAGGTGGGCTAGACATCATGAGTGCCCGCGACGGCGCGTACCTGCTGGCGGGAGGGGCCGCCGAGCTCGAGCGGTTGCGGCTCCAGGCGCGCGTGTGGGAGCCCGAGGCGGAGGCGATGCTCGACCAGATCGGAGTCGCATCCGGCGCCCAATGCATCGACCTTGGCTGCGGAGCTATGGGTATTCTCGGACCGCTCAGCCGGCGGGCGGGACCGCCGGGACGTGTCGTGGGCGTCGATTCGGATGCCAAGCAGCTCGCGGGTGCGCGGGAGCTCGTCGCAGACACCGGCCTGTCGAACGTCGAGATCGTCGAACGGGACGCGTACCGCACGGAGCTTCCCGGGCAGATGTTCGACCTCGTGCACGTGCGGTTCGTGTTTGCTCCGGTCGGCCGGGACGACGAACTGCTCCGGGAGATGCTCCGCCTCGTCCGGCCCGGCGGCGTGATCGCGATCCAGGAACCCGACGCGTCCTCGTGGACCTGTCTGCCGCCGCACCCCTCGTGGGATCGGTTGAAGGGGGCGATCCTGGCGGCGTTCGCCCGCGGCGGAGGGGATTTCAACGCCGGACGGCGTCTCTACACGATGCTGCGAACCGCCGGCCTGGAGGACGTCACAGTCCGGGCCGCCGTGCAGGCCCTTCCGGGCGGGCATCCATATCTTCGGCTGCCCGTCCAGTTTGCGGCCTCGCTGCGCGGACGGATCCTGGACGCGGGCCTCATGTCGCCTTCCGAGCTGGATGCTGCGGTGGCCGAGTGTGAGCAGATCGCCGCTGCTCCGGACACCTGCGGACTCACATTCACCGTCGTGCAGGCCTGGGGCCGAACGGGCACGGCTTAGAGCGTCGCTCCGGCATCCAGGATCGAGATGAGCGGCCGCAGCCGGTCGTACAACTGCGCCGTGACGCGGGCGTCGTCAAGACAGTAGCGCGCGATCTCGTCGAGCCGGCCTTCGCGGTACATGCCGCCGACCTGGTTGCCGCGCATGCCGTCCTTCGGCGACGGAAGGCCGAACTGACATGACCAGAACTCGAGGCTACCCTTCATCCGGCTCGCGTTCCAGAACGTCACCACGTCGTAGAGATCGCAGTGGTTGCTCAATTGGTAGCGACGTCCCATCAGGTTGCGCGACGGCGGGACGCCGAGGATCGCGGAACGCAGCATCAGGTAGGGCGCGTCGAAGGCTCGCCCGTTGAACGTCACGACGAGCGGCGATTCGCGCTCGATCACACTCCAGAACTCCCGCACGATCGCCGGTTCGGCTCCGCGAAAGACCTCCGCGTCCTCGCCGAACGCGGCCCAGCCGGAGCCGTCGCCCTCGACCAGGACGCGGCCGCGGGCGGTCTTCAGATCCCACAGCCCGATTGCGATGATGCGGCCGGTCGCGGCGTGGAGCGACAGCTTCTCCTTGGCGGCGTCCACGTCGGGCTCGCCCTTCGAGGCCTCGCTGAGGTACGTCCGGACGCGGGGCGACAGCGTCTGCCAGTCCTGGCCGACGGTCTCGATATCCAGACCGACTACGGGTCTCGGCACCGGTCCGTTCCCCCTCGGTGTGGCGCCGCGGTGGCCGTGCTACCGCGTGCGGCCTGGACCCTCGACGCGCTCGTACACGATGCGCTTCCGGTTGAAGGTATGCGGACGGATCTTGTGCGGCCAGGTGCCGCTGTCCGCGGCCGCGTTGAAGGCCTCGCCGTCCGGTATGTCCGGCCGATCCATCTCGTAGATCGCGACGTATTTGGGCATGCCCTCGGCGTTTGTGCGGTAGCGCGCGGCGCTGCGCACGCCCGGCACCTTGAGCAGGGCCGGGATGTGCTCCCTGTCGTAGACGTCGTTGAACGCCGCTTCGACCTCGGGCGCGACGTCCATCATCACAACGAACAGATACTTGGGCTGTGCGGCCATACGGGGCGCCTCCGCTTCGTGATCCGGCGCGTCCCGCTGGCGGGCGGCCGGGAGGATACGTGATGAAGCCACCGTGGCTCGTGCTGGGTCCGCGGGACGGTGAGGCGCTGCGGCTGCGTCCGCCTTCGCGCAGCGGCAACGTGACGATCAAAGTGGACCGGCGTCTTACCGGCTCGCCGCTCCTCGCCGTGGGCCACCAGCGCCTCGGTCCGGGCGCCTCGATCCCGGTGCATCTGCACGAGCATCAGGACGAGGTCATCTTCGTGCACGCGGGACGCGGGACGGCGGTCTTCGACGGCCGGCGCGTCCCCGTCCGGACGCGCAGCACCATCTTCGTCCGCCGCGGCGTCTGGCACGGGGTAGACAACACGAGCCGCGCCGACCTGCACCTTATCTGGATCATCTCGCCGCCCGGACTCGAGGAGATGTTCCGCGACATCAGCGTCCGCCGGGGCGGGCGCCCGGAGCCGATGACGCGCGACGAATTCGCCGCCCTCGTCCGCCGCCACCGCATGCACGTCCGGGCGGCGGAGCATCCTACGCCAGCAGGTGGGGCGCCTGTCGCTCGACGTCCGGCCGCATCTCGCGCAGCGCGTCGCCGACCGCGCCGGCGCACGCTTCGATCTCGGCATCGGTCATCGGGGCGCAGAGGCTGAAGGCTCCGCGCGCCATCGAGTACACGCCGCGGTTCAAGAGGTGCAGGTGCAGCAGCGACTGCAGGGCCGCGGGCACCGCGGCCTTCGACCGGTAATCCGTGACCGGGCGGTCGCTCAGCAGCACGCTCGAAAACGAGCCGACCCCGGTCACCTGTGCGCGTATCCCCGACGCGCGCACCGTCTCCGAGAGGCCCGCCCGCAGACGGTCGCCGAGCGCGTTGAGCCGGTCGATCTGCGGCTGATCGAGGATCTTCAAAACCGCCTGCCCAGCGACCACCGTCGCCCGGTTGCCGTTGAAGGTCCCGGAGTGATGGAGATGGCCGGGCCGGCTCGGGTCGAACAGGTCCATCACGTCGCGCCGCCCGCCGAAGGCGCCGACGGGAAATCCGCCGCCGATGATCTTGCCCATGGCCGTGAGATCGGGGGTGACGCCGAACAGTTCCTGCGCCCCGCCCCGGCTGAGCCGCAGCGTCTGGATCTCGTCGAAGATCAAGAGCGCCCCGTTCTTGCGCGTGACCTCGCGCAACCCGGCGAGGTAGCCCGGGGCCGGCGGAATATAGCTCAGCCCGCCCGGGACGGGTTCGACGATCAACGCGCCGATCTCGCCGGGATGCCGCGCAAAGGCGCGCTCGGCCGCGGCGACGTCGTTGAAGGGCACGATCACCACGTCGTCCGCCACGTGCGGCGGCAGGCCCGCGGAGTCCGGGACCGGACGCGGATCGCCCGCCGGTCCCGCCGCCGCCGGATCCGGCGAGACGCTCACCTCGACCGCGTCGTGCGTCCCGTGGAAGCCGCCTTCGATCTTGATGAACCGCCCGCGGCCGGTGAACGCGCGGGCCGCCCGGATCGCAAACAGCGTCGCCTCGGTGCCCGAGTTGCAGAAGCGCACCGTGTCGAGCGACGGCACCCGGTCCACCAGCATCTCGGCCAGGGCGATCTGCGCGGCCAGCGGCGCGGCGTACGCGGTGCCGCGCGACAGCTCGCGGGTCACGGCCTCGAGCACCGCGGGGTGCGCGTGGCCGAGAATGAGCGACGTGTAGTTGTTCACGAAGTCGACGTACGGGTGGCCGTCGGCGTCCCAGACACGGCAACCTTCGCCGCGGTCGATGAACACCGGGTACGGCGCCCAGTAGGCGGAAGTCCGGGTGTCGCCGCCCGGCATCACCCGGCGCGCCAGCTCGTGAAGGCGCCGGGACTCGGCCGTCCGGCTGAGGTAGGTGTCGAAGGCGCTGCTCATGAGAGGACGTTCGGCCGGGGCCGCCCAAGTCCTCCGCATCACCGTCCGCGTCAGCCGCTCGAGAGGTGAGCGATGGAGATCCGATTGATCCGGCACGCAACGCTGCTCGTCACCTTCCACGGCCGGCGCCTGCTCGTCGACCCGATGCTGGCCGATGCCGGCACCGCGCCGCCCGTCGCGAACTCGCCCAACCAGCGCCCAAACCCGCTCGTGCCGCTGCCGGTGTCCGCCGGCGACGTCGTCGCCGGCGTGGACGCCGTGCTGGTCACGCACACGCACCGCGATCACTGGGACGACGCCGCGGCCGCGGCGCTGCCCAAGTCCCTGCCCCTCTTCGGCCAGCCCGAGGACGAGGCGAAATTCCGCGCCGCGGGCTTCACCGACGTGCGCCCGGTGCGGGGCGTCGCGCACTGGGATGGGATCGCGATCCACCGCACCGGCGGGCAGCACGGCAGCGGGGAAGTCGCGAAGCGCCTCGCGCCCGTGTCGGGCTTCGTGCTGCGCGCAGGAGGCTGCGGAGCGGCCGGAGGTTCCGCGCCAGACGGAGCAGCCGACGAGCCGGTGCTCTACATCGCCGGCGACACGGTCTGGTGCGCCGACGTTGAGCAGGCGCTGCGCGAGTACGATCCCGCCGTCACGATCCTCAACGCCGGCGGGGCGCAGTTCCTCGAGGGGGGCCCGATCACGATGACGACGGAGGACGTCGCGGCGGTCGCGCGCGCGGCCCCGTCCACGCGCATCGTCGCCGTGCACATGGAGTCGATCAACCACTGCGTCGTGCGGCGGGCCGATCTGGCCGCGGCGCTCGAGCGGGCCGGCCTCGCCGCCCGCGTGGCGATTCCGCGGGACGGGGAACGCGTGCCGCCGGCGCCGCCCCGCGCACCGGGGTAGGCCTTAGGCGTCCCGCGGACGGCCCATCTCGTCCGCGAAGCGAGTCATGATGCCCGCGGCACCGAGGAAGATCAGCGCGCCGGCGTAGAACGCCGGCTCCACGCGCTGCGCGGTGCTGATCGCGCCAAAGATGAACGGGCTCACGATCGTGGACACGCGCTGCACGCTCTGCCGGATCCCGAGCGCCACGCCCCAGAACTCCGCGGTCACGCATTCCACGAGCAGGCTCATGGTGAGCGGCTGCGTAAAGCCCACGCTCGCCCCCATCAGAATGGAGACGCCGACCAGCGCCCAAAACGCGTGCGTGAGCGGCGCCAAGAGAAACGAGGCGGCGGCGACCAGCATCGAGATGAGGAGCGCCCGGCCGCTGCCGAGGAGCCCGACGCCGCCCGCGAGCAGCGAGCGGACGGCCATTGTCGCGGTGCTGACCGCACCGACCAGAATCCCGATCAGCGGCGCGGCCATGCCGATCTGATGCAGATAGAGCGGATAGAACGTGTTCTGCAATTGCTGCGCGCAGACCATCATCGCCGAGACGAACAGGATCACGCCGATGCCGGGCGCCCGGAGAATGGTGCCGACCAGCCTGTGCGCGGCGCTCAGTGGGACGGCGTGCCGCGTCGGCGCCGGCACCCCGCGCAGCCCGGCCACGGCCACGAGGCACGGCAGCATCAGGATCCATAGCGTCGAGAAGGCGCCCCGGTAGCCGAAGCGCGCCAAGATGAAGCCCCCGGCGATGGGCCCGGCCACGGCGCCCGCGGAGTTCCAGAGCGAGTAGTACCCGTAGTTGCGGATCCGGGTCTCGTCGGTGCTTGCCGCGGCGACGATGGCCTGCGCCGCGACGGCGAATCCGATGTTCGCGATCGTC
>DASYXS010000016.1:0-14214 GCA_035934535.1 bacterium
CGTATACGGTCAGCCGGTTCCTCTCACAGTGGAGGCGCGAAGGGCTCGTCGATGTACGGCGTGAACGCGTCGTCGTCCAGCATCCGAGGCGACTCCAAGATATTGCAACAGCCGGAGCTGAGTCAGCCTCAGGCCCTCGGCGGTCCAGCGGATCGATGTAACGGCGCATGATCGAGCCACAGCAAGCCGGCCCGCGCAGCTCCGCAGGCACCTCTCGTTCCCGTCCTCTACTTGGGAATCGGATAGAGACCTGATTGAGCCCCTTTGCTTCTTGCTCAAGTATTAAGGAAAGCCTCAATAAGTCGGAGGATCAAGGTTTTCGATGTGGGCGCCAAGGCTAATCAATATCGATCTTCTCTTAGAACCTATCCCAAAACCCATGGGGAGGGAGTATACTTAGCGTGACCAATGATCGCACCTTCACCGCAGCAGAGGTCGACGCCTATGACGACGCGGCATCGGTCGAAGCGACGGTTACGTACGATCTGGCGTATCCCCGACGATCTCTGGGCCCAGCTCCAGCCGCTTCTGCCACCCGAAAAGCCGCCCGGGACTAATGGCCGTCCGGTAGTTCCCTTCCGCCAGGTTATGGACGGCATCCTGTACGTGCTCCGCACGGGCTGCCAGTGGAAAGCTTTGCCCCGGGAGTATGGGTCGGGCTCCACCTGCCATCGCCGGTTCCAAGAATGGGTGCAGGCCTGTATCTTCGAGCGGCTGTGGGCCAAGCTGCTCACTCGGTACGACAACCTGCGAGGGATCCAATGGCGATGGCAATCGCTGGACAGCGTCGTGGTCAAGGCGCCGTTGGGGGGGCACAAACAGGCCCCAACCCGACGGACCGCGGCAAGCTCGGCACGAAGCGCCACACGCTGACCGACCAACGCGGCGTCCCGCTGGCCGTCGTGGTGACCGGCGCCAACACCCACGATATGAAAGCGGCGACGACCACATTGGACAGCATTGTCGTACGGCGCCCTCGTCCTACGCTCAAGGAACCTCAGCACCTCTGCCTCGATAAGGGGTACGATTTCCCGGTGATCCAGGCGGCAGCCCGAAGCCGACATTACACGCCCCACCTCCGCCATCGTGGCGAATGTCCACCGCGCCGCCGGCGACACCCGGCGCGCCGTTGGGTCGTTGAGCGCACTGGTGCTTGGCACAATCGGTTTCGAAAACTTCTCATCCGCTTCGAGAAGCTGATGGAGAACTACCGTGGACTGGTACATTTCGCATGTGCCCTCATCGTCTACCGACTGATGGTCTTGGGATAGGTCCCTAGGCCAGCGACCCGATATCCTAACACTCTTCGACTGTGGGGCACCTCGGGCTGACGGTTGGGGACTTAAAGCGGACACTGCGCGACCACTTGCGAATCGCAGTCTTGCTTTTGCCGGTCCTCTTGGCGAGCCATCCAACAGGGCCGGCGACATTCTCACCGTTTGTATAGCCTCCGGCGGACAAGACGGACGAGACCGTAAAGGCCGATGGCGAGACCGTAAAGGCCGATCCAGAAGACCCCAACTATGACGAGCAGGACGATGGCCCCGAAGCCGCTCTCGACAAGCAAGGGCCATTGGGTTGCGACGAAGAGCAAGGCAAGAATGAACGCGGCGATGCCCGTGAGGCGTCCGGTCATTATGGTTTCACCTTGACAGGAAACAAGACACCATGAGTTTTGACAAAAGGATATCATTTCAAAGAGGTTTTGGGATAGGCTCTTAGCGGGTCTCTAACCTAACGAGACGCTTCGTTAGTCGCGTGACAGGCCCAGCGAGGCCGAGCCGCGACGCGATCTCCAGGGCCTCCCCGGCGGCGCCCCGCGCCGCCGCGAGGTCGCCCGCGCGCGTCCGGGTCTTGGCGACCTCTTCGAGCACGTGCACCCGATAGAGGTCGGCCGCCTGCCAGGACGCCACCTCGGCCTCGAGCCGGCGGCACCGCGCCGTCTCCGCCCCGGTGAGGCGATAGGCGCGGCTGAGCCGCCGCAGCGCCCGCCAGCGGTCGCGGGGCGCCGCCGCTTCGTCCACCGCCCGATCGAAGCACCGCACCGCCCGCTCGTGTTCGCCGCGCCGCCCTAGCAGCACCCCGGCGCCTTCCCAATCGAAGCGCACGTGCGAACGCTCGAGGTCGCGGAGGGTGCGGATCACTTCGCCGTGAAGCGCGATCATCGCGAGGAGATCGGCGCGGTTGTGGGCGATCACCGGATCGAGGGCCGCCCGGTCGCCCGAGCGCAGATACTCGACGTAGATGGTGGGGATCAGCCAGCCGGGAACGTCGTTGTGCCGCGGCGCGCCGATTACCTCCGCTTCAAGCGTGCTCAGCCGGTAGGTGCCGAGCACGCGGTGCCACAGCCGCCGCGCCGGAGTGATCAGGTCCGTGTGGACGTCCGGCGCCGCGGGCCGTTGGCGCGCCAGGATGAACCGGGACTCGAGGATCGGCCAGTCGAACCGCCGGCCGTTGAACGTGACGAGGTGCGGGCGTCCGGCGAGCCGCTCGCTCACGGCCCCGAGGAGCTGCGCTTCGGACCGCAGGCGCCGCAGCAGAAACTGTTCCGTGACGAGGGTCTCCCCGTCGAGATAGGCCAGCCCGACCAGGAACGCGTAGGTGCCGGTGCCGCCGGCGAGGCCCGTCGTTTCCGTATCGAGCCAGACCATCCCGGCCGCGGCACCGCCGTGCTCCGCGGCGACCCACCCGACGCTCGCGCCGATCTCGACCGCGCCGTGGCGGTGGCCGAACGCGTAGCGCGCGCGGACAACCTCCACCCCGTCGCCGCCCGACGAGGGCGCGGGGCCCCGCTGTGCCGGCGGCGCCGCCGAACGGCGTGCCGGTGCGATGCCCCCGCCGTAGCGGCGAAGCCGCTCCCGAAGGCTGTCGACCGAGGTGTCAGGCAGGGACACAGACGTCGCGCAGCAGGCGCAGCGTCCGGCGCTTGGCGTCCGGCCCGAGCCCCAGCACCGGCCCGACGCAGGACGGACAGCCCGCCTCGCACCCACAGGCCTCGATCAAGGCCGCGGCCGTGTCCAACAGTTCGCGCCGCAGCGCGAACAGCCGCTCCGCCTGCCCGACGCCGCCGGGGATCTGCTCGTACACCGTCACCGTGGGCTCGGCGGTGTGCGGCGAGCGCGTCTCCGCGAGCGCGCCGAGGTCGCGCGGGTCGCACATCAGGTAGAGCGGCGCGACGTTGTGGAGGGCGTTGGCGACGCCGAGCAGCGCGCCCTGGAGGGCGTCGTTGTCGAGGTCGGCGGCGCGGGAGCGCGGGAACACCCACCAGGCCCCGGTCGTGTGCAGCGTCGTTTCCGGCAGGTGGATCGTCCCGAAGCCGACGTTCTCGTGACTGGACAGCGTCAGCTTCTTGAAAATCGTCGGCCGGAACGTGACCGTGACCTCGCCGTGCGCCGCGTCCTCCGCGCGCGCGAACTCCGCCAGCACGCGGAGGTCGGTCGCGATCTGCGCATCCGTGTAGTAATCGACCTCGACGCGGGTCACGTACGCCTTCCGCTCTTCCCAATCCAGGCGGTCCACGTGGTACTGCTGGCCGAGGTGGATGTAGATCGCGTCCTCGTGCACGAAGGCTGGCGCCGAGGCGAGGTCGATCTCGCCGATCACGCGGGGCCGCGGCTCAGCCGCCCCGCCCCGCGAAGCCGGGGTCGTGTCGATGATGACCACATTCTCCTGGCTGGCGCTGCGCAGGCTCACCTCTTCGGCCGGGTACGCCTCGGCGACGTAATGCCAGGCATCGTCCTCGTGGTGGAGGACGCGCGCCTCCTCGAGGTAGGCGAGGATCTCGGGCAGCGTATTGGGCCCGAACGTCTCGCCGTCGCGCAGGGGCAGCTCGAAGGCTGCGCACTTGAGGTGGCTCGCCAGTACGAGCAGGTTGTCGGGGTTGGTCCGGGCTTCTTCCGCGCCCTGCCGCAGCAGGTAATCCGGATGGCGGACGATGAACTGATCGAGCGCGGCGCTCGTCGCGACCAGGACGGCGAGCGCCCGCTCCTGCCGGCGGCCGGCCCGGCCCATCTGCTGCCACGTGCTGGCGATCGTACCGGGGTACCCGACCAGCACCGCGGCGCTCAGTTGCCCGATGTCGATGCCGAGCTCCAGCGCGTTGGTGGCGGCGACCGCGCGCACCGCGCCGCTGCGCAGCCCCGCCTCGATCTTGCGCCGTTCCGACGGGAGATACCCTGCCCGATAGCCGCAGATCGCGTCGGCCGGCAGCGACCGCCGCTCCGCCGCCGCGCGCAGGTACGTGGTCAGCAATTCCGCCGCGAGCCGGGAGCGCGCGAAGAAGATCGTCTGGATGCGGCCGCCCAGCAGCTCGCCGGCCAGCGTGACCGATTCCCGCACCGCGTCGATGCGGATCCCGAGCTGTTCGTTCACCACCGGCGGATTGTAGAAGCCGACGACGCGCTCGCCGGACGGCGCGCCGTTGCGGTCGACGACCGCCATCGCGCGGCCCACGAGACGCTCGGCGTGCTCCTTGGGGTTGCCGATCGTGGCCGAACAGCAGATGAACTGCGGCGCGCTGCCGTAGAAGGCGCAGATGCGCGCGAGCCGCCGCAGCACGTTCGCAAGATGCGAGCCGAAGATGCCCCGGTAGTGGTGCAGCTCGTCGAGCACGACGTAGCGGAGGTTCTCGAACAGGCGCAGCCACTTGGTATGGTGCGGAAGGATCGCCGTGTGCAGCATGTCCGGATTGGTCACCACGACGTGTCCGGCGGCCCGGATCGTCCGCCGCGCATCGGCCGGGGTGTCGCCGTCGTATGTGAACGCCCGCACGTCCGCGCCGAGCAGCCCGATCAGCGTTTGGAGTTCGTCCACCTGGTCGGCGCCGAGCGCCTTGGTCGGAAACAGGTAGAGCGCCCGCGCCTGGCCCTCGCGCAGTACCGTGTCCAAGACCGGCAGGTTGTAGCAGAGGGTCTTGCCGGACGCGGTGGGCGTCACGATCACGGCGTCGGAACCACCGCGCACGAGGCCGTAGGCCTCGGCCTGGTGCGAATACAACTGAGTGATCCCGGTGCGGCGGAGCGCCTCGACGAGCCGCGGGTCCAGGCCAGAGGGAAATGGTTCGTATTGAGCGGCCCGTTCAGGGATCGTATGCCACGCCGTGAAGTGTGGCGTGAACCGCGGGCGGGTTCGAAGTGCCTCGATGATCTGGTCCAATGTCATGCTGCGACCCCTGGGTCGATGCCCATCATGTCGGAAGACACACTGTCGAACCTACGTTCGTGATACAACTCATTAGTCCTTGTTTGATTTGAATTATGTCTTTATGTCATAATGGCTTTATGAAGACCGCGACGGTCGCAGAGTTCAAGCGGCGATTCTCAGAGTTTGTCGCGGAGGTCCTCTATCGCGGCGAACGCATCATCGTGGCACGGCGTAACACGCCGGTCGCCGCCCTCGTGGGGCTCGCAGATCTTGAAAGGTTGTCGGTGGAGCCAACCGTCAAGCCGGAGCGCCGTGGATTGCTGGCCGCGATTGGGGCCTGGGGGGATTATCCCGACCTGGACCAGATGGTGAAAGACATCTATGCGGCGCGTGAAGCCGCTACCGATCGGCCGGTGCCGTCCCTGGACGAATAGATGTTCTTGTTTGACACCGACATCGTGAGCAACGTGATCCGGCCCGCGCCCTCGCCGGCGCTGATTCGCCGCTTAGCGGCCGTTTCGCCGGACGATCAGTGTACCAGCGCAGTTACGTTAGGTGAGCTCGTTTATGGCGCGCATCGCACGGACCGTGCCGAATATTTTCTTCGGCGGCTTGACGAGACCGTTCTCCGCGATCTGATGGTATTGCCGTTCGATCGCGACGCCGCCCACGTCTTCGGGCGCCTGCGGGCGCAGTTAGAACGAGCCGGTACGCCGCTGCCCGAACCGGACTTGCGCATCGCCGCGATTGCCCTTGCCGGCTCCCTGGTGCTCGTTACCGGCAACGTCCGTCACTTCACGCGCGTGCCGGGCCTCATCGTCGAGAACTGGCTGATGGCGTAGCTCTGCTAGCGCAGGACGCCTTGAAGCGCCCGCAGGTATTGGATTTGGCCGGTGTGGTAGGCGTCGTGGGTCGTCGTCCGGACCACGCGCATCCCAAGGGCCTGCCGGTGCCTGCCTTGATACCAATCGATCGGCTTCGCGAGCCCCGCGTCGTCGAGGCCGTGCACCCGGCTCAACAGTTCCAGGGAGATCGCGAGCAGCCTCTGCCGGTCGCGCTGCCAGTCGTTCTCGGTTCCGGCCGCCTCCCGCCAGTCCCGCGCGAGCAGCTGCTGGCCGTCGGGCGGATTCCCGTCCCAGGCGTCGAGGACGCCGCCCTTCCAGAGAATCAGATGGCGGACGATCTGCCAGATGGAATGCCGCTCCGAGCCGGGCTTCCACGCCGCCTGCGCCGCGGTCAGACCGTTGAGCGCCGCGCTCAGCGGCGGCTGCCACTGCCAGCCCTCTTTTTCCAAGAGCGTGTAGACGTGATCGACCACGAGGTCGTGAAGGGTCAGCGCGTTTCCCGGATTCATCCTCGCCTCCGGCCCGTTTCGTGTCCCGCCGCCGCGATCGCGGCCCGTACGTGTTCGGGAGACAAGGGCATGTCCAGGTGGCGGACGCCCAGGTGCGCGAGCGCATCGACCACCGCGTTCACCACGCACGGCGTCGAGCCGATCGTCGCCGCTTCGCCGATCCCCTTTGCGCCGAGCGGGTTGCGCGGGGTCGGCGTGACGGACCGGCCGCGCTCGATGCGCGGGATGTGGTGCGCCTTTGGGACCGCGTACTCCGACAGCGTCGGGGTGAGCAGCTGGCCGTTCTCATCGTAGGCCGCGTGTTCCAACAGCGCCTGCGCCGCCCCCTGCGCGATCCCGCCGTGGATCTGCCCGTCGACCAACAGCGGGTTGATGACCCGGCCGCAGTCGTCCACACAAACGTAGCGCTCGAGCCGCACGCCGCCGGTGTCGGGATCGATCTCGGCAACGCACACGTGGCTGCCGAACGGGAACGTCGTGCCCTGCGACTTGAACCGGCTGGTCGCCTCGAGCCCGGGGCTCTGCCCTTCCGGCAGATGCTTGCCGCCGTACGCCGCTTTGGCGATTTCGGCCAGCGCGACCCCGCGGCCGGGGGCGCCGCGTACCGTGACCCCACCGTCCTCGAGCACGAGGTCCGACTTCGCCGCCTCCAGCATGTCCGCGGCGATCCCGAGGATCTGTTCGCGAACTTCCATCGACGCGAGGTACACCGCGGAGCCGCCGAGCGACATGCTGCGGCTGCCGCTGGTGCCGCCGCCGTACTGGACCATGAGCGTGTCGCCGTGCACGACCGTCACCTGCTCCGGCGAGACGCTGAGCGCGTCGGCGACGATCTGCGCCAGGCCCGTCGCGCCTCCCTGCCCGTGGGGAGAGGTGCCGGTGATGACGGTGACCGTGGCGTCGGGATTCATCCGCACGGTCCCGAGTTCCCAGGGGCCGAAGCCGCAGATTTCGACGTAACTGCTCACCCCGATGCCGACGAGACGCCCCGCCCGCCGGGCGTCGGCCTGCCGCTGCCGGAGGCCGCGATAATCCGACAGGCGCAGCGCCTCGTCAAGCGACTTGGCGTATTCGCCGGAGTCGTACGTCGCGCCGGTGAGCGTCTTATAGGGAAACTCCGAGGGCGGAATGAAGTTGCGCCGCCGGACCTCCGCGGGATCGACGCCCGTCTCGCGCGCCACGAGGTCCATCAGGCGTTCCAGATAGTACGTCGCTTCCGGCCGCCCCGCACCGCGGTAGGCGCCGGTCGGACAGGTGTTCGTGTAGAGCGCGAGGAGCTCGCTGTGAATCGCCGGGATCTTGTAGGGCCCCTGAATCATGAGCGGGGTGAGCGTGGGGATGATCGCCGTGAGGTAGATCAGTTCGCCGCCGAGGTCGGCGAGCAGCCGCATACGGAGGCCCCTGAGGCGCCCGTCGCGCTCCGCCGCGACCTCGAGATCCGCCAGCTGCGCGCGGCCGTGGGTCGTGGTGAGCATGTTCTCCCGGCGTGTCTCGATCCACTTCACGGCGCGGCCGAGCCGCCGCGCGAGCTGCGCGACGACGACGTCTTCAGGGTAGGTGTTGAGCTTCGCGCCGAAGCCGCCGCCGACGTCCGGGGTGATGACGCGGATGCGCCGGGTCTCGAGGCCGAGCGCCTGGCCGATGCCGTCGCGAATCGCGTGCGCTTCCTGCGTGGAATTCCAGACCGTCAGGATGCCCTGCCCCGTGCTGCCGTCGTACATCGCCACGGTTCCCCGGGGCTCGAGCGAGACGGGCGCGAGTCGCTGGTTGAGGATGCGCTGCCGGACCACGACGGGCGCCTGCCGGAACGCCGCGTCGACGTCCCCGCCGTCGAGGACCTGCCGGTACGCGACGTTCGTGCCGAGCGAATCGTGGACATAGGGAGCCCCGGCGGCGGCCCGGTCCAGGTCGATCACCACCGGCAGCGGCGCGTACTCCACGACGGCGCGCTCCGCGCCGTCGCGTGCGACATACGGATCGTCGGCAACGACCACGGCGACCGGCTGGCCGGCGTAATGGACTTCCCCGTCCGCGAGCGGCCGGTGCGCGACGGTACGCATCTCGTCGACCGAGAGGGCCGGCAGGGGCTTTTGGATCTCCGGAAGGTCGGACGCGGCCATCGCGGCCCGCACCCCCGGCAGCGCCCGGGCCGCGGTCAGGTCGATCCGAACGATGCGCGCGTGGGCGTGCGGGCTGCGCACGAACGCCGCGTGCAGCGTCCCGGGCAATCTCAAGTCGTCGACGTATTCGCCCTCGCCGCGGATGAGCTTGGGGTCTTCGATGCGCTTCACCCGTGCGCCGACGTATCGGGAAACCGCCACCTGGGATCACCGCCTCTGACGGGGGGGTCGCGACACGCGCCCAGCGGACCTGTCACCGACGCTTTCGACCGCTTCGCGACGGCACCCTCCCGCCGCGGGCCGCTCCTCACCTCCTTTTCCCGGTTCTTTCGCGGGGCTTCGGGGTATCGTATGCATAGCCGGCCCCGAGGAGGGCGATCTGGTGGAGCGAAGGCCATTGCAAATGGAGGGTGTCTTCGGCCGCGTCGCGGACGTGATGACGCCCACGCCGGTTTTCGTCTCAGCGGGCGATATCGCGGCGAAAGCGGCCGCCGTGCTGCGGGCGCACCACCTTCCCGTCGTGGCCGTGCTCGACTCCGGCCGCCTCGTCGGCGTGCTCGGCCCGCTCGATCTGCTCCAAGAACTCCCCTCCCGCCCCGTCACGGATCTGATGACGCGCGGGATCGCGCCCGCGAGCCCGGACCTGCCGCTGCTGCAGGCACACGCGCTCCTGATCTCGCAGGGCCTGGAAGTCCTGCCGGTGGTCGAGGGCGATTGCGTCGTCGGCCACCTTCCGCTGTCCGCGGTGCTGCGCGTGGTCAACCAGCAGACCGATCCGATGACCGGGTTGCCGTGGGCGACCGCGCTGCGAATGTGGGCGGCCGACGCGCTGGCGCGGCGGCAGGAGGTCGCCGTGCTGTTCATCGATCTCGACAACTTTCGCCAGGTCAACAAATCGTTCGGGCACGTCGTCGGCGACCGTGTCCTTCGCGCAATCGGCGACCTGCTGCGGCGTTGCACCGATCCCACAACCGATCTGCTGTGCCGGTACGGCGGCGACGAGTTCGCGATCGCGACGATCCGCGCGGACGACGACGCGCGGGCGCTGGCGGCCCGCATCCAAGAGGTGGTGCAGGTCCCGGTGGCCGAGCAGGACCGCCGCGTCACCGTCAGCGTCGGTTACGCGGGCGGCCGCCGCCACGAGGACCGCGGGCCCGGACACCCCCCCTCGACGGTGGACGACCTGCTGACGCTGGCCAGTCGCGCCTCCACGGCGGCCAAGATGTCGCCGGGGGCCGCATCACGCCCGGCCGCCTGGCACCGGGAGGGCGCGCTTCCCGCGCAGGCGCGCGTACGGCTGCTGGACGTCCATTTCGAGTCCGAGGGCGGGCGGTCGTCGGCGGAGGTCCGGCTGCGCCTCGGCGCCCGCGAGGTCGTCGGCACATCCTCGGGGCCGAGTCATATCTCGAATCCCGCGTTGCGGTTGCTCGTCGCGGAGGCCACGCTGGCGGCGCTGCACGGCATCATCGGCGAGCCCCACGTCTACACGCTCGAGGACGTGCTGGACTCGCTCGCGCCGTCGTATTCGCTTGTCGTCGCGGTGGTGTCGGGGACGCGCGACGACGGCGGCGCGGCAGAGCGCTACATCGGCGGCGTCGCCGAGGGCGATCTGCCGCGCGCGGTCTGCAAGGCCGTGCTCGACGCCGTCAACCGTCCGCTGGCGCAGCGGCTCGGCGCCCTCCTCGGGGACGACGCCCCCTAGCCGTCCGGCGGCTCTTTCCGGCCGATCAGCGCGATCCACTGCGCGAACGCGCTCAGGAACCCGCGGATGTGCCTGGCCGTCTCCTCGTCGGTGAGCCGCCCCGCCGCATCGAACTTCTCGTTTGCCCGGGGAATCAGCACGGCCCGCTGCGGCATGACGACCGCATTGAGGTTGGCGAGGACCGTGCGCAGGTGCATCTGCGCTCGCGCCGTGCCGACGAGCCCGGTCGTGGCGCCGAGAATGCCGACCGGTTTGCCCCGCAGTGCGGCGTCGCCGGGCGGCCGGCTGATCCAATCGATGACGTTCTTGAGCACGCCCGACATCGAAAAGTTGTGCTCCGGCGTGACCACGAACGTCCCGTCCGCCGCCCGAATCGCCTGTTTGAGGCGGGTCACCGCGTCCGGGAACGCGGCCCGCTCCACGTCGAGATTGTACAGCGGAATCGCGTCGATCTCTTCGATCCTGACAGCGAGCGAGCGCGGGGCCAAGTCCCGCACGGCCCGCGCGAGCGCGCGATTGTACGATGCGGCGCGCAGGCTGCCGGCGAACGCGACGACTGAAAAACGGCTCAGGCATCGGCGGGGCTCCCTCCTGAACGCCGCGGGTCGGGACGGCGCGGACCTACATCATCGAGCGCGTCTGGCCGCCGTCGATGCAGATCGTCTGCCCCGTGATGTAGCTGGCGGCCTCGGAGGCGAGGAACACCGCCAGCGCCGCGAACTCCCGCGGTTCGCCGTAGCGCCCGAGCGGGATCCCGGCCACGCTCTCCCTCACGATCGCGTCCACCGGTTTGCCCGTCTCCTTGGCGCGGACGCCGTCGAGCCACCGCACGCGATCGGTGTCGATGCGGCCCGGCGCGAGGTTGTTGACGAGGATGTTGTGCGGCGCGAGCTCGAACGACAGCGTCTTCGTAAACGCGACCACGCCGGATCGGCAGACGTTGCTCAGGACGAGTTGCGGAATCGGGACCTTGACCCCCGACGTGATGACGGTGAGGACGCGGCCCCAGTTGTTCGCGCGCATCAGCGGCACCCCGCCGCGGATCAGGCGCACCGCGCTCATGAAATTCTGGTTGAAGGCCTGCTCCCACTGCGCGTCGGTGAGCGCAAGCCCGGAGCCGGCCGGGGGGCCGCCGGCGTTGGCCACGAGGATGTCGAGCCGGCCGAACCGCGACCGGGCCGTCTCCAGCAGCCGGTCGACGCCGGCCGCCGTGGCGACGTCGGCGACGACGGGCACCGCGGTACGACGCGTCGCGCCCGCGATCTCGTCCGCCGCCCGCGCGACGGCGTCTTCCCGGCGGCTGCCGATCACGACGTCGGCCCCGGCCTCCGCGAAGCCTTCCGCGATCGCGCGGCCGATGCCGGCGCTCGCGCCCGACACCACGGCCACGCGGCCCGACAGGTCCACTTTCATGTGCGCTCCTCCTCGACTCTTGGTTGGCCGCCGTCCGACGGAGAGCCCGCGTCGTAGGAGGCGAACCACATCGTTGAATTCTTGGCCTCGTCGCGCGCCGCTTCCTCCGGCCGCGGGCGGCGACGAGGCGCGGTGGAGGAGTCGGCGCGCGCACATGGGAAACACCAGACGCGTGCGCTTCCGTATACATGACTGTGTGCGACGAGGAATGAGACCGAACACCGTCCTGCGCTGTGCCGCCGTCCTTGCGCTGGCCGCGACCCTCACCGCCGCCCGGTCGCTCACGGGCGCCGCGCAGGGCCCCGCGGTCGAAGCCCTCGCGCCGGTCTCCGTCACGGGCGGCCCCGCCACCGTCGACACGCTGCGGCTCGCCATCACGACGTCCGCCCGGCTCGCGCTCGGGTTTCAGCCGTCGGCCCTCGTGCGGGTCGCGGAGACCCAGCCCGCGCTGGTGCCGCTCGACGCGTCGGCGGCCGAAACGGTGCTCGCGGGGCTGACCGTGCAATCACCGGGGGGGCCGCCCGCGACCCGGCTCGTCCGGGTGGCGCTGACCAACGAGATCATCCCCTGGAACGACGCCGAGATCCTGCTCGTCAGCAACAGTCCGGAGACGATCCCCTTCGGCAAGGTGCTCTATACCGGCGCCTTGTCGTCGGCGCAGACCGTCCGCCTCTTGTTTCATCACCAGAACGGTTCGAAAACCCAGCACATGTTCGTCACGGTCACGCTGAGCAATCCCTCCCGCGACCCGGCGTCGCTGTGGGTCCTAGGCGCCGCCGGCGCGCCGTCGCAAGAGGAGGTCACGCCGGGCCACCAGGCGGCCCGGATGTTTCTCGAGGAATACGCCCATCACGCCGGCTTTCTGGTCCGCCTGCCTGGCAACACAACCGTGCCGCTGTTCGTCGAAGACCTGCCGCCGCTCGGCATCACGAGCGGGATCGCGCAGTTCAGCCTGCTCGAGGGCGACCGCGCGAACGTTCAGGTGACGGCGCGTCTCGCGAACGAAGGGGAGCCGTCGACGATGAGCTTCGCGCCGGACTTCGACCGCGTCCATCAACGCGGGGCGTTTGTCCGGCCGCAGATCGGACGGACGATGACCTACTCGGTCGGCGGCCCGCCGGCGATGGCGGTGCTCGCCGCGGACGGCGACCTGCTGCACGAGGGGCAGACAGGGGCGCTGCTGCAGGGCAACTACGGCGTCGTCTACCGGTTCAACGTCGATGTTGCCAACCCGACGTCGTCGCCGGCGGCGGCGGCGCTCGTCCTGCATGCGGACGGCGGGCAGGCCCGCGGGACGTTCGTGATCGGCGATCAGGTCGTCGAGAGCCAGCTGGTGCAGCCGAACGCGCCGCAGGTCGTCGCCACCTTCCCGCTGCGGCCGCAGACGCGCCGCACCATCCGGATCCTCACGGTCCCGGAGAGCGGGTCGAACTACCCGGTGCGTCTCACCCTCGGCGCGCCGTGATGCCGGCCGGCCCGGCCGCAAAGCGGCCTCCTGCCCCGTCTGACGCGGGATCTCCGGCCGGCGCGTCCCGGATCGTGCTGAAGGTCGGCACCACCACCTTGACCGGCGGCGGGCCGGTCGTCGACGCCGCCCGCATTGCCGCCGTGGCGGAGGACGTCGCGGCCGCGGTCCGGCAGCAGCGGCAGGTGCTGCTCGTTTCGTCCGGGGCGATCGTCACCGGCGCCGGGCTGCTCGGCCGCCGCCGACCCCGGCGCCTCGTAGAGAAGCAGGCGCTGTCCGCGGTCGGCCAGCCGGTGCTGATGCAGCGGTACGGGGCGGCGTTCGACCGCCTCGGACTGCGCGCGGCGCAGATTCTGCTTACGCGCCAGGACTTCGCCGACCGCCGGCGCTACGTCAACGCGCGCCTCACGCTGCTCGCGCTGCTCGCGGACGGCGTCGTCCCCGTGATCAATGAGAACGACACCATCGCGACCGACGAGATTCAGATCGGCGACAACGACACCCTGTCGGCGCTCGTGGCGAGCCTCGTCGGCGCGGACCTGCTCGTGATGCTCTCGGACGTCGAGGGCCTCATGACCGCGGATCCGCGACGGCAGCGCGCGGCCCGGCTGATCCCGACGGTGGAGCGCATCGACGCGCAGATCGTCCGGGTGGCCCGGCGGACGGTGACCGCGCAAGGCGTGGGCGGCATGGCCACGAAGATCGACGCGGCCCGGATCGCGACCGCCTCAGGCGTGGCGACCGTCGTGACCGGCGGTGCGGTCGAGCGCCCGCTTGCCCGCCTGCTCGCCGGCGAGCGACACGGCACTCTGTTCTTGCCGGCCGGCCGGTTTTCCGGCCGCGGACGCTGGCTCGCCTTCGGCCTCGTCGCGCGCGGCACGCTCGTCGTCGACGAGGGCGCCGGCGCGGCGCTCCGGCGCGGCAAGAGCCTCCTGCCCGCCGGCGTCGTGCGGATCGACGGGACGTTCGACGCCGGGGAGGCGGTCACGATCGCCGACGGCCGCGGGCAGGAGCTGGC
>DASYXS010000020.1:0-68952 GCA_035934535.1 bacterium
ACGATCGCCTGATCCCAGGCGCCGCCCCGCGAGCGGGCGGCCACGATGCCGGCCGGAATGCCTGCGGCCACCACCACCAGGATCGCGAGGCTGGAGAGGCGCAGCGTGAAGGGCACGCGCTCGAGGAGCAGCGACGTCACGCTCTGTCCCTGCCAGATCGAGGTGCCGAGGTTGCCGCGCAGCGCGCCGCCGACGAAGCGTGCGAATTGCAGCCACAGCGGACCGTCGAGCCCGAGCGACCGCCGCATCGCGTCGATGTCGGCGGCCGTCGCCCCGGGCTGGACCATCAGCAGCACGGGATCGCCTTTGAGGCGCGAGACCACAAAAGCGAGCAGCGTGACGCCGAACAGCACGAAGACACAGCGGCCCAGCCGCCGCAGCACGTAGCGGCCGCTCATTCGGGCGGGTCTCCCCGCGCGAGGCTCGCGGCCGCTACGGCTTCAGGTCGTGCCAGGCAAAGATCATGCCGTCCTCGCGCGCCTTCCACGGCAGGCTCTTCTTCACACCGAACTGCTGCGTCGGCGCGTACAGGTAGATCCACGGCGCGTCGTCGTGCAGCATCTGCGAGATCTGCCCCATCACGCGCTCGCGGACCTTCGGGCTCAGCGCGTGGGCCTCGGTGGCAATGAGCTTATCGACCTGCGGGTTGCAGTACACGCCCCAGTTCCACCCGGCCGGATACACCGCGTCGCACGGGAAGGTTGGGCTGAGGATGCCGTCGCCGTCCAGGCTGGGCGTCTTGATGTACAGGACCATCGACTCGGCGGTCGCCTCGGACCGCGGCGTGAACACGTTCTTCAGGAACCCAGCCCACTCGAGCGTGCGCATCTCCATCTTGACGCCGACCCGGGCGAGGTCCCCCGCCACCGCCTCCGCCGCCTCCTTGGCCAGCGGCACCCCGCCGATCGGCACGTCCGTGTGAAAGGTGAAGCCGTTCGGGTACCCGGCCTGCGCCAGCATCGTCTTGGCCTTCGCCGGATCGTACGGGTACGGCTTCACGGCGGAGTCGTAGCCGAAGATGCCGGGAAACAGCGGACTGCCCAGCACCGTCGCGCGGCCGGCCCAGATCGTCTTGACGATCGCGTCCTTGTTGACCGCGTAGTTGAGGGCCTGCCGGACCATCCGGTTGTTGAGCGGCGCGGCGAGCGGCTTCAGCCAGACGCCGACCGCCATCGGGTCGGTCTGCGACGAGATCGACGCGTTGGGGCTCGAGTCGATCCGCGCGCCGAGTTCGGGCGGAATCTCCGCCGCGATATCGACCTCGCCGGAGAGCAGCGCCGCCACGCGGGTCGCGGCGTCCGGGATGAATTTGAACGTCAGGTTCTTGACCGGCACCGGCCCGCCCCAGTACCCGTCGTTCGCGGTCATGACCACCTGGCTGCCCTTGTCCCAGCGCACGAACTTGTAGGGCCCGGTCCCGACCGGCTTGAGCCCGAACTCGGTCGCGCCTGCGCGGTCGAAATACGCCTTCTCGCCGATAAAGCCGAGATCCGTGACCCGCGTCAGTGCCAGCGGATCGATCCCAACCGTCGTGATGCGAACGGTGTAGTCGTCGACGACGTCGACGCGGGCGAGTTTGACGCTCGCGGCGGCCTGGGAGATCTTCGGATCCTTCGCCCGGTCCAGCGAGAACTTGACGTCCGCGGCGGTCAGCGGGCCGCCGTCGTGGAACTTGACGCCCTTGCGGATGTGAAAGATCCAGGCCGTGTCGCCGTGCTTCTCCCAGCCGGCGGCGAGCAGCGGTACGATCTGCTGGGTCTTCGGATCGCGGGTCGCCAGCGTCTCGTAGATGTTCCCGTAGAGCCGCCGGTGGTTCGTGACGACGCGGAGCGTGCCGTCCAGCGTCTGCAGGTCGCCGATGTCGGCGACAACGAGCGACTGGGGTAGCGCCGCGCCGGCGGCGAGCGCGGCGGGCGGCCGCGGCATCGTGCTCTGCGGCACCCCCCACAGCAACGTGACCAGAACGAGCGCGACGCCGAACACCACCGACACCCACGAACGTGTACGCATGCCGCTCACCTCGCGATGGTCTGCGCTTCCGCGCGAATCCGCCGGCTGGACGGGTACGGATAGGTCAATTTCGAGTGCGAGAGGCCGGCGCCGGCCAGAAGCTCGCACATCTTAAGGCCGACGCGCAGCGGGTTGATGCAGGGCACGCCGGCGTCCCCGGACAGCCGGTCGGCGTAGAACGACATACTGCCGCACCCGAGGACGAGCGCCTCGGCGCCCTGCTCCCGCACCATCCGGCGCGCCACGTCCACCAGCGCCGGGTAGTGCGCGTCGGGATCGTGCCGGATATCGAGGACGGGACAGCCGATGTCCGTCACCCCGGCCAAACGGCGATCGACCTGGTAGCGCTCCGCGAGCCGGTACAGCATCGGCCGGATCTCCGGTGTCGCGGTGATGATGCCAAACCGGTCGGCCAGCATCGCCGCGATGTGCAGCGACGCTTCCGCCGGACCGACCACGGGGATCCTCACCAGCTCCCGCACCCCGTCCAGTCCCGGATCTCCAAAGCAGCCGATCAACGCGGCGTCGAAGCCGTCCCGCTCGATCTGCTCGACGGTCCCGAGCAGCCGCGGGATGTACAGGTATTCGTCGTACGACGACTCGATGGCGCCGTTGAAGTTCGCGCTGCGGGTCTCGACGGAGACGCCGGGACTCGCCCACTCCTGTAGAATCGAGTTCCGGCCCTCGGGACCGATATACGCGATACGCATCGATTCTCCACCCCTCCGGACGCTACATCCGCGCGGCCGGGCGCTGGGCCTACGGCGTCAGCCACTACGCGCGGCGCCGCGGATCGCTTCCATCAGATCGACCATCCGCCGCACGTCGGTGACGCCTTCGGCGATGGGCGCGCCGCCGTTGGTCGCGGCGGCCAAGGCGTCCAGCATAGAGATCACGGGCGCGTCCAGCCACGGACGCAGCGCGGTGCCGGCGCCGTGGACGCTCACGGCCGTCGCGCCGGGCTCCAGCCGAACAGCCTGACGGCCGCCGATCACTTCGATCTCCACCTCGCCGTCCGCGGCCGCCGGGATCGAGGGCGGCAGGCAGCGGGCGGCCTCGATCGTCGCCACGAGGTCGTTGTCGAACCGGACGATGCAGACCGCCGCGTCCGGCGCCCCGCCCCCGAACAGCGTTTCCACGTATGCGTGCACCCGCGACGGTTGCGTCCCGGTGGCGGCGACGATGAAATCGAGTAGATCCCAGCCGGCCTCCTCGAGCACCGGCCGCTGGGCCGAGGACAACCGGTCACCGTTGCCCCCCGCCGGCAGCCTCACGGACGCGAACAGTGAATGGAGCGGCCCGAGCTCACCGTCCCGGATCAGCCGCAGCGCCTCCCGCCCGGCGGGCGAGTGTCGGATCGTGCCGCCGACCAGCAGGGCGCCGCGCCCACCCGCTGCGGCGCCGGCCAGACGGTTCACCTCTTCCGGCCGGGTGGCCGCCGGCACGGCGCAGAAGACCGTCTTCCCCGCGCCGAGCGCCGCTTCGGCCGCGACGGAGGCGCCCGCGGTCTCGCTCAGCACAAGCACGGCCTGCAGATCCGGGTCCCGCGCGAGGGCCTCCCAGTCGCGGGCAAACGGCGCTTCGATGCGGGTCGCCAGCTCCCGGATCACGGAGAGATCTCCGGCACCCGGGCTCGCCGCCCAGCGCGCGACGCGGACGTCGCCGAGAGGCGCCTGATGGTCCGCGAGGGCCGCGGCGTGGCGGCCTGCGCCGACGATGCCGATCGCGAGCGGCGCCCCGGCCGTCACGCCCGCGCCTCCGATGCCGCGGTGTCCGCGAGGGAGACCACGCGGCCCGTGCGCGCGGACTCCACGGCGGCGAGCGCCAGCCGGAGCGCGGCCCGCGCCTCGTCCGGCGACATCGGCAGCGGGCGCCCCGCGCGGACCGCGTCGATGAACGCCGCGTGCTCGCGCGTGTACGCCGTCTGATTATGCAGCAGAATGTGGCCGCTCTCGGGATAGTCCGCGCCGCCGTCCCGGAACCGGGTTAGGCTGATCAGCTCGTGATCCCGGGCCCGGATGGCGCCGCGAAGGCCGTAGGCCTCGAACTGGTGGAACGCCGGATAGCCCGCGGGCAGGCAGTTGCTCACCTCGCTCGAGCCGACCGACCCGTTGGCGAATTTGACCGCCCACGTGACGAAATCCGGCACGCCGCGGTTTCCCTCGATTGTGATCTTGTGTTCGGCAAAAACGCTGACCGGCTCCGCGCCGGCGAACCAGCGCAGCAAGTCGGCCTCGTGGATGCCGTTCGTCAGCGCGGCCCCGACCGATACGGCCGGGTCACCGGTCCAGTGGGACCCGGTGTAGTATCCCGGCTCGCCCGCGCGCGCCCCCGCACGCCGCTCGTTCTCCCGGACGAGCCGGACGGCGCCGATCTGGCCGCGATCGATCGCGCGCCGGATCTCCATGTACCGGCGGGTGAACCGGCGGCTGTGGCCGATCATCAGGTGGACGCCGGCCGCGCGGCACGCGTCGATCATGGCGTCGGCGTCCTCGAGCGACGGCGCCATCGGTTTCTCGCACAGGACGTGCTTCCCGGCCGCCGCGGCGGCGACGGTCCACTCCCGGTGCGCAGCCTCGGGGGTCGTAATCACGACCACCTCGACGTCGTCCCGATCGACGACCTGCCGGCCGTCGGCGTAGGCGTCCGCACCCCACGGCGCCGCGGCGGCCTGCGCCATTTCCAGACGTAGGTCGGCCGCGGCAACGAGTACGACGCGGTCGCGCAGCGCCCGCATCGCGGGCAAATGGGCGCCCCGCGCGATGCTGCCGCACCCGATCAGACCGATTTTCACAGGCGTCGCCACGTCGTGCCTCCGCAGGAAAATGAGTCGGGCACACGCTCTTCGCGGTCAGTGCGCCGCGCCACCTTCTGCCGCCCTCAGGACACGGACTTGGCCTGACGGCGCTGCCAGTCTTCCGCGAAGAGGTTGAAGTGCTGGCGGCGGTAGGGATGCGCGAGCACCACGTCCTCGTTGAACGTCACGCCGAGCCCGGGGCCCTCCGGCAGTGCGAAATGGCCGTCGGTCACGGGCGGCAGGCCCGACGCCGTCCCGGCCACGTACGGCTCGTCGAAGTCGTTGAAATACTCTTGGATCTTGAGGTTCGGGACGCATGCCGCGAGATGCAGCGCGGCGGCGGTACTCACCGACGCGCCGACGTTGTGCGGGGCCACCAAGTGCCCGTGGGTCTCCGCCATCGCCGCGATCTTTTTGGTCTCGAGCAGCCCGCCGCAGTGCGAGAGGTCCGGCTGCGCCACGTCCACCGCGCCGAGCGCGAAGAGATCGCGGAACGCCGCGCGGGTGTGCAGCCGCTCGCCCGTCGCGATGGGCAGCGTCGTATGCGCCGCCACCCTGGCCAGCGCCGCCGGTTGATCCGGCGGCACCGGCTCTTCGATCCACCCCGGCGCGGCGCGTTCGAGATCGCGGGCCATCGCGATCGCCTGGGCGGCGGTAAACCGGCCGTGCATCTCCACGAACAGGTCGACCTCCGGCCCGACGGCGTCGCGCACCGCTTCGACGAGCCCGACCGACCGCCGGTGCTCTTCGCGCGTGAGCTCGCCGGCGCCCGCGCCGAACGGATCGAACTTCATCGCCCGGTACCCGCGCGCCACGACCCGGCGCGCCGCCTGCGCAAACTGCTCGGGAGTGCGGGCGACCTGGTACCAGCCGTTCGCGTAGGCTTTGATGCGGTCGCGGCAGCGTCCGCCGAGCAGACGGTAGACGGGCTGGCCGACCGCCTTGCCGATGATGTCCCAGCACGCCATCTCGACGATCGCGATCGCCGTCATCTCGGTCGCGCCCGGCACCTCGTAGTCGTCGCGGGTGATCCGGAGCAGCAGATCCTCGATGTTGAACGGATCGCTGCCGAGCACGTAGCGGTGCGTGATGGCCTCGAGGTACGCGGCGACCGCCTCTTCGCGGTTCACCGGCCGCGCTTCGCCGATGCCGTCGAGCCCGTCGTCCGTGCGCACGCGCGCGAAGACAAAATTCCGCCAGGCCGACCCCATGACGTATACCTTGACGTCGCTGATCCTCACGGAATCCCCCCGGGGAAGAAGTTGTCGCGGTCGCCGGCCTTTATCGAAACTTTACATGCCGGGCGTACATTCTGACCCGTACAGATCGGGACAATGGAGGGTGGGTCATGCGGATGAACCGGTTGTGGGTGCTGGGGGCAATCGTCGTCGCCCTGTTGGCGTTCGGGAGCCGGCCGTCGCCGGCGGCTACGATGGGACCGGGCGACGAAATCAAGACCGCGATCACGCACGCGGGATTCGCCGAGAAGTACGACTCGATGAAAGACGTGTCGATGCATCTTCACCACGTCATCAACTGTCTCGTCGGACCGGCCGACCCGATGTTCGACAACATGGCCGGAAATCCGTGCCAGGGCCAGGGCAAGGGCATCATGCCGGACATCAAGGCCTCCATGGGCGCGGATCAAGAGTACCAGGTGGCGTGGTGGCTTGCGCATTTGGCCGATCAGGCGATCAAGATGGGGAATCTCGCGCAGGCCAAGGCCGCGGCGCACATCATCGGCGTTCAACTCACGGCGATGTCGAAGATGTAGATTCCGCCCGGCGCGCAATCGCGGCATAATAGGCACGGGGCCGTCCTCCCCGGCGGTCCGGTGTCCGCGGCGCCGGCCGGCCGGCGCCGCGGGAGGAGGTGAGCCGCCGTGCGGCTGCGCAGAGATCTCGCCAAGGTCGTCGCCATGGAACGCGTGTCCCGGGTCGCCACCGTGGGACGCGACGGGCGGCCCCACGTCGTGCCGGTCTGCCACGTCGCCGACGACGGACGTCTCTACTTCGCCACCGGCCGCGACAGCCTGAAGGTCCGGCACCTCCGGGCGAATCCCAATCTCGCCGTCATCGTGGACGTGTACGCGGAAGACTGGAGCGTCCTCAGGGGCGTGATGATTCAAGGTTCGGCGGCGCTCATCGAGGGCGGGCCGCGGTTCCGGAAACTGCGCGAGCTGCTCTACCGCAAGTACCCGCAGTATCCTAAAGAATCCGCGATCGGCGAGCGCGACTCGGTCATGATCGAGGTCACGCCCCGCCGCGTTACGTCCTGGGGCTTCGAAAAGTAATCCGGGCTCAGAGCGTCTTCATCCGCGGGTCGAGGGCGTCGCGCAGACCGTCGCCGAATAGGTTGAACGCCATCACCGCCGCAAAGATCGCGAGCCCCGGGAACGTGCCCATGTACCAGGCCGTCAGGACGTAGGTCTGCGCCTCGCCGAGCATCGTGCCCCACTCCGGCGTCGGCGGGGTGACGCCGATGCCTAGAAACCCGAGGCCCGCCGCGGTGAGCAGGGCGACGCCCAGCTGCAGGGACGACTGCACGATGATCGGGGCCGCGGTGTTGGGCAGCACGTGGCGCAGCATGATGCGGGCGTCCGACAGGCCGATCGCCCGCGCCGACTCCACATACGCCAGTTCACGCACGGAGAGCGTCACGCCGCGGACCAGACGGACGTACACCGGCACCGACGCGATGCCGACGCTCAGGATCACGTTGCGCGGACCGACGCCGAGCAGGCTGATCAGCGTGAGGGCCAGCAGAACCCCTGGAAACGAGAGCATGATGTCGAACCCGCGCTGGATCAGGGCGTCCGTGCGGCCGCGGTAGAATCCCGACGCGACGCCGAGCGGAACGCCGATCGCCGCGCCGACGCCGACCGCGAGCACACCGATCAGCAGCGAGATGCGGCCGCCGTAGACGATCCGCGCCAGGATGTCGCGCCCCAGCTGGTCGGTGCCGAACGGATGGGCCGGACTCGGCGGCTGCAGCACGGCGTTGAAGTCGGCGGTTTCGGCGCCGTAGGGCACGAGCGCCCCCGCGAACACCGCCGCGAGGCCCATGACGGCCAGGACGACGAAGCCGGCCACGGCGGCGCGGTTGCGCGCGAGCCGTCCCAGCACCGCCAGCGGATGGCGGAACGCGCGCTCGCCGGCCCGGCTAACCGAAGCGGATACGGGGATCGATGTAGCCATACAGCAGGTCCACGATTAGATTGACGAGCACGAAGGTCACCGCAAACAGCAGCACCACACCCTGGATGATGGGATAGTCCCGCCGGGCGATCGCGTCGACCAGGAGGCGGCCGATCCCCGGCCATGCGAACGTCGTCTCGGTCAGAATCGCGCCCCCGATCAGCGCGCCGAACTGCAGCCCGAGGACCGTCACCACGGGGATGAGCGCGTTGCGCAGCGCGTGACGGTAGACCACAATCGGGTCGGCCAGCCCCTTCGCCCGGGCCGTCCGGACGTAGTCCTGGCGCATGCTCTCCAACATGCTGCTCCGCGTCATCCGCTCGATGATCGCGAGGCTGAATGCCGCCAGCGTAATCGACGGCAGGATCAGGCTCTGCGGCGAGGTATCGCCGCCGGCCGGCAGCAGATGCAGCGCCACCGCGAACACGAGCATCAGCATCAGCCCGAGCCAATAGACGGGGATGCTGACGCCGGCGAGCGCGAGTACCGTCACCGCGTAGTCGGTGGCGGTGTACTGCCGGGTGCTGACCAGGATGCCCGAGGCGATACCCAGGGTCCCGGCCAGCACCGTCGCGGTCGCCGCGAGCAGCGTCGTCGGACCGAGGCGGCCGGCGATCTCGGAGACCACCGGCGCCTGGGTCACGGCGGACCGGCCGAGGTTGCCGCGGACGGCGTTCGCGACGAAGAGCGCGTACTGCACCGGAACCGGCTTGTCCAGGCCCAGCTGAACGCGGATCCGGTCGACCTCGGTCTGGTCGGCCTCGAGACCGGCCAGGACCCGCGCGGGATCTCCGGGCAGCACGCGCACCATGAAGAAAATGATGAGCGTGACCCCGAACAGGGTAGGCACCGCCGCCGCGAGGCGGCGGATCGCAAAGGTGAGAAACCCGCCGGCGATGGGCCGTTCCGCCGTATCCCGAAATCAGCCGGGCCGTGCTACTTCCACGTCGCGTAGATCGCGGCCCACTTCTCGTTCGGCGTGGTCGTGACGCCGTCGAGGTGGCTGCTCGTCACCATGTAGAAGTTCTGGCTCCACAGGAAGATCCACGGCGCGTCGTTCCAGATCAACTGCTGGGCTTCCTTATAGATGGCCTCGCGCTTCTTCGGATCGGACGTCGTCTGGCCGGCGAGCAGCAGCTCGTCCACTTTGGCGTCCTTGTAGAACGTCGGCGCGAGACCCTTCGGCGGCGCCTGTCCCGAATAGAACTGGCCGTACAGCTCGCCGTCCGCGTCGAGATATTGGGTCGCCCATCCAAGCACGAAGATCTGCATCGGCGTGCGCTCGAGCGGCGTGACCAGCCAGCTGACGTAGGACGGCCAGTCGGTCGTCTGGATCTGCGCTTTGACCCCGACGTTGGCGAGCTGCGCCGCGACCGCCTGCGCGAACTGGTAGTCCTGGATGTAGCGGCCCGTCGGCGTGCGGAAGTTTATGGAGAATCCGCTCGGAAACCCGGCTTCCGCGAGCATCGCCTTGGCCTTGACCGGGTTGAACGGCCACCCGCCGGATTGGACCTTCGTGTAGCCGAACAGGAAGGGCGTGGTCGGCGATTCGAGCACGGTCGCGAGGCCGAAGAGCACGCTGTGGATGATCGCCTGCTTGTTGATGGCGTAGTTCAGCGCCTGCCGGACGCGGGCGTCCTTCAACGGCCCGAACTGGTTGTTGAGGCCGATGAACACGTCGCGGTCGCTCGGGCCCTCGACGACGCGCAGGCTCGCGTCCCTGCGCAGCGCCGGCACATCCGGCGCCGGCGGCTCGAAGGCCATCTGCACGTCCCCCGCGCGCAGCATCGTCTCGCGGGTGCCGGCGTTCGGGACCACGCGGAACACGACCTCGTCGAAGTACGGCTTGCGGCCCCAGTAGTTCGGGTTGCGAACCAGGGTAATGTGATCGCCGTGGACCCACTCCTTGAACATGTAGGGTCCGGTGCCCGCGGAGAGCGGGCCCAGCGGAATCTTGTCGTTGCCGATCTTCCGGACCGCCGCCGGCGACAGAATCTCGCCCACGCCGCTCGCGATCCGGCCCAAGAGCGTCGGGCTCGGCTGCTTCAGGTGCAGCGCCACGGTGTACGGGTCCGGAGTGTCGATGCGGCTCGTGTCGATGTCCGTGAAGTAGTAGCGGTTGGGATTGCGCACCGAGGTGTCGAGCCAGCGCAGCACGTTGAACTTCACGGCCTCGGCGTTGAAGTCGGTCCCGTCCTGGAACTTGACGCCCTGGCGCAGCTTGAACGTGTAGGTCAGGCCGTCGCGGCTCACCATCCAGGAGGTCGCGAGCTGCGGCACGAGCTTCGTGTATTGCGGCTCGCCCGGCTTCACCCCGGAGCGCTCGTCGTTCGGCCAGAGGAGCGAGTCGAACATGTAGTCCACCATGTTGGCCACGGTGGTGGTGGTCTGTCCCTCCGGATCGAGTGAATCCGCGTCGATGCCGATCGCGACGTGGAGCGACGCCGGCGCCGCGGCACGGCCGCCGTTCGGAATGCCCAGCGTAAGCGCGACCGCGCACGCGACGACAAGAGCGGCGGTGCGGCAAAAACCGGTCCGCATCATGAGCCCCTCCCCCTTTGGTCTGGCCGGGGCGCCAATATGCCCCACCGGCTCGGTGTTCGACCCAGCCGGCCGCCCGTTCCTGCGATCATGACGCCCGGTCCCGGAGGGACCGCCGCATGGCGTGGCATCTTGACGCGGGCCGAACAAGTGTATATACACTTGACACTGTGGGGCCACACGTCGACCTCTCCGTCTGTCGGGCGTGCCGCTGTCTTGCGGCGCGCCGATACGCGCGCGCCGTCACGCGACTCTTCGAGAACAAGCTGCGTCCGCACGGACTGCGGGCGACACAGTTTTCCGTCCTCGCCGCGCTCGCGCTGAAGGGGCCGACGGGGGTCACAGAGCTCGCCGGCATGCTCGGCCTTGAACGGACGACGCTGACCCGCGTCGCCGCGGTGCTCGAGCGAAACGGCTGGATCAGCGTGGGGCGCGAGGATGACGGGAGAAGACGGCCGTTTCGTCTGACCGGCGGCGGCCGGCGCAAGGTCGAGGGGGCGTTTCAGGCATGGAAGGAAGCGCAGGATCAGGCCGGTAGACGACTTGCCGGTCCCGTGCGGCAGGCAGGCTGAGACTCGCGGCCGCGGAAAGCGGCGCCGCGATTCGAGAGGAGCGAGCGATGAGCCAGGTACGGGTATTGGTCGGCACACGCAAGGGGGCGTTCATTCTGACGTCCGACGGCCGGCGCAGCCGCTGGGACGTTGCCGGGCCGCATTTCGCGGGCTGGGAGATCTACCACGTCAAGGGCTCGCCCGCCGATTCGAACCGGCTGTACGCGTCGCAGTCGAGCGGCTGGTTCGGGCAGCAGATCCAGCGCTCCGACGACGGGGGCAAGACCTGGGAGCCGGTCGGCAACCAGTTCACCTACGCCGGCGCCACGGGCACGCATCAGTGGTACGACGGCACCCAGCATCCGTGGGAGTTCAAGCGCGTGTGGCATCTCGAACCGTCGCTTGCGGATCCGGAGACCGTCTACGCGGGGGTCGAGGACGCCGCGCTCTTCCGCTCGACCGACGGCGGCAAGACCTGGGACGAGCTGCCCGGCCTGCGCGGCCACGGGTCCGGACCCAACTGGATGCCCGGCGCGGGCGGAATGTGTCTCCACACCATCCTGCTGGATCCGAGCGATCGAAACCGGATGTACATCGCGATCTCCGCGGCCGGCGTCTTCCGCAGCGACGACGGGGCCGAGACCTGGCGGCCGGCGAACCGCGGGCTGCGCTCGGAGCAGATGCCCAATCCGACCGGGGAGGTCGGCCACTGCGTGCACCGGATCGCGATGCACCCGTCCCGGCCGCGCACGCTGTTCATGCAGAAGCACTGGGACGTGATGCGCAGCGACGACGGCGCCGACTCCTGGCACGAGGTCAGCGGCAACCTGCCGACCGACTTCGGGTTCGTCATCGACGTGCACGCCCACGAGCCGCAGACGGCGTACGTAATCCCGATCAAGAGCGACTCCGAGCATTTCCCGCCGGACGGGAAGCTGCGGGTCTACCGCAGCCGGACCGGCGGCAACGAGTGGGAGGCGCTGACGAAGGGCCTGCCCCAGCAGGACTGCTACGTCAACGTGCTGCGGGACGCGATGGCCGTCGACTCGCTCGACGCGTGCGGCCTCTACTTCGGCACGACCGGCGGGCAGGTGTACGCGTCGGCGGACGCCGGCGACAGTTGGGCGCCGATCGTGCGCGATCTGCCGGCCGTGCTCTCCGTCGAGGTGCAAACGCTGGCGTGATCCGCGTCGTCCTGCCGCAACATTTGCGCACGCTCGCGAAAACCGAGCGTGAGGTCGCGCTCGACGTCCGGGGCCCGGTCACGCAGCGATCGGTCCTCGACGCCCTCGAAGCGCGCTACCCGGTGCTGCGTGGCACGGTCCGCGACCACGTCACGCAGCAGCGCCGGCCGCTCGTCCGGTTCTTCGCCTGCGAGCGTGATCTGTCGCACGAGCCGCCGGACGTCCCGCTCCCCGACGCGGTCGCCTCCGGCGACGAGCCCTTGCTGATCGTGGGGGCCATCGCGGGAGGGTAGTGCGGCACGCGGCCGCGGTCAAGAGGAAACCGCGGCGGACCCGCCGGAGATAGCCCCGTGGACCGGCGGCCGCTCGGGAAGACCGGCCTCTCCGTGTCGGCACTCGGCTTCGGCTGCGGCGCGGTGGGCGGGCTCATGGTGCGCGGCGGCCACACCGAGCAGACGACGGCGGTGGCCCGGGCGCTCGACGCGGGCGTGACCTACTTCGACACGGCGCCGAGCTACGGGGACGGCCGGTCCGAAGAAAACCTCGGCCGTGTGCTGCGCGAACTCGGCGTGTGGCGCGATGTCGTCGTCGGTACGAAAGTTCGCCTCAGACCGTCCGACCTCGACGATCCCGCCGAGGCGATTCAGCGCTCGTGCGAGGCCAGCCTGCGCCGGCTCGGACACGACTACGTAGATCTGCTGCAGCTCCACAATCCCATCGCCGAAAGCCGCGAGGCCGCGGCGTCGGTCCGGGGCAGCAGCGGGGCCATCGAGATCGAGACCGTCTGCGGCGCGGCCGCGGACGGGATGCGCAGGCTCGTTTCCCGCGGCCTCGTTCGCCAGGTCGGGATCACCGGCCTCGGCCAGACGGCGGCCGTGCACGCCGCGGTGACCTCCGGCACGTTCGCCACGACGCAGGCCTACTTCAACGCGTTGAATCCGAGCGGCGCGTATCCCGGCGCCGCGGGCGGTGAACAGGACTTCGCGGGCCTCATCGGCGCGGCCGCCGCATCCGGCGTGGGCACGATCGCGATTCGCGTCATGGCCGCGGGGGCGCTGTCGGCGCAGGCGGGCCGGCATGCCAACGCCGGAGATCCCGGACCGCAGTTGGCCGCGGGCGCCGAATACAGACGCGACGTCGAGCGGGCCGCGGCGATCCGCCGGCTCGCCGCGGACCTCGGGCACGACGGCCCGATGGAACTGGCCCTCCGCTTCGCCCTCGCGACGCCGGGCCTCTCAACCGTTCTCGTGGGCTATTCCGACCGCGGGCAGCTCGAAGACGCCCTGCGGTGGACGGAGCGCGGACCGGTCCCCGGTGATGTCGCCGCCCGCGTCGTGGACCTGGCGCGCGCGTCGTAGTTTCATCCTTTGCTCGACGCGTTGGGGGACAGCGTGAACGCCGACAGCATCGTGGTGATTCAAGATTTCCCGGTTATGTACGTGGCGGGCAAAGCGGGCACCCCTATCGGCGAACAAGCGACCTGGAGGCTCACATCCTGGAAGTGAGCCGTAGCCGTATTTAGCGAGGGCCCACGCCGCGCACGAGCGCGCCGAGCGCGAGCCCGGCAATGTACACCCACCCGAACAGGCGATTGTGCACGAGCGAGACCCGATGGTACCAGAGCGGCCAGCCGACGTAGCCCGGCGGGGGCGCATCCGGCTTCGGCAAGGCCGTCACCCGCAGCGCGCGGACCGCACGCGGGAGGGCGACGGCGACCAGCGCCGCGAACGGGGTGATCCCCCGCGTCGCGATGAGGACCGCGACGACCGCGTACATCGCCACGATCACCGCGCGGTTGAGTGCGCGCGCCCGCCGGTCCCCGAGGACGACCGGCAGAGTCCGCTGGCCGTGGGCCCGGTCGAAGGCCGCCTGGTCGATGTGTTTGCCGACGAGGATGGACATGACGCCGAGGCCGTACGGGATCGACGCCCAAAAGGCCGGCCCGGACAGCCGGCCGGTGATCACGAAGTACCCGCCGCCCACCATGAGCGGCCCCCACACGAGAAACGCCGCGATCTCTCCCATGCCGACGGCCTTGAGCGGCGTCGGCGCCGCGTCGTAGAGATACATCAGGAGCAGGCCGGCCGCGGCAAACCCCAACGCGACCGGGCCGCGCGTCGTCCAGAAATACACGATGATCGCCGCCCCGACGGCGGCGAGGATCCCGAGTCCGGCGAGCAGGCTCCTCGCGTCGAGCACGCCGCTCGCGATCGGGTGGATCGTGTACCGGAGGCGCGGCGAATCCGGCGTGTCGTGGCCCCGCCGGTAGCCGAAGTAATCGTTGCTGAGGTTGCTGATCGCGTGCGCGGTGACGAAGCCGATGAGGACCAGCAGAAACGCGACGGCGTCGAAGCGCCCGTCCGCGGCGGCGAGCAGTCCCGCGATGATCGCCGCCTGGGCGGAGATGACGAGAATGACGCTGCGGGCGGAAAAGAGGAACCCCGCGACCGGGTCCAGCGCCGCGCGCGCTTCAGCGTGAGGCGGATAGAAGCCCACGAACGTCCGCAGCCATAGCCGCGGTCCGCGACTCACGGTTGCGTTGGGTGCTCGTCCGGCCATTAGTACACCGCCCCGATCAAAGTGCCTTCAGAAACATTCCGCGTCCGAGCCCGGCGAGAACAAGGTCCGGTGTCCGCCACCTACGGCGCTCCCGCGGGAATCAACGCCGCCACCAGATCGTCGAGGCGGGGGAGGTCTTCCAGCGAGGCGAGGAGCGCAAGGGCCCGATCGGCCTGGACGCGCGGGAGCACCTGCCGGGCGCAGTCGCGGAACTTGGCGTGCAGCTCGCCGGCGGCCAGCGGATTCTGGTGCGCCCCGCGCGGATAGTCCACCCGCTTTTCCAATATTGCCCCGCCCCGGCGGCGGATCTTGACCACCACGTATCCTTCCTCGATCGCGTTGAATTCCACGGGGATGCCGGGATCCTCGATCGGACGCACGGCCCGAAGCAACGCCTGCGCCTCGGGCCGCTGCACCATCTCGTCGGTGAACGTGTCGAGCGCGACCCGGCCGTCCAGGACCGCCGCGGCCACCACGTACGGCAGGCTGAACTTCCCTTCCAGCCCCGTGCGGGGACGATCCCGCGTCACCGCGGCGAGGCCCCCGGGCGGCACCACGACTTCCGCCCCTTCGACGTCCGCGCCCCGCAGCTCGTGTTCCCGCGCGAGGTCGAGCACGGCGTCGGCGGCACGGTGCGTCGCGTAGCAGCACGGGTACCGCTTCACGTTCATCCCGGGCGAGACCACATCGTACGGGTTGCCGAGCGTCTCGCGGATGCCGTCGATCGCCGCCTCGCCGTGCGAGAACATCGCGAAGTAGCCGAGCGGCGCCTCCAGAATCGTCGTGTCGCCGGTCATGCCCTTGCGCGCCAGGCGCGCCGCGAGAACCCCGCAGCGCGCCGCGTGTCCGGGATGGAACGGCTTCGTCATGGTGCCGAAGTTCTGCCGGCTGCCCGATGCCTCGGAAACCGCGATCGCCAGCGCGTGCTGCAGCGCCTCCGGCGAGAGTCCCATCAGTTTGCCGGCCGCCATGGCCGCCCCGAGGGTCCCGAGCGTGGACGTCGCATGCCACCCGACCCGGTAGTGCGCGTTTCCCATCGCCCGGCCGAGCTTCGTCATCACCTCGACGCCGATCACGTAGGCCTCAAGCAGGCGGCGGCCGGAGGCGCCCGTGCCCTGCGCCGCCGCGAGCGCGGCCGGCAGCATGACCACGCTCGGGTGGCCGATCACCGACGGACTGACGTCGTCGTAGTCGAGCGCGTGTCCGCTCACCCCGTTGACGAACGCCGCGCCCTCCATCGAGGTGCGAAGCCGCGCGCCGAGCCGGTCGGCAACCGGAGACGCGCCTTCCTCGGCGACCGCGTCGGCGACGATACGCGTCACCGGCTCCCCAGCACCGGCGAGGATAACGGCCACCGTATCGATGATCGCCGATTTGCCCGCATCCAGCACGGCCGCCGGGGCCTCGTCGATCGAGGCCCGCGCGACCCAGTCCGCCGCGTCCCGCGTGAGTCCCATACGATCCTCCGTTCGCGACCTTCCGCTGTTTATGCCGCCGGCCGCCGGGCGCCGTCGAGAAACAGCGCCAGCCCCGCGAGTCCGAGGAGCGCGCCGGTCACCATCCAGAACCGCGACCCGGTCATGAAGCTTCCCGGCAGCACGCGGATGCCTTGAAGAAACCAAACTCCGCCGGAGGCGACCATGATCACCCCGAGCACAGCCTCTGCCCTACGCATTCCCGCATCTCCTTCTTCGTTCGATGGGATATACGCGTCCCGAGCGGCTTTCCCATCTCGCCGCGGCCTGCCTTGATCTTAGCGGACGGGGAGACTACGCCGCGGCTGGGGAACCAAGATCCGTGACTTTCTTGACGAGGTGAGGCCGATGCCCAAACTCGAACGCGAATTCTTCCGGCCGGATGACTCGGGCTGGCAGCCCGTCGTCGGATCGCCCACCATGGGCGCCGGCGGTCCGGGCATCATGCAGAAGATCCTCAGCCGGGACGAGGAGAGCGGCGACGTCACGCGGCTGCTCCGGTTCGAGGGCGGCGCGGAGACGGCGGGCACCATCGCCCACGACTTCTGGGAAGAGGTGTGGATCCTGGAAGGCGAGCTGGTCGACCTCGGCAAAAAACAGGCCTACACGGCGGGGATGTACGCGTGCCGTCCGCCGGGGATGCCCCACGGTCCCTACCGCGTGCCCAAGGGGTGTATGACGTTGGAGTTCCGGTACCACAAGAAATCCTAGCGGCGCGCGCAGCGATGACCGGCCTCGACCTGACGCTCAGGCAGAACGGCCGTGCCGCCGCGGTCCGCTTCGAGGTGCGCCGCGTGATCAACGCCGGCTTCACCGGCCGCGACCGGGCCGCCGTGCAGCGGCACATCGACGAGCTGCGGGCCCACGGCGTGCCGTGTCCGGACCGTACCCCGGTCCTCTATCCCAAGATGGCCAGCCTGATCACGACCGCGGCGGAGATCGAAGTCCTCGGCGCGGAGACCTCGGGCGAGGCGGAGTTCGTGCTGCTCGTGGCGCCGGATCGGGTCCTCGTCGCGGCCGGCAGCGATCACACGGACCGCGGACTCGAACGGACGACTATCGAGAAGGCGAAGCTCGTCGCGCCCAACGTGATCGCGACCGACGTGTGGGACCTCGCCGACGTGCGCGACGGCTGGGACGATCTGGTGCTCGCCAGCCACACGACGGCGGACGGCCGGCGGACGCCGTACCAGCAGGGGCGCCTCGCGGACATGATGCGGCCGGACGATCTGTTGGCTCTCGTGCGCGCCCGCGTGGAGGGCGATCTCGGCGGAACCGCGATCTATTCGGGCACGCTGGCGCTGCTCGGCGGGACGCTCATATACGGGGAGCGGTTCGAGGTCGAACTGCGCGACGAGCGGCGCGGACGGGCGCTTCGCTGCGACTACCGTGTCACCCCGATCCGATGGCTGAAGACTCCCTATGTCAAGAGCATAGGGCAAGGGACGGATGCGCAGATCGAGCCTTAAGGAAGAGGGACTCATCATAGAGCCGATGGTCGCGGCGCATGGCAATGATGAGGCGCAGCCAGACGTTGTCGAGCATCCGGACCGCCTCGGCATGTTTCTTGCCGCGCAGCCGGGCGCGCGTGTAGTACGCCTTCGCCCACTCGCAGCGTCGGATGCTCGCAAACGCGAACTGCCACAGCGTCTCGCGCAAGGGATGAATGCAGGCCCGGCGACCATGGACCGTGCGAATGGTACCGCTTTTCCGGGTGACGGGTGCGGTACCGGCCTCGCACTGGGCGGAACTGGCATCGCGATACCGGTCGCGATTGTCGCCCAGTTCTCCGACCATCCTGGCGGCGAGAAGAGCTGCAGCGCCTGGCAGGCTGTCGTAGAGCTCGCCGTCAGGATGGAGTCTCAATATTCGCTGAATCTCCCGATCGTACGCATCGAGGTGCTCCGCGAGCGTCTGCAACTGGGATACCAGCGTGCCAGCCAGGCGGGCCTTGGCGCGAACGAGAGGCGGCGCGATGTGAAACCCGCGGGCGTGCGTCCGCGCATGAATCTCCGCCGCCCGGTCCCGGCTATGCGGACAATGATGACCACGCAGGAACGTCTCGAGCTGCGCTGCCGAGACGGCCTGCAACGCCTCGCGGGTCGGAAAGGCCTGCAGCAGCGCCAAGGCCACGGGCCGGTCGGGATCCACAAACAGGGTCAAAAACTCCGGGAAATAGGCCTTCAAGCAGGCCGTCAGCTGATTGCTGAGCATAGTGCGGGTCCGCACCAACTCGGCGCGATCCCGGGTCAGCGCCCGCAGCTCCTGGGCGGTCTCCGAGTCCGACAGCAATGGCCGATACAATGCCCGATCGGTCCGCAGCAGCGTCGCCAGGACCCACGCATCGCGCAGATCCGATTTGGCGCCGGCGACGCGAAACCGCTCCCGACGGCGGTCGACCGCTTTGGGATTGATGGCGTATGATCGAGCGTCCCGGTGGCCAGCGTGGTCCCGCTCTCGTCCATCAGACAATAGACGTGCTCAGTGTCAGCCCACTCGGATTCCGACCAACAGCACCGGTCCCACCCCCCGACAGCGTCTTGAGGGCACCACGCGCGGCGTCGCCACAGCCTCTTATCACGGCGGCGTTCCAGACGCATCTCCCTATCGGTAGTCGCATGCCGCGCCGCTCCCGGGGAGGGATAGTCTTCAGATGGCGGTCGAGCCGCAAAGGAGACTTGATCTTCTCCCCGAGAGTGGCATCCCTCGACCGCTATGGTTCGACAAGACCGTAAGCACTATGACATAAGAGGGAGACGCTGATGGCAAAGGTGAAATTCGGGGTATGGGTGCCCACGTACGCGTGGACCGACGCGGGTCCGGCGCGCCTCCGGCGTCTGACGTCCTGCGTGCAGAAATGCGAGCAGTACGACTTCGACGTGTGGGTGATCGACCATCTCCTGACCGCGCCGGGGCTCTACGGCATGGCGTGGCTGGAGCCGCTCAACGCGCTCGCCTACGCCGCGGCGCTCACCACCCGCGTGCGCCTCGCCACCGGCATCCTCGTGCTGCCGGTGCGGCATCCCGTGATACTGGCGAAGGAGATCGCGACCCTGTGCCACCTGTCGGGCGGCCGGTTCGTCTTCGGCATCGGCCCCGGCTGGTATGCGCAGGAGTTCACGGTCACCGGCTCGCGGATCGAGGAGCGGGGCCGCCGCACCGATGAGATCCTCGAGGCGGTCACGCTGCTGCTGAGCCGGCCGAACGCATCGTACAAGGGCCGCTACTATCAGTTCGACGACGTGACGATCGACCCGCGGCCGGCCGCGCTGCCCGAGATCTGGGTCTCCGGCGGGTCGCGCGTCCCCGATCCTGACGAGCACGACGTCCCGTTCATGTCGAAGGCCGTCCTCACCCGCATCGTGAAGGCGGGGAATTGGCTCTCCCGCTGCTCCGGCACGCAGGAGTGGGTCAAGCGCGATTGGGACCAGATCCAGGCCCACGCGCGGACGATGGGGAAGGACCCCGCGGCGATGTCCTTCGGACACTGTAACTTCACCCACCTCGTCGAGAAAGGCGACCAAGCGAAGGCCTTGAGCGAGTCGCGCGAGCCGTTCATCCGCGTGATGGGCACGCATCGCTCGTACGAGCACTTACAGGAGTGCTACATGATCGGCAGCATCGACCGGATCACCGCGCGGGTCGCCGACCTGGTGGAGGCCGGCCTCACCTACCTGGTCCTCGGGCCGGTGACCGACGACCCGGCCCAGGTCGACCTGATCGCCCGGCACGTGGCGCCCAACTTTGCCTGAGCCGCCGGGCGCGGCGGGCGGCGTCCGGGCCCGCGGCGGCCCTCCCGCATGAGCGGCCGGTACGTCGGCGCGGTCGTTCGCCGCCGCGAAGACCCGCGCCTTCTGACCGGGAGCGGCCAGTACGTCGACGACATTCCGGCCGCCGGGTGCCTCTACGCCGCCGTCGTGCGCGCCACCCACGCGCACGCGCGGCTCGCGCGTGTGGACCTCGCGCGGGCCCGCCGCCATCCTTCCGTCGTCGCGTGCTTCGCGTTCGCCGACCTCGCGGACGCGCTGGTCCCTCTCCCCTCCGCCGGGATCGCGCCGCCCGCCCTCGACGCGCGCGTGCGGTTCCAGATGCGGACCGCATCACAGTTTCCGCTCGCCGCGACGCACGTCCGCTACGTCGGGGAACCCCTCGCGGTGATCGTGGCCGACGGACGCGCGGCCGCGGAAGACGCGGCGGCCCTCGTTGACGCCGCGTACGAGCCGCTGCCGGTCGTGACCGACGTGGTCCGCGGACTCGAGGCGGGCGCGCCGCTGATCCACCCGGATTGGGGTGACAACGTCGCGGTCAGTTTCGCGATGCGGGTGGGCGACCCCGAAGGCGCGTTCGCCCGGGCGGCGGTGCGGGTGCGGGCCGCGTTTCATGTCCCGCGTTCTGCCGGCATGCCGCTCGAGCCGCGCGGCGTCCTCGCCGTCCCCGACCGCCGCGGCGGCGGCATCACCGTTTGGTCGTCGACCCAGGTGCCGCACCTGCTGCAGCGCGCGCTCGCCGACGCCCTGCGCATGCCGGCGCACCGGGTCCGCGTGATCGCCCCCGACGTCGGCGGCGGGTTCGGGACGAAATGCTCGGTCTATCCCGAGGACACCCTGATGCCGGTCGTGGCGGCGCGCCTCCGCCGCCCCGTGAAATGGATCGAGACGCGTCGGGAGCACATGCAGAGCGCCACCCATTCACGGGAGCAGCTCCACGAGGCCGAGATCGCCGCGGCCGCGGACGGCGCCATCCTCGGGTTCCGGGACCGCCTGCTGCTCGATCAGGGCGCCTACAATCCGTGGGGCATCGTCCAGCCGTTCAACACGGTGGCGCACATGCTGGGACCCTACCGGATCCGGAACGCGGCGTTCGAAGCCCGCTCCGTCGTGACCAACAAGACGCCGCACGCGCCCTATCGCGGCGCCGGGCGTCCCGAGGCCGTGTTTGTGATGGAACGCATGCTCGACCTGCTCGCCCGCCGCCTGGCGATCGATCCGGCGGACCTTCGCCGCCGCAACATCATTCGCGGCGACGAGATGCCGTACGACGCCGGATTCCCGTACCGTGACGGCAACCCGTGCGTCTACGACAGCGGGGACTTCGCGGCGGCGCTGGAGCGGGCGCTCGACCGCGTCGGCTACGACGCCTTTCGCCGCGAGCAGAAGACGCTGTGGGCCCGGGGCGTCCACCGCGGTATCGGGATCGCCGCCTACGTCGAGGGCACCGGCATCGGTCCCTACGAGAGCGCGGCCGTCCGCCTGGACTCCTCGGGCAAGGTCCTGGTGGCCACCGGCGCCTGCTCGCAGGGACAGGGCCATGAGACCAGCTTTGCGCAGATCGCCGCGGACGCGCTCGGCGTGGGCCTCGACGACATTACCGTCGTCGGCGGCGATACGCGCGAGCTGGCCGCCGGGGTGGGGACGTTTGCCAGCCGCAGCCTGGTCGTGGCCGGCAACGCGGTGGCCGGGGCGGCGCAGGACGTGCGGCGGAAGGTGGTGCGCGCCGCGGCCGCGCTGCTCGAGGCGGCCGAAGGCGACCTCGACGTGGAGGACGGCCGGGTCTTCGTACGGGGCAGTCCGGGCCGCGCGCTGACCCTGGCGAACGTGGTGCGGTCCAGCCTGCCGACGCTTCAGGGCGCGCGCGTGGCCGATCCGATCTTCGAAGCGTCGCGGTACGAGACGGTGCCGACGGTGACCTTCGCGAGCGCCGTCCACGTCGCCGTCGTCGAGGTCGATCCCGAGACCGGCGCCGTCGCGATCCTCCGCTACGTCGTCGCCCACGACTGCGGCCGCGTGGTCAATCCGCTCATCGTGGAAGGGCAGATCCACGGCGGTCTGGCGCAGGGCATCGGCGGCGGGATGAGCGAGCTGATCGCGTACGACGGCGCCGGACAGCTGCTGTCGGGCTCGCTCATGGACTACGCCGTGCCGAAGGCCCGCGATCTGCCCCGGTTCGAGACCATCCACCTCGAGTATCCGTCGCCGCGGAACCCGCTCGCCGTCAAAGGCGTCGGCGAAGGCGGCGCGATCGCACCGCCCGCCGCGCTCGCGAACGCGGTGGAGGACGCGCTCGCGCCGTTCGGCGTGCGCATCACGGACGGGCCCCTCGCGGCGGAACGGATCGTCGCGCTGATCGCCGCCGCCCGCCGATCATGTGATCGCTCCGAAGGCTGACACGCGCCGCGGTGCCGCGCGCGTCAGTTCCACTACAATGGAGGGAACAGGAGGTGACGGCGCATGATCCCAACGCTTACGTTCGGGCGGACCGGACACGAGAGCACCCGGACCATCTTCGGCGCGGCGGCGCTGGCAGGGGTCACGCAGGAGGAGGCCGACCCCGTCCTCGAGCTGCTGCTGCGGTACGGGGTCAACCACATCGACGTCGCCGCGAGCTACGGCGACGCGGAACTGCGGATCGCGCCCTGGTTCCGGACCTACCGCGACCGGTTCTTCCTCGCCACGAAGACCGGCGGGCGCACGTACGACGCCGCGAAGCGGCAGATCCATCAGTCGCTCGAGCGCATGGGCGTCGGGCGGATCGACCTGATTCAGCTCCACAACCTGGCCGATCCGATCGACTGGGACACCGCGCTGAGCCCGCGCGGCGCCCTCGACGCCTGCGTCGAGGCGCGCGCGGAGGGGCTCGTGCGGTACATCGGCGTCACCGGGCACGGTACGCAGATCGCGGCGACCCATCTGCGCAGCCTGGAACGCTTCGATTTCGACTCGGTGCTGCTGCCGTACAACTACGTGATGATGCGGGATCCTCACTACGCGGCGATGTTCGAGCGTGTGGCCGGGGTGTGCCGCGACCGGAACGTCGCGGTGCAGACGATCAAGGCGATCGCGCGCCGTCCCTGGTGGGGCCGCGAACGCACCCGCACCACCTGGTATCAGCCGCTCGAGGACCCGCGCGACATCGACCTGGCCGTCCACTGGGTGCTCGCCCGCCCCGGCGTGTTCCTCAACACCGCCGGCGACATCGCGCTCCTGCCGTACGTCCTCGACGCCGCGGCCCGGTTTGCCGGGGCCCCGGACGAGGCGGCCGTGCGCGAGGCGACCGCGCGGTTGGAGATGCTGCCGCTGTTCGTGTAGCGCGGGCGCGAATGACCGACCCGATCGTGGCGCTGGAGCAGGTGAGCCGGGGCTACGACGGCGGCCGCGTCATCGCCCTGCGCGATGTGACGCTCGCCGTCCGCCCGGGCGAGTTCGTGGCGGTCATCGGCCCGAGCGGCAGCGGCAAGTCTACCCTGCTGCACCTGCTGTGCGGCCTCGACCGTCCCACGGCCGGCCGCGTGCTGTTCCGCGGCACGGAACCCGCCTCGCCCGTTGAGTGGACGAAGGTGCGCGCGCGGCACGTCGGCTTCGTGTTCCAGGCGTTCCATCTGTTCCCGACGTTGACGGCGCTCGAGAACGTGGAGATCCCGATGTTTGGCGTGGTGGCGGACCGCGGGGCGCGCCGGCGGCGGGCCCGCGAGCTGCTCAGCCGCGTGGGACTGGCCCGGCGGCTCGACCATCGGCCGGGGGAGCTGTCCGGAGGCGAGCGCCAGCGCGTCGCGATCGCCCGCAGCCTGGCCAATTCGCCGCTGCTGATCGGGGCGGACGAGCCCACCGGCAACCTCGATTCCCGCGCCTCCGAGGAGGTCCTCGACCTGCTCGAGGACATTCAGCGCCGGGACGGTACCTGCCTGATCCTCGCCACCCACAACCGGAAGGTCGCCTCGCGCGCGGGGCGCCTCGTCGAACTGGGCGACGGCCGCGTCGTCTCCGACCGATGCGCTTCCTAACCATCCCCGCGCGCAACCTGAGCCGGCGGCCGGTCCGCTCCATCCTGACCGCGCTGGGCGTGGCGCTGGCCGTCGCCGGGTTCGTCGTCCTCACCGGGTTCTCGCAGGGCATGGAGCGTGCGTGGACCACGAGCCTGATCGAACGGGACGTCCACATGACCGCCGTCCCCCGGGGCACCGTGGAGATCTTGACCGCGTCGATCGACGAGTCCGTGGCCGCCCGTCTGGCGGCCTTCGACGGGATCCGCGACGCCTCGGCCGAGCTCGCGGATATGGTCATGCTGCCGTCCGGCCAGCCGGTGCTGGCGGTGGGATGGCCGCCGAGAAGCTTTCTCTGGCAGACCCTGCGGCTCAGCGCCGGGCGCCTGCCGGCCGCCATGCCGTCCGACACGGCCGTGCTGGGTCAGGGGCTCGCCGGCGCGCTGCGGCTCGGGCCCGGGGGCACGTTCCGGCTGCTCGGGACGCCGCTCGCGGTCAGCGCCGTGTTCCGTCCGAGCGGCGTCATCAACAACAACATGGTCATCGTCCCCCTGCCGACGCTCCAGCGGCTGCTCAACCGGCCGGGCAAAGTGACCGTCCTCGACCTGCGCCTCCTGCAGCCGGGCGATCCGGCGCGGGTGAGTGCCGTGCGAGCCCGGCTCGCCGCGGCGTTTCCCGACCTCACGTTCACGGAGACCCGGTCGGTCGCCGACAGCAACGATATCCTCCGCCTGGTCCGCGCGATGGCCTGGGGCATCTCACTCATCGCGCTCGCGATGGGACTGTTTGCCGTGCTGAACACGCTGCTCATGTCCGTCACGGAGCGGGTGCGGGAGTTCGGCGTGCTGTCCGCTCTCGGCTGGAGCCCCGGGCGCGTCCTCGCGATGGTCGTGCTCGAGGGCCTCGTGCTGTCGGTCGCAGGCAGCGCGGCCGGCATCGTGTTGGGGATCGGCGGATTGCGGTGGCTCGCGCAGGCGCCGATGCTGCGCGGCCTGGTGGAACCCGAGACCGGCGCCCGCCTGCTGCTCGAGGTCGCCGCGGTAACGCTCGTCCTGGGGGTCGCCGGCAGCCTATACCCCGCGGCCCGCGCGGTGCGTATTCAGCCGGTCGACGCGCTGAAGTACGAGTAGGCCGGCGGCCGGCCTCATACGATCGCCGGGCCGCGCAGCCGCTCGTACCAGGCGGTGATGAATGGATTGAAGTACCGGTGATGCACGACGATCGATCCGTGCACTACCGGATCGTCCGCGTCGGGCGAGGCGACCTCGTGAATCGTGGCCCGCGGAAACCACCGCGCGGCGGCGGAGGGCGTGCGCAGGGCCGCGCGCGTCGGCGAGGTCGGCACGAACACGCCGTCTTCGTCTTCCGCGAACAGCACGAGCGCCGGACCGCGGAATATCGGCTGGCGGGCGGGCGGCCATGTGAGAGCCTTGAGGGCCAGCGCGCGCTCGTAGTAGCCGGCGACGGTAATCTCGTGCACCGCGGCCAGTACCTTCGCGATGATCACCGCGTTGCGGTCGTTGAGCAGCCGCGCCGCGCGCTCCCGGCGAAAGAGGCTGCCGAACGCCCGGCGCGCGCGGGCCACCTCGCGCTCGATGTTCCCATGGTGGTCACCGAGGAAGAACACGCGGGCGGCGCGCTCGCGCATTGGCGCCGGCCCGCCCGCCTCACCGTCCAGACGGACCATGTCCGCGGCGCAGAGGACCGGGCTCACCATGACGACGCCGGCGATGCCGAGGCCGGCCGCGGCCGCCTGCAGCAGCTGCGCCACCAGGCCGGAACCGAAGCAGATGCTGAAGAGCACCGGCTCCTCGCCGCACACGTTGAGATGCCGGATGAGGCCGCCGACCTGGGCGAACAGCGCCTGGGTGCAGAAGCGGTCGCGCGGATAGTTCACGTAGTAGATGTCGCCGTATCGCGCCACCAGATCGCGTTGATACTCGATGGACTCGGTGGCGTCCGGCAGAAACCCGGCGATCACGATCGTGGGGGTGCGGCCCGCCCCCGCCTGCCGGAAAATCTGACCGTGCACGCCGCCGCCGTCCGGCACGGACGCCGGCGGCGAGACGAGCGGAGCGCCGAACAAGAACGGGGTGATGGCGCCGCCGGGATCGGGGCCTCGCGAACGGCCCGCGTCGAACGGCGCCTCCGATGGTCGCGGGGTCATCAGCCGTCCGCTGGTTCGGCGCGCCGCCGCCGCGCTCCTTCGCTAACGGACGATCTCCGGTAGTCCTCCACGAAGGCCCGTCCGGGTCCAGCCGCCAATACACCGCCATGCCGCATCAAGATGCGCCGGGCAGGAGGGACGTGATGGGATCCACCGATGACGACCTCAAACGGCGGGTAGACGGCGGGGACGGCATCCTGACCGTGCGCGGAAGCGGTCTCCACCGCAGCTGGAACAACATCCGCTACAAGACGGGGTTGTCCGCCAAGAACGTCGGCGCCACGCGGCTGTCCATGAACGTGGCGACGATTCCGCCCGGCGGCGTGGCCTACGCCCACGTCCACGTCGGCTTCGAGGTGATGCTCTACATTCTCGAGGGCCGCGTCCGCCACGAATACGGCCCAGACTGCTCGTTGAGCATCGACAACGAGGCGGGCGATTTCATCTTCATCGAGCCGGGGATCCCGCACGAGGTCCGCAACCTGAGCGAGACCGACCCGGTCGTCGCCGTGGTGGCGCGGTCCGACGCGTCCGAGTGGGAGCACATCGTTCCCTACGAAAGGCGGCGATAGCCGTGCAGAATGTCGAGGAGGGGTTTCCGGCGACGCTGGAAATCGAGTACCCCGACCGGGAGCTGAACCGGCTCACGACGGCGCTCCGGCTGTTCACCGTTATTCCGATCGCGATCGTCCTCGCGCTCGTGAGCGGCCCCCAAAATGGGGGCGACCAGTCCCACCGCGGATTCGCGCTGGCGTCCGGCGGACTCGTGTTTCTGCCCACGGTGCTGCTCCTGGTCTTCACCCGCCGCTATCCGCGATGGTGGTTCGACTGGAACCTCGAATTGCTGCGGTTCTCCACCCGCGTCGCCGCGTACCTGGCGCTGCTGCGCGACGAGTATCCCTCGGCGGAGGATGGGCAGGCCGTGCATCTCGCCGTGCCGTTCCCCGATGCTCAAGGCCTGAGCCGCTGGCTGCCGTTGATCAAGTGGTTCCTGGCCATCCCGCACTACATCGTGCTCGTGTTCCTCGGCGTCGCGGCGTTCTGCTGCGTCATCATCGCCTGGTTCGCGATCTTGTTCACGGGCCGCTACCCGCGCTCGCTGTTCGAGTTCGTGGTCGGGGTGTTCCGGTGGATGCTGCGGGTGGCGGCGTACGCGTTTCTCCTCACGACCGACCGCTATCCGCCGTTCGGCGTCTCGGCGTAGGAACCGCGAAGCGGGCGCCCTACCGGCTGAAGTCGACCGCGGTGGTGTTGCCGCCGCTCACAAGGACGCCGACGCGTTCGTCGGGCTCGGGCCGGTACCGGCCTGAGAGCAGCGCCGCCAGCGCCGCGGCTCCCCCCGGCTCGGCCGCCACGCGCACAGCCTTCCACAGCGCGACCTGCGCGTGGCCGATCGCCTCGTCGGTGACCAGCACGACCCGGCTGACGTAGCGCTGCGCAATCGGGAACATCAGCTCACCGACGCGGCGCGGCGCGAGCGAGTCCGCCGCGATGCCCCCGGTCTCGGCGTCCACGGGGCGGCCGGCGGCCAGCGCCCGGTACAGCGTCGGCGAGGCCTCCGGCTCGACCCCGACGATGTTGATACCCCCCGCGTACCACGCCGCGATGCCCCCGATCAATCCGCCTCCTCCGACGGCGATCAGCAGCGTGTCGAGCGCCGCACCCTGCTCTTCCAACTCGAAACCGATCGTCCCCTGACCCAGCAGCGTCTCCACCTGGTCGAAGGCATGGATCGATAGGGCCCCGCTCCGGCCGATCCACGTTTCGCTGGCCGCGAGGGCATCCGCATACCGGTCACCGCCCACGACGAGATCGGCGCCGTACTCGCGGATGCGGTCGATTTTCGCCTGCGAGGAGATCGCCGGAACGAAGATCTTCGCCGGGATCCCGGCCTTCATCGCGGCGTAGGCCACCGCGGCGCCGTGATTGCCGCCGGACGCCGCGGCGACCCCGGCCCGCGGAACCTCCCGGCCCAGCACGTTGGCAAACGCGCCGCGCGCCTTGAAGGAGCCGGAGTGTTGAAACAACTCCAGCTTGAGAGTGATCCGGACGGGATCGAGGCCGAAGTCGGCGCCGCTCACGTCCATGATGGGGGTGCGCCGGATGTGGGACTGGATCAGCGCGTAGGTCTCCGCGATCCGTGCCTGGGTGACATCGCCGTGGGGTGTCTCCGCCATGCCGCTTGACATGTTATTAAAAAGTTCACACAGTTACAAAGCATCGAATGTCGAGGGATGGACCGCGTGAGCACGACGCTCGGGGACGCATGGTTTCTGGAACTCACCCAGGTGCTCGACGAGATCCGCGGGACCGCGGCGACTTCCACGAAGGTCGCCCGGCTTGCCGGGTACCTCGCGACCCTCTCCGACGGCGACCTGCGGCGCGCGTGCACGTTTCTCGCCGGCCGCCCCTTTCCACCGGGGGACGGCCGCCGTCTCGGTGCCGGGTGGGCCGCGATCGCGCAGGTCCTCCGGGACCTCACCCGGGCGCCCGAGGCGGAGATGCGCGCGGCGTACCGCGCCCACGGCGACCTCGGCGATGCCGCGGCGACCCTCCTCGCGCGCTATCCTCCCGCGGCCGGGTTGTTTGTGCACCGGCTCACGCTCGCCGCTGTGGAGCGGGACTTCGCCGCGATCGCTTCCGCCCAGGGCCAGGCGTCGCGCCGCGCCAAGTCGGCGGCGCTGGCCGAGCTGCTCGGCAACGCGTCACCTCGCGAAGCGGCATATCTCATCAAGATCATGACGTCCGATATGCGGATCGGCCTGCGGGAAGGTCTCCTCCTGCCCGCGATCGCGGCGGCCTTCGGACGCGATGCCGGAGCCGTGCGGCAGGCGGCGCTCCTGATCGCCGAGCCCGGTGAGGTCGCGGTCCGCGCGCGCGCCGGGACGCTGGACCACGTGACGCTGGTGCCGGGCCGGCCGTTTCGTTTCATGCTGGCCAGCCCGCTCGAGTCTCCCGAGGAGGCGTTCGACGAACCGGCACGCGCCTTGTGGGTCGAGGACAAGTACGACGGCGTCCGGGTGCAGGTGCACCGCACGGCCGCCGGCGTGGTGATCCTCTCCCGCACACTCGACAACGTGACGCGGGCGTTTCCCGAACTGCCGCCGGCCATCGCCTCACGCGGAGGCACCTATATCCTCGACGGCGAGATCGTCGCCTGGCGGGGTGCCCGGGCGCTGGCCTTCGGGCGGCTGCAGCAGCGGCTGCAGCGCCGGAATCCCGGGGCGCTGCTCCACGAGATCCCGGTCGCGCTGGTCGCCTTCGACCTCGTGCATCTCGACGGGCGTGATCTGCTCCGCGCCCCGCTCACAGAGCGTCGCGCCGCCCTCGAAGCGCTCCGCCTCCCTCCGCCGGTGCGGCTCAGCACCGGGGGCGAGGCTGCGACACCCGGCGATCTCGCGAAACGTTTCGCCGAAGCCCGCGCCGCCGGCAACGAGGGCATCGTGATGAAGCGTCCGGACGCGCCCTACCAACCGGGCCGCCGCGGGCGGTTGTGGACCAAATGGAAGCCCGGCGTCGGCACCCTCGACGTGGTGGTGGTCGCGGCCGAATACGGCCACGGCAGGCGCGCCGGCGTGCTCTCCGACTACACGTTCGCGGTGCGGAGCGGCGCCCGGCTCGCCACGATCGGCAAGGCGTACTCGGGCCTCACGGACGCGGAGATCAAAGAGCTGACGGCGTGGTTCCTCGCGCACACGCGGCAGGATCTCGGCTTCATGCGCACGGTCGAGCCCGCGGTGGTGCTCGAGGTGGCCTTCGATGCGATCACGCGAAGCGACCGGCACGACTCCGGCTTCGCGCTGCGCTTTCCGCGCATCGTCCGGATTCGCGGGGATAAGCCGCCGGAGGACATCAACACGCTGGACGAGGTGCGGGACCTATTCGCGCGCCTCAGTGCGCGGCCCGACGCGCCGGTCCCAGAGCCGGACGCCGGCTAAACCTCCCGCGCAGTCGGGGGCGGGACCGCCGGCTGCCCGCCGCGCTCCAGGGCCTGCCGGATCGCGCCGCCCGTCGGCACGTACACCGCGCTGATCCGGTTCATGGGCAGACGCAGGAGCTCGCCCATCTGGATGATCGTGCGGAACGGCTTGCCGGTCGATGCCCACAGTGTGACGCGCTGCGCGGCGGGATCGTAGTTCACGACGGCGGCGTGGGGCTCCATGGAAAAATGCTCCATGCGCTGCGTCTGGAACCGGCCCTCCACCACGACGTGCGCGCGCGCCCGCGCAGCCGCAACGTCGCCCTTCCGGAGCCGGAAGTGGGTGGCGACGTTCCCCGGCTCCGCGACCCGGTGCCGCTTGAGCCACTCGGCGCCCGCGTAGCCGGCCTTTCCGGGATGGACGAGCGGGGCCGACGGCTCGCACGCCGCGTCGAGCGTGTGCGCGCCCGGCAGCTCCTCGTACGCGACCTCGATCAACTCGACGGCGCGGCGCGCCGTTTCGTCGTCGACGGCGGCTACCGCCGCGATCACGTCCGCGACCGTTCGCACCTCGTCGCGCGCGAAGATATCTCGCGCGGCGATGCTCATGCCCGTTGCCGGCATTGCCGGCGCGTCCGCGGCCGTGACCACGGCCTCCACCCCAGGCAAGCGGCGCGCGACCTCGGCGTCGATGCGGGTGATCCGCGCCGGCGCCTGCTGTGCGTAGAGCAGCCGGCAGTACAGCATGCCCGGCACCGCCATGTCCGTGGCGTACCGGGCGGTTCCCAGCGCAAACGCGGAGGCATCGATCCGCGGACGGCGCGTGCCCACGGTCGCGTAGTTCGGGGTGATTGGAAACGGCTCGCGGAGCGACGGCAGGGGCACGGCCTGAAAGTGTTCGTGGGAGAAATCGCCGATCCTTTCTGGTTTGAGGATCGTCTGCGTGTAAATGGCGGCGACGCTGCGCGCCGCGAATGACTCCGGGGCCCGCCTTAGTTCAGCCCGACATAGTGGCACGCGACGGAGTGCCCCTGCCCGATATCGCGGGCGGGCGGATCGATATCCCGGCACAGGGCGAACGCGTGCGGGCAGCGCTCGCGAAACGGACACCCGGTCGCGGGCAGCGAGGCGGAGAGGTCGGCGGCAAGATCGCGGCTCCGCGTCAGCCATCCCGGCTGCAGGCGTGATCTCGAATCCATGAGCGCCTGCGTGTAAGGATGGCGGGCCCCCTCGAGCGGCGTCCCGGGCGGCAGCACCTCAACGACGCGGCCGCCGAACATGACGGCGATCTTCGGTGCGATGTATCTCACGACGTGCAGATCGTGGCTGATGAAGATCATGCTCAGCCCGAGCTGCCCCCGGAGATCCGCGAGCAGGTTGAGGATCTGGGCCTGGATCGACACGTCAAGCGCGCTGACCGGTTCGTCGGCGATCAATACGTGGGGCTCGGCGGCCAGGGCCCGCGCGATACAGATTCGCTGCCGTTGACCCCCCGAGAAGTCGGACGGGTACCGCCCCGCGGCCCGGGCCGGCATCCCCACCTGGTCGAGCAACGTGGCGACGCGCTGTGCAATCCGGTGACGCGGGACCAGGCGATGGACGCGCAGCACCTCGCTCAATGCCGAGCCGACCGTGAGCCGCGGATTGAGCGACGAGTAGGGATCCTGAAACACCACCTGGATGTGCCGGCGCGAGCGCCGGAGCGAGGTTCCGCCGAGTCGCGTCAGGTCGATCCCGTCGAGCAGCACACGGCCCGCATCCGGCCGCTCGAGCAGCGCGAGGCAGCGCGCAAACGTGGACTTTCCCGATCCGCTCTCTCCGACGATGCCGATCGACTCTCCGCGCTCGAGGGAGAGCGACACGTCCGCGAGGGCGGGACGGACCGCATCGCCGGGCCCCCGGCGGCCGGGCACCGCCCATCCACGCCGGGATGCGTATGTTTTTGTCAACCCCTCCGCGGCGAGCAGCATCTATGGGCCCGAAGGGACCGCGGTCGCGGACCCGCGGCGGATGCCGTCAACGCGATCGATCCGGACGCAGCGGGACAAGTGCCCGGTGGACGTCTGTGACAGCGGGATCGGCGCCGCGCCGCAGGCCTGGACCGCGAGCGGACAGCGCGGGGCGAACGCGCACCCCTGAGGCAGATGCTCGGGGTCGGGCGGCGCGCCGGGAATCGCCCGCAGCCGCTCGCCGCTCACGGCCTCGGGCAGGCTGTTCAGCAGGCCGACGGTGTAGGGGTGCTCCGGCCGGTGGAGGACCGTGGGCGTCGGGCCGATCTCGACGAGCTCGCCGGCGTACATCACGCCCACGCGGTCGCACAGCCCCGCGACGACCCGGAAGTCGTGGGAAACCAGGAGCAGACTCATCCCCTGCTCTCGCCGGAGGCCATCGAGCAGGCGCAGGATTTCAGCCTGGACGATGACGTCCAGGGCGGTTGTGGGTTCGTCGGCCAGCAGCAGCGTGGGCCGCGCCGCGAGCGCCATCGCGATGTGGATACGCTGGCGCATCCCGCCGCTGAACTCGTGCGGGTAGGCCGCGGCACGCCGCGCCGCGTCACGGATCCCGACGCGCTCCATCATCTCGAGCGCGCGCCGTCGCGCGGCCCGTGCGCCGAGCCGTTCGTGTGACGCAACCACCTGCGCGATCGCGTCCCCCACGCGCAGAACCGGGTTGAGGGCGGTCATCGGGTCCTGAAAGATCATCGCGATCGTCGATCCCCGCAGCGCCTGCATCTCCGCGTCGTCGAGCTCCAGCAGCGAGCGGGCCCCGTAGGTGACGCGGCCGCCCCCCGTCGCCCCGCGCGGCAGCAGCCGCAGGATCGCTCGACACGTGAGACTCTTGCCGGAGCCGCTTTCACCGACCAGCCCGAATGCCTCGCCGGGGCCGATGTCGAACGACACGCCCCGCACGACCGGGTGGCCGCCGCCCCGAAAGGCGACCGTGAGCGCCTCCACACGCAGCGCGTCGCTAGGGGGCACGGACGCGGCGCACGATATCGGAGACGTTGTCGCCGATGAGGCTGACGAAGAAGCTCGTGACGATGATGGCCACCCCGGGGAAGATGACGACCCACGGCGCGGTGACGATGAAGTTCCGTCCCTCGGCGATCATCACGCCCCACTCCGGCGTCGGAGGCTGTACCCCGAGGCCGAAAAACCCGAGCGACGCCCCCGCCAGAATATCGAGCACGAAGTCGCTCATGCCAAACACCAGCGCGGGGACGATCACGTTGGGCAGCAGATGGCGGAACATGATGCGCGCGTTGCTGTAGCCGAGGCTTCTGGCCGCCAGGATGTAGCCGCGTCCGCGAACGCTGAGCGACTCGCCGCGGACGATCCGCGCGTAGGCCACCCAGCTCACCAGCGAGATCGCGATGTAGAAGTTCCGCAACCCGGGGCCGAGCATCGCCACGATCGCGAGCACCAGGACGAGAAACGGGAACGCGGTGACGATATCGATGATGCGACCGAGGAGCGCATCCGGCCAGCCCGCGTAGTAGCCGGCAAACAACCCGATCACGACGCCCATGATGAGCGGAATGATCACGCCGATCGTCCCGATCTGCAGGTCGATCCGGCCGGCGTAGAGCACGCGCGTCAAAATATCGCGGCCCAGCTGGTCTGTGCCGAACCAATGCGCCGGGCTCGGCGGCGTGAGGCCGCTCGCGAGCCCCAGCGCGGTCGGATCGTACGGCGCGATCAGCGGAGCGAGCCCGGCGAGCGCCGCGACCGCAAGAATCCCGATGATGCCGATCCGGAGCGACCAGCCGAGGGCCGCGAACCGCCGGCGCCGCGCCGGCCGCGCGGGCGCGATCGCGGACACGGCGCTCATCGCTGGAACGACACCCGCGGATCCAGGGCGGCGTACGCGAGGTCGGTGAGCAGGTTCACGAGGATCACCAGAAAGGCGAGCACGAGCGTCACGAACTGGACGATGGAATAGTCCCGCGTCAGGATGGACGTGATCAGCAGCGACCCGACGCCCGGGATGCCGAAGACCTGCTCGATGATGATCGTCCCCCCGATCAGCCAGCCGACGTTCAGGCCGAGCACCGAGATGAACGGGGTCAGCCCGTTGCGCAGCAGGTAGCTGATCAGCAGGGTGACCGGCCGCAGCCCCATGGCGAGCCCGGTCGTGATGTAATCGGAGTCCATCACTTCGATCAGGCTGCTTCGGAGCGCCCGCATCAGGATGGGAGAGATGTGCAGCGCGATGGTCAGCGCGGGCAGCGTCAGATGCCACAGCGTGTCGAGCCCGCCCGTCCCGGCCCCCCCGAGCGCGAACAGCCGGACCCTGACGCTGAGCAGCAGAGCCAGCACAATCCCCAGCCAGAACGTCGGGATCCCGATCGTCGCGGTGAACCCGAGCCGGATCAGATGATCGACGGCGGACTCGCGCCGGACCGCGGCGAGCGTCGCGCAGGGCACCGCGATGGCGAGCCCGATCAGCGCCGCGTAGGCGATCAGCAGCAGGGTGATCGGGATCCGCTCGAGCGTCAGCGTGGTGGCGTTCTGTCCGTAAAAGAATGAGAGGCCGAAATCGCCGCGCCACGCGTTTGCGAGGAAGTGCAGGTACTGACGCCAGATCGGGAGGTTCAACCCGAGCTGGTTCTCGACGCGCGCGATGAGTTCAGGCGTCGCGCGCTCCCCCAGAATCGCGACCGCCGGGTTGCCCGGGATGAGGCGGATCAGCATGAATGCGACAATGCTGACGCCGAACAAGACGGGCAGGATCAGCGCCAGCCGTCCCGCGAGGTAGCGAATCATGCGGCCGCCGCGGCGTTCCGGCTCTCGGCCCCTACGCGTCCGCCTCCCGGCCGGGCCGCGGCGCGATCACCGCTTGCTCACGTCCTCGAAGCTGTACTTGCCCTGGGAGTTCGGCGCGAAGCCGACGAGGTTGGGGGAGCTCGCGTAGAGGCGCGGCACGTCCACGACGTAGATCTGCGGCGCGTCGCGGCTTTCGATCCGCTGCAGCATCGTGTACAGCGCCTGCCGTTTCTTCGGATCCAGTTCCCGGCGCGCCTGGGCCACGAGCCGCTGCGCCTCCGGGTTGTTGTAGAAGGTGTGCGCGGCGTGCTGCGACTTGAAGTCCATCGCCACGCCCAACAATTCGTCGGGATCCGGCGTGTCGTTCGTCCACGCCGCGTTGAAGACCGTGTAGTGCTCGGCGTTGCGCATCTGAATCAGTGTCGTGGTCTCGAGCCGGTCGATCTTCAGGGTCACGCCGATCTGCTTCAGCCCGTTCCCCCAGATCGTCGCCGTGTCGAGATACGTCTGGTTGCCCGCGGGGAGCTGGACCGTGAGGTTGAAGCCGTTCGGCACGGACGACTTGGCGAGCAATGCCTTCGCCTTCGCCAGGTCGTAGGTCAGGGGATCCGCGTTCGGGTCGTAGTAGAGGGTGGTCTCGGGGAGCAGGGACCTCGCCACGGCGGCCAGGCCGAAGAACACGTTCTTCGCGACGGCCTGCCGGTCGATCGCGTGTCCGAGCGCCGCGCGCACGTTCACTTCGTCGAGCGGTTTGATCGTCTCGTTCAGCGTGTACCGCAGCACCGCGGTCCCGTTCACCGCGTAGATCTTCAGACCCGACCCGCGCACCAGCTGCACCTGGTTCGGCGGGACGAAGTCGATGAGGTCGGCCTGGCCGGACTGCAGCTGCAGCACCCGGGTGTTGTCGTCGCCGACGACCCGCATGATGATCCGATCGATCTTGGGCTTGCCGGGCTGCCAGTAATTCTGGTTCTTGACGAGCGTGATCTGGGAGCCCTTTTGCCAGCTCTCGAGGGTGAACGCGCCGGTACCGAGCGGGTGCTGGGCCATTTGTTCGCCGTACTTGTCGAACTGCGCCTTCGAGTAGATGCTCGCGGCGAACGTCGAGAGCGCCGCGAGGAGCGGCGCGAACGGCTCCGCCATGTGTATGGCGATCGTCTTGTCGTCGACCTTACTGACGGATTTCACGGGGGAAAAGAGAAAGCCCCAGTCGCTCTTTTGGTCGATCGACCGCGTGAGGGAAAACACGACGTCGTCGGCCGTGAGCGGTGACCCGTCGGAGAACTTCACGCCCTGGCGCAGCGTGAATGTCGCGGTCAGACCGTCGGGCGACATCTTCCAGGATGTTGCGAGCTCGGGCTGTACGTCCTTGTTCGAAGGCGCGAGCTTCACGAGGCGATCATAGGCCACCATCTGGGTGAAGATCGAGGGATCGTCTCCCGTGTGGTAGGGGTCCCAGGTCAACATATCCGCGTTCCGCACCATGGTGAGCGTCACGGCCGCGGCCCCGGCGGACGGACGCGGCGACATCATGGCGGCCGGAACAACGAGCATCACTGCCGCGAAGCAGCTGACCACGCGCAACGCCGTCACGCGAATCCGCATCTGTGGCCGACCCCCTCCCGATTGGGCGCCCCGAAGCCCCGTCACCGCCTCGTAGCCCGTCCTGCCTAGTTAGGTCACCGTACGGCAAGTCCTGCTCGCCGGGACCGTCACCCGCGGCCGGCCGTCTCGTCGGAGGGCACCTCGATGCCGAGGTATGCCGCGCGCACCTGTTGGTTGTTCGTGAGCTCGGCGCTCGTGCCGTGCATGACCACCCGCCCGCTCTCGAGCACGTAGGCGCGCCGCACCAGGGCCAGGGCGCGGGCCACGTTCTGCTCGACCAGGAGAATCGCCATCCCCATCGCGTGGATCTCCTCGATCTTGTCGAAAGTGGCATCGGCCACCACGGGAGCGAGTCCCAACGACGGCTCGTCCAGCATCAAGAGGCGCGGTTTCAACATCAGCCCGCGGCCCACGGCGAGCATCTGCTGTTCCCCTCCGCTCAGCGTTCCGGCGAGCTGCCCGCGGCGTTCGGCCAGCACAGGGAAGATGCCGAAGACCACGTCCATCGTGCGCCGCCGCTCGGCCTTGGCGCGGGGAATGTAGGCGCCCATCTCCAGATTTTCTTTCACCGTCATCTCGGGGAACACTTGGCGGCCCTCGGGCACGTGCGCGATCCCAAGTTCCGCGATCTTGTACGGCGGCAGGGCGGCGAGGTTGACACCGCCGAAGGTCATGGTCCCCGACTGCAGTCGCATGAGCCCCGAAATGGCGCGCAGCGTCGTACTCTTCCCCGCGCCGTTGGCGCCCAGGAGCGCCACGGCTTCGCCGTCGCCCACCGACAGGCCGACGCCGGCGAGGGCCTTCACGGATCCGTAACCGGCGGTCACGCCGGTGAGGGTCAGCACCGGCGCTCCTCGCTAGCTATGCGCGTAGCCGCCGCTTCCGAGGTAGGCGCGAATCACTTCGGGGTGCGCCGCGATCTCTTTCGGACTCCCCTCGGCGATCTTCTGTCCGTGGTCCAGCACGACGATGTGCTGCGCGAGCGCCATGATCGCGCGCATCACGTGCTCGACGATCACGATCGTCAGTCCCCGCCGGGCGAGCTGGCGCACCAGGCCGACGGCCTGGTCGATCTCGGTATGATTCAGCCCTGCCATCGCCTCGTCGAGCAGCAGGATCCGGGGCTCGGTCGCAAGGGCCCGGGCCACCTCCAGCCGCCGCTGGTCGATGGTCGGAAGGTCGCGCGCCAGACCGGCCTCTTTGGCCGTGAGCCCGACGAACTCGATCGCACGGCGCGCGCGCTCCCGGGCCGCCGCCACCCGCCTGTCGCGCAGCAGCGCCCCGGTCATGACGTTCGCGAGCACCGTCATCCGGCCGAACGGACGGGCCACCTGGAAGGTGCGCGCCAAGCCGCGGGCGCAGACGTCGTACGGATACAAACCGACGAGTTCGTGACCGTAGGCGAGCGCCGAGCCCGCGTCCGGGCGGTAATACCCGGTGATGAGGTTGAAGCTGGTGGTCTTCCCCGCCCCGTTGGGCCCGATGAGCGCCACGGTTTGTCCTTCCTCCACCGCAAACGAGAGGTTGTGGACGGCGCGGAGCCCTCCGAACCGCTTGCTGAGCCCGCGGACCACCAGCGCCTCAGCCATCGAGCGGCACTCCCTTCCGCAGCGCGCCCCCCGCGGGCGAAGCCGGCGGGCGCGCCGGGCCGATGATCCGCGCGTAGACCTCCGTGACGGCGCCCAGGAGTCCGGTCGGCCGCCAGAGGATGACCGCGATCAGGATCACCGAGTACAGCGCCAGCTGCACGCCCGCGTGGGCGCCGCCGCCGAGCCAGCTTTGGAGCAGCGCGGAGGCAGGCTCCAGGAGCGCCGAGCCGAGGACCGGTCCCCACGGGGTGCCGATGCCGCCCACGATGGACACCAGCGCCGCCTCCACCGAGACGTTGAAGCTGAACGCGGTGTTCGGATCGATGAAGTAGATGTACTGCACGTAAAACGTCCCCGCCAGCCCGGTCAGGAACGCGCTGACCAGGTAGATATCGCGTTTGATCCGCGGGACGTTGACGCCGACGGCTTCGGCCGCGTGCTGGTCCTCACCCACGGCCACCAGGTAGTACCCCAGCCATGATCGCTCGACCCAATAGGTGACCGCCAGTCCGGCCGCGAGCAGGCCGAGCGCGAGATAATAGTAGGCGGCCTTGCCGGCGAACTGCATCATCAACGGCGAATTGCCGAGATTGGGGATCGTGGTGCCGACCGCGCCCCACGCGAAATCGCGAAACTTCAGAAAGAGCAGCATCAACGCCTGCGCCGTGCCGATAGTGGCGATCGCGAAGTAGGGGCCGCGCAGCCGGAAGCACAACGCGCCGATCGGCAGGCTGGCCAGCGCGGCCACGACGCCCCCCGCGATCATGCCGATCCAGGGGGAGATGCCGGCGCGGATCAACAGCAGCGTCGACGTATAGGCGCCGAGCCCGAAGTACGCCGCGTGGCCCAATGACAGCTGCTGGGCGTACCCGCCCAAAAGATTCCAGGCCGCCCCGATGAACGCGAACAGAAACACCCGGATGCAGATGTCCAGGGCGAAGGCGTTCGAGACCGCCAGCGGCAGCGCGACCACGGCCAGCGCCGCGGCCAGCGCCAGCGCCTGCAGACCGCGCGGTCCCGGTGCTATCGTGTTTGCCCGCCGTAAAGGCCGCCCGGGCGGACGGCCAGCGTGACCAGCAGCATGGCGAAGACCACGATCAGGCCCGAGTCTGCGCCGACGAACTGGACGCCGAGAGACTCCGCCATCCCCATCATCAGCCCCGCGATCAACGCTCCCCGGACGTTTCCGAGCGTGCCCAGCACGACGGCAACGAACGCGAACAGTACAAACTGCTGCCCGACGGTGGGATAGGCGGGGTAGAACGGCATCAACAGCGAGCCCGCGGCGCCGGCCAGGGCGAGCGCCAGGCCTACCGCGACCGAGAAGACCCGGTCGGGGTTGACGCCCATCAGCATCGCCACGTCCCGGTTCTGCGCCGCCGCCCGCATCGCCTTGCCGAGATCGGTCGTCCGGAGGAAGATCTCGAGGGCGGCGCTCAACAGCATCGCGACGGCGAACGCGATCACGCGGGGGACGCTGAGGTACAGCGGCCCCAGGCGCAGGGACGCGAACGTGTAGCCCGTCTGCACGGTCCGGTAGTCGGCGGTGAACAGCAGCAGCGCCACGTTCATGAGGAGCAGCGAGATCGCAAAGGTCAGGAAGATCTGCGGCATGTCCCCGAGGCCCAGCACCCGCCGGAGCAGGAACTTCTGGAAGAACACGCCGCACACGAACAGCGCCGGCATCGAGACGGCGAGCGACGCCAGCGGGTCGAGCCGGATGAGCGTCGCCAGCCAGTAGCTGATGTACATGCCGATCATCACGAACTCGCCCTGGGCGAAGTTGACGATCTTGACTACGCCGAAGATCAGCGTGACCCCGATACTGACGAGCGCGTAGATGCCGCCGATCAGCAGGCCGTTGACGACCGCCTGGGCGACGACAGCCGTCATGGCCGGTTCGCCGCGGCTACTTCATCAAGGGAGCGCGGGCGTCGGCCTTCGGAAACACGGCCACGAGGTCGCCGTGCTGCCACTGCACGCCGACCGGATGCGCGTAGATGTTCTTGCCGGTTTGATCGAACTTCACCTTGCCGCCGGGACACATCGCCGCGTAGCCGGCGGAGACGTCGAGGGACGCCAGGGCGTCGCGCACCTTCACCGGGTCCGGGGACGCCGCCCGCTCGAGCGCGTTCGCGATCATGAACGTCTGGGCCACCAGGCCGCCGGCGTACTCGAAGATGAACTCGCCGTACGCCTTTTGATAGGCGTCGTTGACGCGCCGCGCGTCCGCGTCGATGTCGTGGTTCCAGTGCGCCACGCCGAGCAGCCCCTCCGCGTCCTTCCCGACCCCCTTGTAGAACTCGGGCTGCACGAACCCGCCCGACCCTCCGTTGATCGGAATGTTGACGCCCATCTGCTTCATCGTGCGCACGATGAGGATCAGGTCGTTCAGATACGAGACGGCGACGAGCATCCCCGCGCCGGAGGCCCGCACCTTGTTCACGAGCGGCGTGGCGTCGGTGAAGCCGGCCGAGTACGGCTCGAACATGATGATCTCCACGCCTTCGCCGGCGGCCTGATCCTGGAGCCCCTTCGAGGTCGCGGTGCCGAAGGCCGTGTTCTCAAACACGACCGCCACCTTGGGCTTGCCGCTCACCAGTTTGGACATCTGGAGAATCGCCTTCGCAAACTGCGATGCGCGCGCAAAGGGCGTGAAGGTGAACCGGCGGCCGCCTTGATTGAGCTGGTCCGTGCTGGACCCGGTCAGCAGCGGCACCTGGTGCCGTTCGGCCACTTCGCTGGCGATCAGGGTCAAGGCACTCGCGTAGCAGCCGTGAATCGCGGAGAGCCGGTTGCTGGTGATCAGCCGCTCCGTCTCGGTCCGGGTGACGGTGGGGTCGCTTTGGATATCCGACGTGATAAGGTTGAGTTTGGCGCCGCCGAGCGCCCGAATGCCGCCTCTGTCGTTGACCATCCGGACGGCGAGTCTGGCGGCGTTGACGATGCCCTGGCCGATCTGCGCCAGGCCGCCGGTCACGGGATACAGACCCCCAATGTTAATGGTGGGCGCCGTCGCCGCGGAGAGACGGGCAATGCCCCCGTACGCGGAAAGCGCGCCGGCGGTGACCGCGCTGCGTGCGGCCGTCGCGAGCAGACCTCGCCGGGTATAGCGTCGTGACAACGACGTGCCGCGCGGTTTCGCCACTTTGGGACCTCCTTGGTTGCAGCTCGTGCCCAGGCCCTTGACAGTCGGCATTATAATTGTCGACAATAGACGATGTCAAGCGATTCACCAATTCGACGCATGGGGACTGTGTTGGAAACTCCGATTCAGCGTGAAATCCTTCGCGATAAGATCTTTGACGTTCTCAAGACTTGGATCCTAAACGGCACGCTCGCGCCGGGCGAGCGGATCGTCGAATCGAGCGTGGCAAGGCAGCTGCAGGTGAGCCGGGCGCCGCTGCGCGAGGCGCTGTGGCTTCTCGCGAACGTCGGGCTCGTGCGGTTCAGGCCGCATCAAGGGGCGTTCGTCGCCACGCTGTCCGAGCAAGACGTCAAGGAGATTTTCGAAATTCGCGAGACCCTGGAAACCCACGCCGCGAAGAAGGTGCGCGCCGCGCTCACGCGCGAAAACGAGAACCGCCTCGAGGGCGCGCTCCGCGCTCTGGAAAATGCCGCCCGCGACCGCGACGTAACGCGCTGCACCAACGCGGACCTGGATTTTCACCGGACGCTCTGCGAGCTTTCCGGCAACCGGCATCTCACAGAGATCCTCAACGACGTCTCAACCCGATTCTTCGCCTACGAACTGATTCGGGATCTGCGCAACCCGGGCGGCTACCAGTTCGAGGAGAAGGTCGCCGAGCACCGCGAGCTGCTTCGCCTCATTTTCACGGGCACGGATCGGGAAATCGAAACGGGGTTCCGGGAGCTCTTCGCCCGCTTCCTCGGCCACGTCCTCACGCGCTTCCGGGCGAACGAAGGCGTCACGCCGGCCGTTACGCGCGGCGCAGGGTGATATAGCCGACCACGAGCACCAGCACCCCGACGAGAACAACCGCCGTCGGGGCGTCGACCGATGCCGGGGTGGGCCAGGTGTTGGGGACGACCCGATACATCGAGCCGGCCACCGAGCCGACTGCGCGCGACAGCGCATCCTGCAGTCCGCGTGCAGTCGGGACGGTCATCTGCGAAACCGTGCTGAACGAGTTCAGGACGTACTCCAATGTCACGGCCTCCCTTCTGGTGCCGTCTTCATCGCCCGCCGGTCGCCGGACCGTCCGCTGAGCCGCCGGTTAGGGTCTGTATCCGGCAGGCCACACGATAAACGTACCGACCTGGCCGAGCGACGCGTGATTGTACTGCTCGCACAAGAAGTTGAACTGTCCGGGCGTCTGCGGCACGAACGTCACGTCGGCGGTCTTGCCGTTATCGACCAGGACGTATTTCCAGCCGTCGCCTTTCGCCACGCCTTGTTGCGCGTCGCCGGTCACGGTGTAGTTCAGGCTTTGAAAGAACGGGGACGCGATGCTGTGCACCCGGCCCGGATGGGTCTTGTCGTCGTTGGTGACTCGTAGCGTGATTCGATCGCCGACGTTCATCGTGACGACGCTGGGGTCGTACTTGAACGATACCATCGAGATGTTGATGGTTCGAGCCGGCGGGGTCTGTGCCGATGTCACGAAGCTGGAGCCAGTCAGCAGCGTCGCCGCGAGAACCGTTGCCGCCGTCAACCGGATTGTCAGGCGAATCCCTCCCCTGTCGCGTCGCTGGCCTGATCATAGCACCATCCGGAGAGGAATCCAGTGCGCACCTCGAAAAGTGGCGGCGCATGAGTGATCGGACCCCGGCACCCTCGGCCGTCGAGCCGGTTGAGGATCTCCTACGCCGCGTGCCGTTTTTTCGGGATCTCGACCGCATTGAGGCTGCCCGGCTGGTCGGCGCGCTGGAAAAGGCTTACTTTACCGCCGGCACGCTGATCTTCTCCGAAGGCGCGGAGGCCGACTCACTGTTCTTGCTCGAGGCCGGCAAGGTTCAGGTTTCCGTCGCGGCCGAAGGCGGCGAGCGGTCCGTGGCGGTTCTCGAGGCCCCTGGATACTTCGGCGAACTCGGCCTGCTCCTCGCGCGTCGCACCGGCTCCGTGCGTGCGCTGACCGACGTTGAGACATGGACGCTCCCTCGCCACCGGTTCAACCAGGTGGTCCGCGAGCGCGGGGCCGTAGGCGTGGCCGTGGCCGCGTCTCTGGCCCGGTTGATCGAAGACCGTTCCCGCGAGCACGCGGGGGGCACGGCCGTGGCGCGGGCACCGGCCGCCCCCGCGGCGGCGCCGGAAGCGGCATGGCCCCGCCCGTGGCGCATCGCCGCGGCCGCGGCGCCCGTACTCCTGCCCCTCGCCTTGTGGCTGGTCCCGCCCCCGGCCGGCCTGACCACTCGCGGGTGGCACGTCGGACTCATCGTCCTCGGGGCGGCGCTCGGTTGGCTGCTCCAACCGGTGCCCGATTTCGTGATCGGCCTGGCGATGACGACGGCCTGGGGACTGACCGGACTCGTCCCCATCACGCTCGCGTTTGCCGGATTTGCCAGCCCGACATGGGTCCTCGCGTTCGGGGCGATCGGCCTCGCCGCCGCCATGGCGCGCTCGGGGCTCCTGTTCAGGTTCGCACTCCTGCTCCTCAGAACCTTACCGGCCACGCACACCGGTCAACTCTTCGCGCTGTTGATCGGCGGCGTATTGACGACCCCGCTGGTACCCGCGGTGAACGCCCGGATTTCTTCCGCAAGCGGGCTCGCGCGCGAAGTGGCGCAGGCCCTGGGATACGGTGAGCGGAGCCGCGCGAGCGCCGGCCTCGCGTTTGCGGGATTCATCGGCAATTCGACCTTCAGCAGCGTCTTTCTCACGGGGCTGGCGACCAACTTCTTTCTGCTCGGCCTCCTGCCGGCGGCCGAGCGGGCGCGCGCCGACTGGCTCTCGTGGCTTGCGGACGCCGCCCCGGTCGGGCTCCTGGTATTTGTCGGGGCGCTGGCGGCCCTGCTGTTCTTCTTTCGCCCCGAGCGCGCCTCAACGATCGCACCGGAGGCATTGCGGCGGCAGCGGCGAGTCTTGGGGGCGCTTTCGAAACACGAGATCGTGACGATCGTGGCAGTCGCCGTCTTCCTCGCCGGGATGCTGCTCGAGCCGGTGCTCCGCATCGACCCGGCCTGGCTGGCGACGACCGCGCTCGTCATCGTCCTGGCCGGTGGCGTCCTCGATTCGGCGACCTTTCGCAGCGGGATACAGTGGGGATTTCTCATCCTCTTCGGGCTCCTGGTCGGTTCCGGGGCGGTATTCCGCACCGTCGGGATCGACCGGTGGATCGCGCGGGAGCTGGCGCCGCTCGTGTACCTCGCGGGACAACCGGCCGTCCTGGTGGCGGTGCTCGGCGCGCTCATCGCGGCCTGCCGCTTGGTGCTGCCCCGCGTCCCGGCAAATTTTCTGCTGATCCTGGCCTTGCTGCCGGTCGCCCCGCAGTTGCGGCTCTCCCCTTGGCTCGTCGGTTTCATCGTGCTCACGGTGGGCAACACGTGGCTGTTCCCCGGCCTCAGCGATTTCTACATCGTGATGAGGGAGAACACCAGAGGCGAGATGTTTACCGACCGCGACGGGCTCCGGGTCGGCGTGCTGGTGACGATGTTGGTCTTGATGGCAATTACGGCCGCTGTACCGTACTGGCGGGCGATCGGGCTGATCACCCGGTGACACCGGACGAGGCCCGTTCGGGCCGGGGCGTCAGGCGGTGCGGTGGGCCGGCCGGCGCGCGGGGCGCACGCCGAACATCCTCTGCCACGGAACCCAGAACGCCTCCTTGGGCGGCGGTGGCACCGCCGGGCCAAGAAGATCTCTCCCGGTCATCAGCGAGACCAAGGCGTCGCCGATCATCTCTTCGAGTACGGCGGATGCAGCCTCGTCAAATTCCTGATCGGTCGCGTAGGCGGCGCGTCGAATCCCGCTGTGCAGGTGCGCCGCGACGTCCCAACGCTCCTCCGTCAAGCGCGCGACGAGCGAGTAGGACGATCCGGCACGAATGCGGAATCGGGCGGGGCCGATCTTCCGGTGAAGCTGAAGCAGGATGGGCTGTTCGGTCGACGCCACGAACGCCTGGGCGACGTCGAAGCAATGGGCCGCGAGGCGTTCCACCCGCTCCTCGAGCTCTTGGAGCTTCGCTTCGCGCTGGGCCAAAAACCGAGCGCGCTCCTGGAGCTCGCTCTCCAGCTCCTCCACCCTCTTGCGGAGATGCTCACTTGCGACGCCCACCGGGTCCCCCCCGTATCGGCCTTGTCATGCGAGCATCAAACACTCTCTTACCGTCCAATCTTACACTACGGCGTCTCCTCGGGCAAGGATTTTTGACGCCTCCCCAGAAAATGACGGCAGGTTTGCCGGGGTGATGCGGCGCGTTCACCGCTCCTTGAGGGGGGACGGGGCACAGGGCCCTCTGGGTATATGAGTTTGCAGGTCAAGCTCGTCCTCCTGTTCTTGTTCCTCGAGGACTTCATTTTTGGCGTCTTCCTGTTCCTCGTGCGGCGCGGGACGTTGGTGCAGCAGAGCACCGTGTGGACCGGCCTGCTGCTCTCCGCCGTCGGGGTGGGCCTCGCGGCGTGGCTGGCGCGCGGGCTCGTTCAGCCCCTCCGCAGCCTGGTCGGCGCGGCCCGGAAGATCGCGCAGGGCGACCTCGACGTGCGTCTGCAGGTTACGACGAAGGACGAGGTGGGGCTCCTCGCGGACGCGTTCAACCGCATGGCCGCCAGCCTCAAGGCCACCGTCGAAGCCCTGAACCGCAAGGTCCGCGAATCGCAGACGCTGTACGAGATCAGCCGCGAGGTCAACGGGCAGGTGGCCTATGAGCCGACCCTCGATCTCATCGCGGAGCAGGCGCAGCATCTGCTCGGGGCCGACGCGGGGCTGGTCGCCCTTCGCCAGGGCGAGACCGACGTGTTCACCACCCAGGCCGTGAGCGGCCACATCGCCGACAGTTTTGCGGGCACGCACTTCACGCTGAACGGATCTCTCGGCGAGCGCGTCTTGAGTTTCGGGACCCCGGCCGCCGCGGACGGCGATGCCGGCCGCACCCACCCTCACCCGGAAGCCGCGCTGCCATCGGTGCTCGGCGTGCCCCTTCGGGTCCACGATCGCGTGATCGGCGTGTTGTACGCGGCCAGCCGGGAGCCCGACAAATTCGACGTCGACGCCGAGCGGCTGCTCGCCGCGCTCGGCGACCAGGCCGCCATCGCCATCGAAACCGCCCGGCTGCACGACGATGTGAAGGCCTACGCGCGGGAACTCGAAGCCATGGTGGCGCTGCGAACGCGCGAGCTCAAAGATCTGAACGACCAGCTGACGGAAGCATCGCAGCACAAGTCCCAGTTCCTGGCGAACATGAGCCACGAGCTGCGCACCCCGTTGAACGCGATTCTGGGGTATACGGAGTTGATCCTGGATGACATCTACGGCGCCGTTCCGGACAAAATCCGGGACGTCTTGGGGCGCATGCAGCTGAGCGGCCGTCATCTCCTCCGGCTGATCAACGACGTGCTCGATCTCTCCAAAATCGAGGCCGGCCGGGCCTCGCTGTCGCTCGGCGATTACTCGATGCGGGCCGTCGTCCAGACGGTCTTCACCGCGGTCGAGTCCCTGGCCAAGGAGAAGAAGATCGCGCTCACGGTCTCCCTGCCGAACGATTTGCCCCCGGGCCGGGGGGACGAGCGGCGCATCACTCAGGTTTTGTTGAACCTGGTCGGCAACGCCATCAAATTCACGGAGACGGGCGAGGTGCGTATCGAAGCGTCCGCGCGCGACGCGGAGTTCCAGGTCACGGTCGCGGACTCCGGCCCCGGCATCGCGGAAGCCGACCGCCAGCGGGTGTTCGAGGAGTTCCAGCAGGTGGACAACACCAGCACCCGCAACAAGGGCGGCGCCGGGCTCGGCCTCGCCATTGCGAAGCGGATCGTGGAGTGGCACGGCGGGCGGATCTGGGTCACGTCACGGCTCGGCGAAGGGTCGACGTTCGGATTCACCCTGCCGATTCGCGTCGAGACGGCCGGTGCGGCGTGATGGGCGGGCGCATTCTGGTCACCGAGGACAACGAAGACAACCGGCGCACCATGCACGATCTCCTCGTCAGCGCCGGGTACGAGGTGTACGAGGCGCTGACGGGCGCCGAGGGCGTCAGCATGGCCGGGGCCCAGCGTCCCGATCTGATCCTCATGGACATCCAGCTGCCTGTCTTCGACGGGTACGAGGCGACGCGGCGGATCAAAGCCGATCCGGCGCTCCGCGGCATTCCGATCATCGCGGTCACCTCGTATGCGCTCGGCGGCGACGAGGTGAAGGCGCGCGAGGCGGGCTGCGACGGCTATGTGGCCAAGCCCTTCAGTCCGCGCCAGCTGCTGGCCAAGGTTCGCGAGTACCTCCCCTGACCGCGCCGGAAGGCCGCCGTGAGAACGCCGCCGCTTATCTTGATCGCCGACGATAACCCGATGAACGTGGACGTCCTGCAGGCCCGGCTGGCGGCCCATGACTACGAGCTGGTGACCGCCGCGGACGGTGAGCAGGCGCTCGCGGCGGCGCGCGAGCACCTTCCGGACCTGATTTTGCTGGACGTGGACATGCCCAAGATGGACGGCCTCGAGGTGTGCCGCCGGCTGCGCGGAGACGATACCCTGCCGTTCATGCCGATCATCATGGTCACCGCCAAGGCCGACTCCGCCGACGTCGTCGCCGGGCTGGACGCCGGCAGCGACGAGTATCTCACCAAGCCGTTCGACGGAGCCGCCTTGGTGGCCCGGGTCAAGTCGATGCTGCGGATCAAAGCGCTGCACGACACCGTGCAGGCGCAGGCGGCGCAGCTGAGCGAGTGGAACCGGACCTTGGAGCAGCGGGTCGCCGCGCAGGTGAGCGAGATCGAGCGGATGAACGGCCTCCGGCGCTTTCTGTCCCCCCAGATCGCGGAGGTCATTCTCTCCGCCGGGACCGACAAGATCCTCGAGAGCCACCGGCGCGAGATCACCGTCGCCTTCTGCGATCTCCGCGGCTTCACGACGTTTTCGGAGACCGCGGAGCCCGAAGAGCTGATGGGCGTTCTCCACGAGTACCACCGCGTTCTCGGCGAGGAGATCTTCCGCTTCGAGGGGACGCTGGAGCGCTTCGCGGGGGACGGTCTCATGATCTTTTTCAACGATCCCGTGCCGTGTCCGGATCCCGCGCTGCGGGCCGTCCGTATGGCCGTCGAGATGCGGACCCGCGTGACGGCGCTCGCCGGCGCGTGGCGCAAGCGCGGCCACCAGCTGGGGTTCGGCATGGGCATCGCGCTTGGCTACGCAACCCTCGGGCGGATCGGGTTTGTGGGACGGTCCGACTACGGCGCGATCGGCACCGTCACGAACCTCGCCGCCCGGCTGTGCAGCGAAGCCGAGGCCGGCCAGATCCTCATCAGCCAGCGCGTCCACACGATGATCGAAGACGCGGTGGAGGCGGAGCCGTTGGGCGACCTGACGCTCAAAGGATTGTCCAGGCCGGTCAGCGTCTTCAACGTGCTTCGTCTTCGGGAGACGGCCGGCTGACCCTGCCTCAGAAACTCGCGCCGACCGCGATGAACGGGCCCTCCCACTGGGTGTGGCACGGACAGATGGCAACGCCCGAGATGCGCAGGTCATTCTGAATCTCCCGAACGAACCGGTAACCGACCTCGACGTTCCAGCGCGCTGCCGACGTGTAGCGCACGCTGGCCTGCGCGTCCCAGCCGGTGCCGGTGGCGGTGGCCGACTGCGTGCTGCCGTTGACCGGCCCGGATACCGTCGTGCTGACCGATGGCGCATAGGCGACCCCGGCGTTGAGCCACCATCCCGACTGGAACGGGTAGGAAAAGTCAAACCCGACGCGCGGGCCGGTGCTGTCCGCGGTGAGCGACGCGGATCCGAGGCCGAGGAGGTTCCCGGCGTACAGGCTTCCCTTCGCCTCGCCGTAGCCGATGAACGCTCGGAAGGTCACGGGCAGTAAAGGGTTCTCCGGAAGGGGACGCTGCACCAAGTATGATACGTCGGCGCTCCAGATGGTGTCGGTGCCGCCGAGCGACAGTCCAACCGGGGCCGCACCGGCAAACGCCCAATTTCCCTCGCTGCCGGTGACCCCGTTGAGATGGACTCCCCAGTGCGACCGCGTGTCCGCCCGGAAATCAATTCCGTACAGTTGCGAAGTCCACGTGTCCAGGTTGCCGCCGCCCGGCGCGGAGAAAAATTCCGAGGATGACGCCCAATACACACCTTGGATCGTGTACGTCACCGGCGAGACCCTGGTGTTGATCGGCACGGTGTACGTCACCGACGATTGCGCGGAGACCGGGACCGGAGCCGCACAGAGGGCGAGAACGACGCCGATGACGAGAGGGAGCGATGCCCCCCTCATGGACGTCCTCTCAGGCCACGCGATGACACCATGGCAGGAAGTTTCGCGGTTCCTCAATTTCGCACCTCCGCACGGACGAGCTGAACGGCCTGAGAGGCCGCGCCTGTGCGCCATCGCGGGCGGGTCGAAGCGCCTGAAATCAATGCCGCGCGGTCCCTCGGGTTCCCTGCTGCGACGCCGCAGGCCGGCGTCCGAAAGTCGGTTCGGCGGGGCATCATGATGCCGAGGCCCTGAGTCGCCCGGGTCCGGCGCGACGCGAGTTCCTCGTTGCGGCGCCGCGGCCGGATCGGGCAGGACCCGCGACGGAGGGGGAACATGCGCGCACGCCCGCTGTCCGTGCTCGTGATCGCGATCCTGCTCATCGTCAGCATCTTGGGCCTGGGCATCGCGGAGGCTCAACTGGACACCGGTGAGTCGTACTGGGGCGAGCACATGATAAACGGGATCTTCCATCTGTGGCCGGCCGTGGTGATCGCAATCCTCATCGGACTCTTGGCCGGCGGGATGTTCGGACTGTACGAATTGGATGCCGCGACCATGCTGTTCTTGCTGGCGGCCTCGGCCTTTCTCGCCTACCATTTCTATTGGCAACCGGCCCACCCGGCCTCGGTGCTGTCTCCGGATTCCGGTCGTCTAAGATCGCCGCGGGCCGGGTAGCACACAACTTAGCGAGAGGCCGGCTCCACCTCAAACGCGCGGGATGAAGCGCGCCGCCCGCCGGCGCCGCGCCGACCCGACGGACTGATTCCTACGGACGAGCTGCGGGCATGAGACACATGGTGGACCCACAAGCGACGGTCGAAACGCCGGAGGGCGCCACGCCGGCTGAATCCCCCGTCGCGGCGATCGCGCGCGCCCTGCTTGTCTTGACCGAGGCGGACCACGCCGCGATCTTCTTCCGTTCGCCGACCGGCATCGTGACCTGCCCGTGGTCGCACAACCTATCCGAACGGTACGTCGCCGAACTCGTCACTCCGAACGGCGTCAACCCCTGGATTCACATCCTCCGGCATCCGGAGCTCACATGCATGGATCTGCCGAAGGCCCGGCGGAGGGCCGATCCCGCGCCGTGGATCGTGCGCGACGTTCTTGAATTGTCGTCCGATCACGCCGCGCTCGTTGACCGGTTCGTACGCGAAAACCTTCGGTCGATGTGCGTGTGGCCGCTCAGCCGGGCCGGCCGGGTCGTCGCCGCCCTTGCATATTACTACGACGCGCCGCACGAGTACTCCGAGGAAGACCAGGAGGGCATGCGTGCGTTCGCCGCGCAGGCGACGACGGCCCTCGGCGAGGGGATCGCCCAGAGCATCGGCGACGCCGCACGTGGAGCCGGTGAACGCATCGACACACACACACCGCCCGCCGGCGGACCGGCGGCGCAGCACACCCCCGCCGCCGCACAGACCGGGCCCGGAGCGGACCGGGCATCGCTGGAGGCCGAGCAGCGTCGCCTTGCCGACGCGCAGGCGGCGCTCGCACAGCAAAACGAACGTCTGGAACAAGCACGGCGAATGCTGGAGGCCGACACAGACCGGCTCGCGGGCGAACGGAAGAAGCTCGCAACGGCGTGGCAGGAAGTGGAGGCCGCTCAAGCACGGGGGCGCGACGCGCGCGCGGGGATCACCGCGGAGCAGCAGCGGCTGGCGGATGCCCACCGCCGGCTCGAGACCGAGCGGGCGCAGCTGGTGGAAGCTCGTGCGGCCCTCGATGCTGAAAGAGCGCGCCGCGAAAGCGCTGGGGCCGAGCAGGCCGCGGCCCGGATCGACGCGACAGACGAGGAGGCGCGCCTCTCGGAAAGTCGACGCCTGCTGCACGAGGAGAACGTTCGCCTCGAAGCGCTGCGACGAGACCTGGATGCGGAAAGAGCCCGGCTCGCCGGCGACCGGGCCTCGCTCGAGGCGGAGCGGCAGGCACTGGACACGGAGCGCGCGCGGGCGGCGCAGACGCAGACACAGCCGGAGGCCGAGGACGTCGCGCAAACGCAGCCCCCGGAGGCCGGCGCGACGACCTATCGCAGCCTGGTCGAGCGGGCCGGGGCGGCGAATGTACCGGATGACGACGCGCGGATCGTCGCCGTGGCGCGGCGTCTGGATGCGCACAACGGCCATGTCGCGGACTTCAGCAAACGTCTGGCTGAGTGGGCGGTGGCGCTCGCGCGTGCGCTTCGGTGCTCCGATCCGGAGATCCTATCCACGCGCCGCGCCGCGCTTCTCCACGACATCGGCAAGATCGACGTACCCGAAGCGACGCTGAAAAAGGCGGCGGGCCTGACGGACGATGAGCGGAACATGTTCGAAAGAGAGCCCGCCGTCGCCCATCGGATGCTCAAAGACGTCGAAGGATTGGGCGACGTTGCGGCGATTCTCCGCCACCGGTTTGAGCGCTGGGACGGCGCCGGACGTCCGGACCGGCTCAAAGGAGACGCAATCCCTCTGGGCGCGCGGATCTTGTCCGTCGTGGATGCCTACGGCGAGATGATCACGGGCCGCCCGGGCGTTCCGAAGCTGTATTATCGCGACGCGATCGCCGCGCTTCGGCGTGAATCTGGGGTCCGGTTCGATCCGGAGATTGCCGCCGCGTTCTGCCGCATTGTCGCGCACGGATAGGATCACGAGCCGGTCGCGGAGAGCCGCGCCGGCTCCTACTGCGCGGCGCAGGCGCTTGCGAACGGCAGCATGCCCGAGGAGGCCGGCAGGTACTGGTAGTGGGCCCGCAGGTATCGTGTCACATTGGGCAACCACGCCTGATTCAAATGCGTGGGATCGTTCGCCGCCGCCAGCGGCGCATACCGGTCCCGGAGGAACACCAGAAAGTCGTCGGGGCGTCCCCGGCGCACCCACTCCGCGTACCATTGGTGCACCAGATCGGCCGTGGCCACCCGCGCCACGTTCTCCGGCACCGCCGCATGCCCCCCGTACGCCCGCGCCAGCGCCTCGTTGCCGAACGACGGCACCTGTTCGGCGTAGTGGATGCCCTCCACAATGTCTTCGGGGTGGGTGAGGTAGATCAGTTCCCCAAACCCCAGAGCGACCGGCACGGAGGCCGGGGTCGCGTGATACGTGAATCGCGCCGTGTCGAGACGTGCGGCGTACCCGTCGAACCGGGCCAAGTGTCCGGCGGACCCGATGAACACCACCGAGGCCGCCAAGAACATCCATCGCTTCCACGTCATGGCAATCACCTCAAGCAACGTGCGCCGTTCGGCGATTGACCTGCGCCGTGGGCGAATCGTAAACCTAAGCCCCGCCGAGACCAAGAGGATAGACCCCCAGCATCAGACCCTACCGCGGGGGGCTAACCTCTCTCCTTGAGCATGAGACTTCCAACGAGGTGTTCCTAAAGTTGGCGGAAATCGTCGTCGAGACCGCGTCACCGCGCGCCTAGAGTGGATGCCTGCTGAACGCTTCAAGCAGGTACCGAAGCGCGTAGCGCGCGACGATTACTCCTTGAGCGACCGGCAGCAGACCGCACACGATGGCGGGCACATGCAGGCGAAACCGGTGCAGCACGATTGCGCCGACGAGGGTGACCACCGCGACGGGGGGCAACGCCTTGGCGAGGAACAGTTCCGTGGCGGACGGGTACGGGCCAAGTACCGGATCGAGGAACCCCAGATAGGTGAGGAATACCAAATCGACGAGGACCAAGATGCCGGACACGAACACCCAGAGAATGATCAGACCCGCAATTTCCGAACGCGGAAGTTTCGGCATGGTGGCTCCCCTCGGGCTGCCGGACCTGCCTCGGAATGTCACCCCCGGCGGCGATTTTGTTGCGTGGGCCGCGATTCCTTCCATACGATCCACAGATCCGCGCCTCCCACCGTTCTCGGCCGGTTCTCTGAGATAGAGGCGTTGGACGGCAGGTGTCCGGCAGGGGATGAGACTAAGCCGGACGGACACGATGAGCGGGCCCATCCTCCGAGCGGCGGAGGCGTCTGACGGAGAGTATCCGAGTTACCGCCGTAGTGGAACATATTCACGAGATCGGTTTGTATTTTCGGCGTCGCCCTTGGCGGGTTCCGCGTTTTACCCCACCCCCTCGAGTCACTCGCCTTATTGCGTGAAGCGGCCTACGTCGCACGGACCGGGCGATCTGTAGTACCTCAGACGCCGTGCCGGTGTTCCATCGCCGGCGGGTCGAGCACCGTAACCGGCGGGAGCGCGCCGTCCCACCGCTCGATCTCAACCAGACACTGCTGGCCGCTGCACCCTTGGGCGAGGCGTGACGTGCCCTTATCGAACGTCAGGACATTCGGGTTCCCATGCACGCACATCGGCGTCGGGTCCCGGGGGTCGAGCGGATCGTACCACGCGCCCGTGGAGAGCTGCGCCACGCCCTTGCGAATCTCGCGGCTCACGACGGCGCCCGCCAGGCAGCTTCCACGGTCGTTGTGCACGCGCACGACGTCCCCGTCCGCAATGCCGCGGGCCGCGGCGTCGTCGGGATGCAGACGAACCGGTTCCCGCCCTTTGACCTTCGCCGCCTGGCTGAACTCCCCGATATCCAGTTGGCTGTGCAGCCGGGTTCTCGGGTTGTTGGCGATCAGGACGAGCGGGAACCGGCGGGCGAGCGGAGAGCCCAGCCACTCCGCGGGCTCGAGCCACGCCGGATGACCGGGGCAGTCCGGATAGTCGAACCCATGGATCCGGGATGAAAAGATCTCGATGCGGCCGCTCGGGGTCGCGAGCGGCGCGCGTACGGGATTCTCCCGGAACGCCGAAAAGAGCACCGCGTCGTCTGGGCTGACGGGCAGTTCGACGCTGCCGGCGTGCCAAAACTCGTCGAACGGCGGCGCCTGGGCCGCGACGCCTGCCGCGGACTCCCGCCACTCCTCGTAGAGATGTCTGATCCACTCCGCGCCGGTGCGGCCCTCGGTGAACCGCTCGCCGGCCCCAAGCCTCGACGAGAGCTCGGCGAAAATCTCATAGTCGTTTCGCGACGCCGCGTACGGCGGGACCGCCTGATGCATCGCGATCAAGTAGCCGTCGTTGGGCGAGGCCGCGATGTCATCCCGCTCGAGCGTGATGGTGGACGGGAGCACGATATCGGCATGGCGCGCCGTGGCCGTCCAAAACGCCTCGTGCACCACGACCGTGTCCGGACGCTGAAACGCCCGGCGCAGCCGTCCGAGATCCTGATGATGGTGAAATGGGTTGCCCCCGCACCAGTAGACGAGATGGATCCGGGGATACCGCAGGCGCCGGCCGTCGTAATCGTACTCCTGGCCCGGGTGCAGCAGCATATCCGAAATCCGCGCCACGGGGATGAACGTCTCGACGGGGTTCGTGCCCTGCGGCAGCGTCGGCACCGGTATCGACCGCGGCGCGCCCACGGCCTGCACCGAGCCGTACCCGAATCCGAACCCGCCTCCCGGCAGTCCGATCTGTCCGAGCATGGCCGCCAGCACGAGGCCCATCCAGGGCACCTGCTCGCCGTGATCGGCCCGCTGGAGCGACCAGCTCACCGTCACCAACGTCCGGCACGCCGCCATCCGGCGAGCCAGCGCGCGCAGCGCGTCCGCGGGCACGCGCGCCAGCGACGCCGCCCATTCGGGGCTCTTCGGCCGGCCGTCGTCGAGACCGAGGACGTACCGTTCGAATCGCTCGAACCCGACGCAGTAGCGTGCCAGAAAGTCCCGGTCGTGCAGGCCCTCCGTGATGAGCGTGTGCGCGAGCGCCAGCATGACCGCCACGTCGGTGCCGGGCACCAGCGGGTGCCATTCGGCCTCGAGAAACTCCGGCAGGTCGTCCTTCAAGGGGCTGAACTGCACGAACCGCACCTGCCGGCGGGCGGCCTCCCTGAGATGGCCGCGCACCGTGTGCCGGGTCACCCCGCCGGCGCTGACCGCCGCGTTTTTGAGGGGAATCCCGCCGAAACAGACGACCAGTTGCGAGTTGGCGGCAATGACCGGCCACGCCGTCGCGGAGTAGAGCAATTCGTCGTGCGTGCCAATAACATACGGCAGGATGACGCGCGAGGCGCCGAGGCTGTACGTTTGAACCGACCGGGTGTAGCCGCCGAGACAGTTGAGAAACCGATGGACCTGGCTTTGGGCATGGTGGAATCGCCCGGCGCTGCCCCAGCCGTAGGAGCCTCCGTACATCGCCTCGGGACCGTGCCGACCGATCACGCGCTGGAGCTCGTCCCCGAGCAGCCGGATCGCCGTCGGCCAGCCGACCGGGACGAACGGTTCCGCGCCGCGGCCCTCCGCCGGCCCGGGACCGCGGTCCAGCCACCCCGCCCGGATCATCGGCTGCGACACGCGCGTCCGGTGCCGCACGCCGCCGGAGATATTTCCGAGCAGCGGCGACGGATCGGGGTCCAGCGGATGCGGATGGACCGTCACGCGATCGCCGTCGCGGACGTCCACGGTGTACGCGCCCCAATGGGAACTATGCGGACGCAATGCAGATGTCACGAAATCCCCTCCACGCCAAAACTCGGACGAGATCGCGCCGGGTAACGGCGCTGCTAGCGCGATGGTGGCACCGATGAGGGCGCGGGCATTTCATCTAACCAGGGAAATGCCGCGTGGTTCCTCGGGTTCCCTCCCCGCCGAGGATTCGAGGTTTGGCAGACGACTCATCCGGCTCGCTGGAAATGGAGGAGAACGTGTTTGATAGAACTGGTGCCGGGCGGGGGATTTTGCGATTATCCCCACGGCCGCGAGCCCGCGCTGCGGCATCTCGACGCTGGCAGCCGTGGCCCGCGGATGCGATGAGACCGAGGCCCCGTCCGGGCCGACGACCTCGGGAGAGAACGGAGCAGACGGCGGACACACGCTCAGCGGGCGCGTGTCGAGGCCGCCTCCTGCGCCGCGTAGACCGAAATGGGCAAGGGGTCAAGGACCGGAATCCCGATCTGCGTCCGAAGGTCTTGGGCGATACCAAGCGTGCCCTGTGTCATCGAACCGAGGTAGATTCCGTCCGCGCGATGCTCCCGCACGGCCGCGGCCGCTTCCTCGCGCATGAACCGGCGTCCCGCTTCGAGATCGGCCAAGATCTTGCGCACCGTCGTCTTCATCATGTGGACGACGACGGTGTCCGGCCGCGCCGGCACGTTCTTGATCATCGCCTGAGCCGCGGGCACGGCGGGCTCCACGGTGAGGATCACGAGACGCGATGCCACGAGGCGGGCGACGAACAACGAGGCTTCCCCGGGGCCGATCACGGGGACCTTGGCGGCGGCGCGCAGGTCGGCGAGCGCCGGGTCCACGGCGCCCGCGGCGATGATCGCCGCGCAGCGGTCCGGCCCGATCTCGGCGACCGCCGCGAGGGCGGCCCGGCCGGCCTGCTCAAAGTCCTCTCGCCCCTCGAGGATCTTGGGGCCGTCGGGCGGGTTCAGGAGCTCGATCGTGAACCCGGGGCGCAGGTACCCGCGCAGGATCTCGAGCCGGCGGTTGTTCTCGGCGCTGCCGTATCCGGTCACGGACTCGAGGTACACGATGTGCGGCATCGGGCATCCCCTCCACACGTGTACTTCTGGCGGAGCGGAGCGCCTCCTTGCCGAATATCTCGCAGGCCTGCCGCACGCTCGCGTCCTTGACGCCGCAGCACGAGGTGACACGCCGATGGCCGGTCCCGTGCGCACGACACCCGCCGTAGCCGGCATCGCCGCACGACGCCGCACCCTGACGCGGCGCGGGCTGCTTACCGGCGCCGCGGGCCTCGGGCTCGCGGCCGCCGGACCACCGGCGCCGTGGACCCAGATCGGACGCGCATCGGCCGCGCCCACCCCTCGACGCGGCGGCACGTTCCGCGTCCCCGTCAACGCCAACATCACGCCGTGGCCGCCCATCGGGTTGATCCAGAACCTGATGGTGAACAACGCCATGTTCAATAAGTTGGTGCGCCTCCGGCCGGCGGACTGGGCGCCGGAGGCCGATCTCGCCGAGCGCTGGGAGGTGTCCAAAGACGGATTGACGTGGACGTTCCACCTCAAGAGCGGCGTCAGGTGGCACGACGGCCGTCCGTTCACCGCGGACGACGTCAAGTACACGATCGACGCGTACGCCGATCCCAAGATCAACAGCCAGTTGCGCGGAAATTTCGAACCCGTCGCCGGCGTCGAGGTCGTGGACCCGATGACGGTCCGGGTCGCCACCAAGACGCCGTACTCATCGTTCCTGGAGCTCCTATGCTACATCGCGTTCATCATGCCCAAGCACCTGCTCGAAGGGCAGGAGTTCAACGCCACCAAGTTCCCGCAGGCGTTCCTCCAGCATCCGGTCGGCACCGGACCGTTCAAGTTCGGCGAGCACATCACGGGCGATCACTTCACGGTGACCGCGTACGACAACTATCACGAGGGACGGCCGTACCTCGACGCGATCATCTACAAGGTCGTGCGGGATCTGAATTCCACGGTGCTGCAGGTCAAGACCGGTGAGCTCGACATCGCGTTCCCTACGGTCGCGCAGATTCCCGCGCTCGCGGGCACTCCGACCATCGCGATCACCGAGCAGCCGGTGATGGACTTCCGGTATTTCGGCGCCAACTACCGGACGGACAAGAGCCCGACGCTGGGGAAGTGGTGGGGCGCACGGGCGGTCCGGCAGGCGTTCGCGCACGCGATCAACACGAAGGGAATCATTCAGCAGGTCGCCCGGGGACGCGCGGAACTGGCCAACGGTCCGATCCCCAGCGCGCTCAAGAACTGGTACGTGAAGGACGCGCCGACTTTCGACTACGATCCGGAGCGGGCCAAGAAGATGCTCTACGAGGCCGGCTTCCGGGCAGGCGGGGACGGCATCCTGGCCAAGGACGGCCGGAAATTCGCGTTCACCTTCAACACCGATCAGGGGCAGCCCGAGCGGATCGACGCCTCGCTGATCGTGCAGCAGAACCTCCGGGACATCGGGATCGACGTCCGGTTCCAGCCGCTCGAGTTCACCGAGTTCGTGCGCCGCGAGCACGTCACCGAAGAGTACGAGGCGTTCTGCTTCTACTACATCGTGCCGCAGACCCCGGACCTGCACTCATACTTCCAGACGAACGGCTCGCTCAACATCTGGGGTTACTCCAACGCGGAGATCGACCGGCTGTTCCTGCAGGGACTCGCCACGTTCGACGCCGCGAAGCGTCGCGAGATCTACACGCGCCTATACCGGCGGCTCGCGGAGGAACAGGCCGCCAACTTCCTCTACCACCCGCACGAGATTCAGGCGATCAACAAGCGAGTGCTGGGATGGCCGGCGACCGACTACCGGACGGCGCTGGCGTTCCTCAATCGGGTGTGGCTCGCGTGATAATTGCGACCGCCCAATTCAATACTGGAGGCTATGCTGCCTTAAGCTGGTGCCGGGAGGGGGATTTTGCGATTGCCCCCATGTCCGCGGGCCGTCCGGATCGTCACGTAGCGGGCGCATTCCCGGGCGCACCTATAGCACCTTCCTGAACGCCTCCAACCTCGGCATCAGGTCCCTCAGTAGTATGCCGCTCCTAAACGGTAAGACCTCACCGGGCAGAGGGCCGACCTTGAGCGCCATCGACTTCCTGACCGCCACGATAATACCGGCCTCGCGCACCCGCCGCAGCTTCTGAAACTTGGCCGCGAGATATTCGGGAGTCCAGTACCCCACGATCTCGAGGGCCACCTCCGTGCCGTCCTCGTGGATGAACGCGAAATCCGGGACTACGAGATGCTCTCCGGCTTCCAGGAGGATCGCCTCCCGACGAAGCCGCCACCCGTCGCGCCGCTCGCCAAACTTGGCCGCAAACCGCACCTCCAGTCCGGAGTCGAACAGCGCCGGGGGAGGCACGCTGGAACGGAGCCCGGCGGCCGACGAAAGGGAGAACGACGCGCGACGCCAGCCCTTGCGCACCATGATCTCCGCATCGAGGTGCCAGTCTCGCGCCTGGACGAGTGCCGCGAGAAACTTCGCGAAGTCGGCTCCGTACGCGTGAGTCTTCCGGAGGATCGAGACCGGCCCGTCCAGGGTGATCCGGTACGGCCCGCCGCCTTCGCGTGCGATGCGATGCATCAAGCGCGAGAGACGCACGTATCGCACAATATGTCCCAGATCGGACTGGGCCGTCACCTCGACCCGCGCCGCGTCGTACAGTAGGGCCTGGGCTTGCGCCAAGTCGTAGTCGGCTCTCAGGTCCCCGGCGGTGTAGGTGTCGGGAAACGCGGTCAACCGGTGGAACTCTGGATAGTCTGGATACAGGAACGCCACGAGCTCGTCGTCCCGTTCAGGGGTGGAATCGAGTGCCGCGGTCAGGATCCGCCGGCCGGTCTCCCGGTCAAGCACCGGATGCTGACCGGCGGCGGCCTGGAACGCGCGGAGACGACGCTCGGCTCCGCTCCCCCTTCGCGGCCAATCGTACGTGGCCGCCTCGTCGAGGAGTTTGATCACCGCCTCCACGCGGTCCGGTCTGAGACCGCGGAGGGCCGCGCGGGCGGCATTGCGTACAATCCCCAGTCGGTCCCCGATGTGAGCGCCGTAGACGGCAATACCCCGCGCCAGATGGGGCACGCACTCGTCCTCCAGGCGATCAGAGGAGATCGAGTTGGTGCGCCTGTCCCAGTGATAGACGCGCTGCGCCTTTGTAAGCATCCGTCCGGGCGCGCCCCCGCGCCCGCCGCACGTCTGGCGTTTCCTCGACAACGACCTCGTAGAGACGGGCCGGGTGGTCTCCCCACCGGCGCAGGAGCCGCCCCAGCCGTTGGACGGCCTCCCGGGCCCCGCGCTCCCCGCCGAGGACAATGCCGACCTTGACGGCCGGCGCATCCCAGCCTTCGTTGAGCACCTCGCACGCGGCCAGTGCGCGGAGGCGGCCCTGCGCGAACTGGTCCAGCACGGCGTTCCGCTCCTTCTTGTCGGAGTGCGACGTCAGCGCCGGGATGAGGAACCGGGCCGACACGTCGAGGGCCATCCGGTTGGAGGCGGTGAAGATGACGCATTGGTCGGACGAGTGCAGGCGCAGGATATCTTCGACCACCCGGAGCTTCTCCGCCGACCGATGTAGGAGGGCAAGCCGCCGGTGGTAGCTCAGAAGAATTTCTTTGGCCTCGGGATCGGTGCGGGACAGTTTGACGAGATCCTCGCGCCAGTCGAACCGGGCGTCCTCCCGCCGGCGTTTCGCGACGTACGCGCGAATTTGCCGAGAGCGCCGGTCGAATTCCGCCTGTTCATCCTCCGCCAGATAGACGGGCACTCGGATGATGGAGTAATGCGCGAGCGTCCGTCCCCGGGCTTCCGGTACCTTTTCCTCAAACGCCGTCGGGCCGATGAGCTCGCCGAGCATCCGGTCTCGCCCGTCCGCGCGCTCCGGGGTCGCGGTCAGACCGAGACGCATCGGGGCCAGAGAATCGAGCGCGCTCTCATGCAGCGACAGACCCGGGAGGTGGTGAGCTTCGTCGTAGACGATCAGACGATAGCGATTGCCGATCTCTTTCATGTGGATCCATGCGCTGTCGTACGTCGTCACCGTGATCGGCCAAACTTCCCGCCGCCCGTCTCCCAGCACCCCGGCGTCCACGCCGAGGCCCTGCCGGATCCGCCGCTGCCACTGGTACATGAGGTCCCGCAGCGGGGCGACGATCAGCGCCGATGCGCGGTGGCGCGCGATGATCGTGAGGGCGATCTCGGTCTTGCCGGTTCCCGTCGGCTTGACGACGACACCACGGCATCCCGCACGTTCCCAAGCCGCCACCGCCGCCTCCTGGTCCGGTCTCAGGGACGGCAGGTTGGGCCGAAGGGTCGGGCAGTCGAAGAAGCGCTCCGCCTCGTCGCTGAGGTGGAGGTGATACGCGACCGCGTCCTCTCGGAAACGCAGATGGTTGATCGCTTCCGTGCGCCAAGCCTGTACTCGCGAATCCCAGCGGAGATAGGCCGGCACCTCTAACGTCTGCGGCGCATCGAGTCGCAGCGAACCGCGATCGAACCGCAGTGAAAGAAGCCGGTTCGGTAGACCGGGCAAGTCCGGAGAATCTCCGGCGCCGCCCCCCCGAGCGCGGCTTCGCCGCCTCAGGTGCGCCATCGGGCCAGCCCTTCGCCTTTCGCCGCAGCCGCCAGCCGCGCATCAAAGGACAGGATCGTCAGCTCCGGTACCTCGTTCTGAAGGCTCTTGGCCACGGCCAGGTGCCAAAGATCCGCGCCCCGCAGTGGCCACTTGGACGATAGGTCCCGCACGACCTTCCAGTCAGGCACCGCGTTCAGACGACGCCAGGGGCCACCTTCAAGGGCCTCGCGTGCCGCTGCAACGAGGACTTTGGCCAGGGCGCGCTCACGTTCTATTCGCGCAATCACGGCATGTACCTCAGCCCATGCCAATGTGGATAGAAAATGCACCGCTGAGCGGCGCGCGCTCCGGCTGGCCTCCTCACTGTGCCCATCGTGAAAAAGGGCGGAAAGGATTGCCGAACTGTCCCAATAAACCGCACTCGTAACCTCCGTGCTCACGAGCCACGGTCCTCCTGCAACCATTTCTGCGCCAGACCTTCCTTGAGCGGGAGAGGCGGGGGAAGATTCCGCACCACATGACGCAAAGGTTCCACCAGCCCGGAGTCCTCCAGCCGGCGGACGCGCTCCGCTAATGGCAGAAGACGCCCGGAAATCGGCGAGAGTCTCGCAACAGGGCTGCCCCGCTCCGTGATGACCCACTCCTGACCGCGTTGCACATCGCGAAGCAATTTGCTCAGTCGCGCTTTGGCCTCGCGCACCCCAGTTCTTCTCGCCTTCACGACAGCACCTTCAATATGTAGACTCTAAGACTACATAGATATTGTAGTTTAGGTGACCATGTAAGTCAAGCAACGAAACTGAATCCTGGTCCCGGCGCGATCCTGAAAGCGTTCCTGACGAGCATGAATCAGAGACTCAGCGGGAAATAAACGTGGTGCCGGGAGGCCGTCTTTGTCATTATCCCAACGGCCAAGAGTCGTGCGAGTGATCGCATGACCGTACTACCGGCCTCACGCGCATGAACGCTGCGCCAATCGTCCGCCAAGCAAAGCCCTCTTCCGATGGACCCGGGCCGGCCGCCTACTACCCTTCGGGACGGCGGCCGAACCCGTCGGATACCTTTGTCATGATGCCAGCAGCACCGAAGAGTACCGGCGCGCCGAATAGAATGCCGATTCAACGCCGCGCGCCGTGCTCACAACGCCGAACGCAAACGGGCTGATCAGGCGTTACGGGTGCTTGCGGCTATCGAACGCGCGCTGAAGTCCGGAGGACATCGTGGAGAGGAGCTCAGCGGCGCGTTCGCCGGTCTGTTCAAGCTCAGGGTTGGCGATTACCGAGCCATATACGCCCGGACAGAAGTCGGGTACCTCATCCTGCGCAATATGCGCTCTCGGCAGTCGAGAAGGCTATCGAATCGGTCGACGACTCGGATGGCTTCATGGCCCCAGTGGTTCGCGCTTTGTCGGGTGTTCGTAGAAACAACTTGAACAAGGATAACGTCCTTGCTATTATAAGGACATGGCTAAGGTTACATCGAAGCTTCAGGTCACGGTCCCTAAAGCAGTCGCAAATCACTATGGCATTCGCCCAGGCGATGAGATCGAGTGGCTCGCCGCCGGGGAGACGATTCGGGTCGTCCCCCCTGGCAGGAAGCTCAGAACAATGAGCCCTGCCGAGCGCCTTCGCCGTTTCGATCTGGCGACAGCCAGACAGCGGAAGAGGAACAAAGGCCCTCACGCGGCGTCGGTACAGACCCGTGGATGGAGCCGAGAGGACCTCTATCGCCGTGGCCGCGCTCGTTGATACGAACATCCTCGTGTATCGCTTCGATCCACGATTCCCAGACCGCCAAGAGATGGCGACTGAAATCCTGAGGCGGGGGATCGCCGAGGATTCGATCCGTGTTCCTCATCAGGCAATCATGGAGTTTGTCGCGGCGGTGACGAGACCGCTTGTGGGCGCAGTGCCTCTCCTCTCGGTGCAAGACGCACTTCGGGAAGCCGAGGAGATGCTGAGGCAATTTACCGTGCTGTATCCGGACGAGATGCTCTTGAGGACGGCGCTCCGAGGCGCGGTAGCATACCAACTGTCCTGGTTCGACGCACATTTGTGGGCATATGCCGAGCATTTCGGCCTTTCGGAACTCCTGTCCGAAGACTTCCAGCATGACCGTCTCTACGGCAGCGTTCGGGCAGTGAACCCGTTCGTGTGATCACCGCCCCGGGGGATTTCGTCTTGGCCGAACGTTGAGGCGTCCTAGACTCAGCGCAGTCGTTACGTTAAAGTCGCTATCTCACCGGCCATACGGTAGTTCGAGTTTGCTCCTTTCCGTCGCGCGTATCCTCCCAAGCAATCACGAGCCGATCCTGGCGACCTCCAACCACCACGAGTGAAGGCAGGCGTGCGTGAGTGCCGGGAGGACCGTCATCTACGCGCGCCGGTCGGCTTCCCCGGCCGTCTCCGCGCGCCACGAGCACGTCCCAGTCGCCGGCCCGGTCATCTTGCCAGGCCACCCAGAACCCCGTACGCGTATGAGCTATGGCCGGGCGGGCCTGGCGCACACCCGGCGGGGCGAACGCGTCCACGAAGAAGGTCGTAACGTGAACGCCGTTGACAATCGCTACGCGGATGCGTCTTTCCCCACCTCCGATTCCTTCCGACCAGGCCACCCCTACCCGCCCGTCCGGCGCGAACGCCACGGCAGGCTGCCACTGCTCCGCGTTGGACGGCGCCAACCGGGTCGCGTTGCGGAAGGTCAGCCCGCCGTCGGCTGAAAGCGCCAAAAAGACCTGATTCCACCCGGTGCGATGATCCTGCCAGGCCAGGCCGATGCGATTCCCGTCGGCCGAAGCAGCGATCGCAGGAGACCACTGGTCCGCCTCCTTGGTGCCGCTCCCGTCCGCGGCTACTTCACCTACCCATCCTGCGCCTGTGGGGGAGGGGCGCGCAACTCTGATGTTTCGATCCGCGCGCGTGCCGCGGGCATCGGACCAAGCGGCCACCACCGATCCATCTGGCAGCGCCGCCACCGCCGGCTCCTGATGAAGATTCTCGCCGGGGAAACCCTCCTGGGAACACGGAGAATGGTCCACTCGCATTGATTTCGACCACGTCTTCCAATCTTGCGTCGTACGGGAGTAGATGTCCCAAGACTGATGGCGAAAGTCGGCCCACACCAAGTGGAGCGCCCCATCGGGGGCGACGGCCAACCTCGCATCGTACTGGTTGCCGGTCTGGTCGAACGGGTGAAATGTGCCGTCGCCTGCCCGTACCGATTCCGACCACGTTGCGCCGCCATCTCGCGAACGTGCTAAGTACGGCGATTCAAATCCGCCTCGAAGATCCGTCCACACAGCGCCGGATATCGTTCATCCACGCGTCCTTGCTGGTGAGGACACCCAGGCGGGCAAACGGCGTCGCGATGACGCGGGAGTTCGCCGGAGACTCCGAGGACATTGCCAGCGCCAAGAGGCTCTGTTCTCGCTCGTCCTTGACCAAATAGACTTTTCTCCGGATCGCGAACACGGCATGCTTGGGGTCCGCTGCGCCGTCGGACTCCAGCTTGGCGTTGGCGCCGAAGAGGAACGTGGTGTTCCATATGTCGCAGCCGCCCTCGTACGCGTACCCCCGCCCCGCCTGGCGAGGATCGCCCAGCCGCTTAATTTTGTCCGGGGAGCGAGTCACAGTGATCTCGGGGGCGTTCAGGTTGGCCATGATCCAGACGTTGGTGGCGCGCGGCGATGCCAGCAAGCGCCTCGTCAAAGGCCCGCCACGCGGTGTCCGTTTGAGCGAGGATGAGAGCGCGGGACCACGGAATTCGGCCGCGTTTCGATCGGTAGTAGAAGATCTGAGGAAGAGAGGAGAGGCCAAGCAGGGCCCAGGACAGCGCCAAGGGTTCCTTGTTTCGGGCGGCCAGTCTCGCGAGCCGACCGCGGCTACCGATCAGGGCTGCCATCAGCCCGGTGTCTTCTGGCAGCACGACCAGTGTTGGCGGGTTGACGGAAAAATGATCCGCCGCGGCGGTGATCTGTCGTTCCAGGTCAGCGCGATAGGTCTCGAAAGACGTGGCGGCCTCGATGGATTGCTTATAGTCATAGGCGACGATTCGAAAACGCCGCGGGGGGATTCGCTCTTCGCGTACTGGAAGGTGTTCGACCCACAGCTCACCGTCATCCAGGTGGGCAACTTCGCCAGCGCTGCGCAGGGGATCGCCACGACCGGGCTGCGCGCCGTGATCGGCGACCTCAGCCTCGACGACGCCCTGACGAAGCGGGAGCAGATCAACCAGGTCATGCGCGCCGAGGGCGACCGCCAGGCCGCGATCCTCCGGGCGGAGGGGTTCTCGCTTGCGCTCGACAAAATCTTCAGCGTCGCCAAGACCGTGGACACGAATACGATGAGCCTCCAGTACCTGGAGGCCCTGAAACCCCTCGGCGCGGGCCCCGCCACGAAGGTCGTGTTTCCGATGGAGTTCACCCGGCTGCTCCAGCCGTTCGTGGATGGGGTACGTGGGACTTTGCCGCAGAGGACGCCGTAGCCGCTCCGACGCGCTGCTCGCGAGCAAGAGCTACGGACGCGGTCACCGGTGTCTGGGTGTGGCGCCGCACCGCCGAGAGCCCCTGCCGTTCGCGTACGAATCGACCGGCGCGGAAACTCGCTATCTGAAACGAACCGGAATTGACGGTTTTGGCGGAATAAGGCTGCATATCGTGCTTGCTTCCATGCGTGCGTAAGTGCACACTTAGCGTGTTCTCCTCTCTTCCTTGTGGCCCTCGATCAATCCGTACACTAAGGATTGGCGCCTCGGAGGCTCACTACTCGGGGCAAGGCTGAGTCGGGGAGCCCATACCCGTGCCTCGGGCTCCCGTTGATCCCTGCAAGGAATCCTAGGCGCACGTGCAACTCCGGGGTCACAGCAATTGTGACTGACCCCGGCGTGGCGTGCGCTGTCAAGAAACAACAACAGAAGTTCCATCTGAGATAAGGAGAGCCTCTGTGGCCATAGACGATGACCGGAACCGCGTGTTGACCTTGGTGCGAGATGAGCCGCACGGCACCGATAGTGCGACGCTGGCGAAGAATCTCGACTTGGCGAGAGATGTGGTGGAGCGTCATCTACTGTATTGCGCGGACTACGCGCTGGTTGCGTGGAATAGGCACGTCAAGGGAACGGGAAGAGCCATGATCACCATCCGTGGCCGCGATTACTTGGCGCGACAGCGGCTATGATGCCGGGGCCTGTCCCACCTTTTTCACTCGATAACGTGTACCACCGCACCACGGATTGCTGGACAGATCGACTCCCTGTAGGGAGACGGAGGTAGGAGCCATGCACGCAAGTGTCCGCCGCTACGAAAAGGTATCCAATCCCCGCGAGATGGGACGGCATGTCAACGAGACGTTCGTGCCGTTGATCAGCGCGGTCCCTGGGTTCGTCGGGTACTACTTCACGGACGCTGGAGACGGTACGATGTTCTCTACAAGCCTCTTCCAGGACAAAACCGGCGTTGAGGAATCCAACAGGGTGGCAGCGGAGTGGATCAAGAAAAATCCCGGCACGCTGCCGATTGCCGCGTCCGTGACGACGGGGGAAGTAATCGGTCACAAGGTGGCGGGGGAATTGGTCAAGGCTAGATAACGCTGTAGGAGCCATCTACGGTTGCCTACGCTAAGGAGGGCCGGGGCTTCCCGGTCCTCCTTCCTTTTGATGTCGGTCCGGGCCGCGGTCGAGCGCTACCTCGCAGACCTGCGGGCGGCACTCTCGACGAACGTGGATGAGGCGCAGAGGAAACTGTCGCTAGCGCTCGATAAAAGCCGATGGCGAACACGTCGTGGCCCGGATCACCGGCAACAAGATGGGCCTGTTGACTCTCGGGGGACTGGACGGGGTTGCTAGCGTTGGTGCCGGTAGGGGGATTTTGCGATCGCCCCCATGGCCGAGCGTAGCTCGCTGAATCACCTGAGCCACTCACTTCCCGAAAGGTCGACAACCGATCGATTCGAAGATGGCCTGGTCATGTGCGCACGGCGGTCGCAGGACCGGCGGCCATCTTCGACGCCACGGTCAGCGCGTGCGGGGCGGCCCCGTCGCAGGCGGGGGATGCAAGGAGAAACTCCTCGGCCGGCGTCCAAACTCGCGCCCGAACGGCCGCCCGGTCAATCGGCTCAGACGCGGGTACCGCCCGCCCGCGTCCAGGGATCCTCGTTTCTCCCCGCGCATCCGACAAGTTTCATCGGGCGCGAGCGGGAACTAGCGGAAATCCGGCGGCTCTTTGCCACGACCCGTCTGCTGACGCTGTCGGGTGGGGGTGGCGTCGGGAAGACCAGGCTTGCTATCGAGATCGCGGCCGGGCTGCGCGCCGAGTTTCCTCAGGGCATCTGCTTCATCGATCTCGCGCCCCTCGCAAACCCGCGGCTCCTGATCACCACGCTCGCGCACGCGCTCGGCCTCCGGGACACGGGCGAGCAGCCGCTCGCCGAGCGGCTCGAGAGATACCTCCGGCCTCGAAAGCTCTTGCTCGTCCTCGACAACTGTGAGCACATGGTGGACACCGGCGCCCAATTGATCGGGCCGCTGCTGCAGACTTGTCCGAATTTACGGGTTGTTGCCACCAGCCGTCAACCGTTCCGCAGCGCGGGGGAAGTGGCGTGGCGCGTGCCGTCCCTCACGCTGCCCGAGGCTGGAGACCGAGAGACGGTCGATGCTGTGATGCGGAGCGAGTCGGGCCGCCTCTTTGCCGAGCGGGCGCGATCTGCGCGGCCGGACTTCGTTGTGACCGACGCCGCCGCTCGCGATATTGGGACGATCTGCCGCCGCCTCGACCGGCATCCCGCTCGCGCTGGAACTTGCGGCCGCACGTGCCGGCGCCCTAGGCACCGAGGAGATCGCCCGCCGGCTCACCGACCGTTTCCGCCTCCTCACGCACGGAAGCCTCGCGGTCCTGCCCCGTCACCAGACGCCGCGCGGGATGATCGACTGGAGTCATCAGTTGCTCTCGGCACCCGAGCAGACGCTCTTTCGCCGGCTGTCGGTGTTCGCGGGCGGCTTCGCGCTCCCGGCGGCGGAGGCCGTTTGCGCCGGCGAGACCATCGCCCACGCCGACGTTTTCGATCTCCTCGCGCGTCTCGTCGACAGGTCGCTTGTCATCTGCGAGGAACGGGATGGAGAAACCCGATACCGGCTTCTGGAAACCATCCGCGAGTACGGGGGCGAACGGCTGCGCGAAGCGGGCGAAGACGCCGCGGTCCGTGGGCGGCATCGCGATTACTTCCTCGCGCTCGCCGAGCGCCTGGATCGCGAGCAGCACGGCCCCGAACTCGGCGACTGGCTCACGCGACTCGAGATGGAACTCGACAACTTGCGCGCCGCGCTGCACTGGTGCCGTATCCATCGGGCGGCGGATGCCGGTCTCAGAATGGCCGATGCCCTATTCCGTTTTTGGGACACGAGAGGCCATCTGCGCGAGGGACGCGACTGGCTGGTGACGTTCCTGTCGCTGTCCAGCGCTCCAGACGGCGTCCGCGCGAGGGGCCTGGGTAGCG
>DASYXS010000025.1:0-6986 GCA_035934535.1 bacterium
CCGATCGCAGGCCGTCGGCGCCGACGACGAGCCGCGCCGCACAGCACTCCGTGCGCCCCCCGCGTTCCATCGTCACGCGGACGGCGCGCGCGGCGGGCTCGAGCGCGGCGAGCCGGCTGCCGTCGCGGACGAGGACGCCTGCGCGCAGGGCGTGATCGAGCAACGCCTGATCCAGCCGCGATCGCTGCAGCGCCCAGCCGTTGCGGCGCGGGAACGGAAGCGCGGCCGCGGCGCCGTCCGCCGTGACGAGCCGCATGCCGCGCACCGGCGCGGCGGCACGCTGCAGCGCGTCGCGGACACCGAGCCGCTCGAACAGCTCGTCGCAGCCGGGGTTGAGATAGTCACCGCACGGCTTGGGACGGGGAAAGACGGCGCGGTCGACGATGACGGCGCGGTACCCTCGCCGCGCGAGGAGCGCCGCGGTCGCCGCGCCCGCCGGGCCGCCGCCGACCACGAGGACGTCGAGGGGACCGGTCATCCGAGGCGCTCCAGCGCGGCGCGAAACCCGGGCACGCGGCGCGCGGTCAGGTTGGGAATCCCTGCCTCCGCGACGAGCGCGCGGTACTCCGCCCACGAGTACGCGCGGCGGACCGAGCGGGGTCCGTCCGTGCGGATCAGATGGTCCCGGAAACACCGTGTCAGCAACCAGACGCCCGCCTGCGCGGCCGGCGATCGTACGAGATCCACCACGAAGAATCCCAGGCGGCCGAGCCGGTCGAGCCGCCGCAGAAGGGCGGGCCGTTCCGCGGGGTCGAGGTGGTGCAGCGAGATCGAGCACAGGCACGCATCGAACGCGCCGTCGCGGAAGGGCAGCGCCCGGGCATCGGCCCGGACGACCTCGATCTCCTGAAATCCGGCGGAGGTCTCCGCAGCGAGCCGCGCGGTCACGGGGTGCCGGTCGATGGCGACGATGCGCACGGGGACGCCGCGCCGGGCGGCCCACCGCGCCGCGGCGCGGGGAATATCGGCGCCGCCGGTCGCCACGTCAAGCAGCGCCAGCGGTGCGCCGAGCGTGCGCGAACGCCGCCACACCGGCAGCAGCCGGTCGAGGTACGCGCATACGAGGCGTACTGCGCCGGTGAGCCGGTTGATGCGGCCGAGGTCCTCGAGGTTCGGGCGCAGCATCTCCTCCGTGCTTGCGGGGTCGTCCATCAACTCGTGGACGGTCCCGGACGCAGGCCCGGCTAGATTCGTCCGCACGCGATTTCCGAGGTCACGGCGCGTTCTCCATTATCCCGGCCTTCATTATCGTGCCACGGTGCAACGGCTCCGTAACGGGCCGCGCGCGATGTCCTTCCATAATGGCTACGTGGGCGGCGGGCCGAGGCTTTCGGGCGCCGGCCGCGAACTTGATCTGGCGATGCGGATTGCGACCCTGCTGCCGAGCGCGACCGAGATCGTCGCGGCGCTTGGGCTGGCCGGAGAGATCGTGGCGATCACGCACGAGTGCGATTTTCCGCCCGAGATCCGCGACCGGCCGGTGGTGGTGCGTCCCCGTGTGAATTCGCATCTCGCCAGCGCCGCAATCGACGCGGCGGTCGAAGGGGCGCTGCGGCGCGGGGAGAGCCTGTACGTGCTGGACGCGGATGCGCTGTCCGCCGCGCGGCCCGATCTCATCATCACGCAGGACCTCTGCGACGTGTGCGCGCTGCCGAGCCTCGACGTCGAGGGAATGGCCGCGCGGCTGCCGGGGCCGCCGCGCGTGTTGCGGCTCCATCCCCACACTCTGGAGGGCGTCCTTTGCGACATTGAAACGGTCGGGCGCGCGGCCGGCCGCGGCGACGAGGCGCGCCGCCTCGTCGCCGCGCTCAGAACCCGCATCGCGGTGGTTGCAACCGCGTGCTGCGCCCCGCCGCGGCGCCCCACGCCCCGCGTGTTCTGCATGGAGTGGCTCGATCCGCCGTTCTGCAGCGGCCATTGGATGCCCGAGATCGTCGAGCGCGCCGGCGGCCGCGAGGTGATCGGCGTGCACGGCCGGCCGTCGTTTCGCGTCGAGTGGGACGCGATCGTGGCGGCCGCCCCGGAGGTCGTCGTGCTCACGGTGTGTGGGTTCGACGTCCGCCGCACCTGCGCGGAGCTTCCTGCGGTCGCCGCGCGGCCGGAGTGGCGCGCCCTTCCCGCGGTGGCCGCGGGGCGGGTGTACGCCACGGACGGCAGCGCGTTCTTCAGCCGGTCGGGGCCGCGGCTCGTGGAGGGCCTGGAGATCATGGCCGCGATCCTGCACCCCGAAGTCGCGGCCCGGCTCATCTCCCCAGACGCTGCGGCAGCAGCCGGGAGATCGACGCCCGCCGGCGCCTGGGTCAGGGTTGGGGCCTCGTAGAGGGGTCAGGCAGGGCGGCGCCGCCGGAACTGCGAAGTACACGCGCGCGTGATAGCTACTATGCGATACCGTGGGGGGACGGGCGCATAAGCACGCTTGACCGTTGGGCCAGGGCCACCATGGTCCTTGTCGTGGTCGTGGCCGTAGCGTTTCTCCTGTGGCGGCTGCGCTTCGTCCTCGTGACGGTCGCGCTCGGCGCGATGTTGGCCTACGCCCTCATGCCGTTTGTGGAGTACGCCGGCCGGCTGCGGCCGTGGGGACGGCCGGTGCCGCGCCTCGCGGTGGTCCTCGCCGTGTTTCTTGCGGTTGCGCTCGCCCTCGGCCTTGTGACCCGACTGGCCATGCGGCCGGTCGCGACCGAGGCCCAGCGCTTTGGGCAGAATCTCGAGCAGTACCGCGATCGGATTGGTACCGCGCTGACGCAAATGCAGCAGGGGCTGCGCCGGAGCCTGCCGGCCCCGCTGGTGCCGCCGGTCGAGCGGGCCCTCGACCAGGCCGAGACGATCGCGTTCGGCACCGCCACCGGCACGCTGCGCGGCGCGGCGCGGTGGATCTCGAAGGGGTTCGAAGTCCTGCTGATTCCGATACTCGCGTTCTACTTTCTCCTCGATCTTCCGGTGCTGCGCGACGAGCTGCTCGGGTTTCTCCCGGCCGGCACCCGCCGCGTCGTCCTCGCGGCGGGCCGGCGGGCGGATCGCATCGTGGCCGGCTACGTGCGCGCGCAGCTCATCCTCATGCTGGTGTCCGGGACCGCGGTCGCGATCGGGCTTGCGTTGCTCGGCGTCCGCTATCCGCTGCTGCTCGGCATCTTCGCCGGGCTCTCGCGCGCGATTCCGATCATCGGCCCGGTGCTGGGCGCGATTCCGATCGTTGCGATCGCGGCCCTCCAGTCGCCGGGCACGGCGGTGGCTGTACTGATATTCTTCGTGGTGGTGCAGTTGGCCGAATCGAAGATCGTGCTGCCCAACATCATCGGCCACGAGCTGAAACTGCACGCCGCGACGATCCTGCTCGCGCTCCTGCTCGGCAACGCGTTGTTCGGGCTGATGGGCATGTTCCTGGCCCCCCCGGCCGCGGCGTTTGCCAAGGCGCTCCGGGAGATGCTCGAGCCCGCGCCGGACGAGCCCGTGCCCGGCTCGCTCCCCGAGGCCCTTCCCGCAGCCGCAAGCGCGCGCGGCCGCTGAGCCGCCGCCGGGCGGGCGACGGCCAAGTCTCGCCCGCCGCCGCGAGCGTGATGTCCAGAACCTCGGCGTCGGAAAATCCGTGGCCCTGCAGCTCGAAGATGTCTTCCTGGGAACTTAGCGGCCCGGCCGGGCGCTATACGTGCTACAGCACGCGGCTCGGAGTCGCTTCAGGAGGTGATGTGATCATGACGCGCAAGAAGTTTCTCGCCGGAGCAGCCGGGATGGCCGCGACCGTGGTGGCGGCGGGTGCCGCGATGGCGCAGGTTCCGCCGACGCGGACCGAAGTCGGAAGTGCACGCAACCTCGTACACGTTCGGACCGCGCTCGAGGGCTTGATCGATCAACTGCAGCGCGACCAGGTGGACTACGGCGGCTTCCGGGTTCGCGCGATCCAGTCGCTGCAGCACGCTCGTGCCGACATCGTCGCGGCCTTGCAGTGGGACGCGACGCACCCGCACTGACCGGCCGGACGGGACGCTCGCGACATGAGCCGCGGCGGACAACGCCGCGGCTCATGTTGTGCCCGCCGTGTGTCGGCTCGGGCCCGGACGGAATCGCGACCGGGCGCAGGCTTTGGATGGCCCGGGTCAGCTCCGGCATGTCGTCCCGCAGCCGCGCGGGCCGGTTGGCCGTCGTCCCGATCGCGAGGATCGCCCGCCGCCCCACGGTGACGCAGGTCTGGATGCTGCGCCGCTCTTCGCCGTCTCTCGCGGTCCAGGTGTATTCGGGCGATCCAAGGACAAGTACGGCGAATGCCTGGAGAAATTTCGGCACCGCCGGCGTCCGGACCCTGTCTTCGCACGGCCCCGCGCCGCAGGCTCAGAGGCCCGCCGCCGCGGAGTTGCGAGTGGTTTGCCGCGACGAATCGGATAGCCGCGCCTCGGGCCGCGGACGTACCATCGGTGCGACGATGCCGGAGGTGATGGTATGCTGAACGTACAGGAGGCCCTGCGACAGACAGGGCAGGAGGCGGGGATGGCGATACGCGCGGATCGGGTACAGGCGCACAATGGGACCGGCGGCGCCGCCGGCGACGAACAGCGCTGGCAGGCCGTGCTGACGCGTGACGCCGAGGCCGACGGCACTTTCGTGTTTGCGGTGCGCTCAACCGGCGTGTACTGCCGGCCTTCGTGCCCCGCGCGGCGCCCGCGGCGGGATCGCGTGCGGTTTTTTCGCGATCCCGCCCAGGCGGCCCGGGCCGGGTACCGGCCGTGCCGCCGCTGCCGTCCCGACGTGCCCGTCGGCCGCGACGAGGCGGCCACGCTGGCGCAGCGTGCCTGCCGGTTCATCGAGACCCACCTCGACGAGCCGCTGAGCCTGGACCGGCTCGGCGCCGCGCTGGGGTGTGGTCCGCAGCAGGTCCGCCGCGCGTTTACGCGTGTGCTCGGACTCTCGCCGAAGCGCTACGTCGATGCGTGCCGTCTCGACCTCGTCAAAGCGAGGCTGCGGGCGCAGGCGGCCGTGACGACGGCGCTCTACGACGCCGGATACGGATCGAGCAGCCGTCTATACGAGCGGGCGGCGCGGCGCCTCGGGATGACGCCCGCGGCATACCGTCGCGGCGGCGCCGGCGCGACGATCCGGTACACGACGGTGGAGACCCCGTTCGGACGGCTGCTCGTCGGCCGGACGGACCGGGGCGTATGCGCCGTATCGCTCGGGGACAGCAAGACCCGGCACACGGCGGCGCTGCGGAGGGAATATCCCGCGGCGCGCCTCGCGCGCGACGATCGGGCGCTGGCGCCCGCGGTGCGATCGATCCTCGCCTATCTCGACGGCCGGGAGACGCACCTCGACCTGCCGCTCGACATCCGCGCGACGGCCTTCCAGGGCCGGGTGTGGGATGCCCTGCGGGCGATTCCGTACGGCAGCACCAGGTCATACAGCGATGTGGCGCGCGCGGTTGGCCGCCCCGCGGCCGTTCGCGCCGTCGCCCAGGCGTGCGCCGCCAACCCCGTTCCGCTGGTGATTCCGTGCCACCGCGTTATCCGCAGCAACGGCGATCTCGGAGGCTACCGGCTGGGTGTCGCGCGGAAGCGGGCGCTGCTCGAGCGCGAGCGGAACGCGGCGGCGCGCTGAGCGGGATCGACGCGCCGGCGAATGCCCGCCGCGCGGCGTTCACGCCCGGCGGCGGCGCAACCGCCGGGAGCGCCGCGTCGATCAGGACGGAGTCGAAGTCCAACCCGGGGAGCGTAGCGAAAGGATTCGCCGCCGGGGGAAGGGAAGGGCTCCGCTCATTTCGTCGAGGGGAGGCCCTGGCTCGTGCGCGCCGCGGTCTTTTATGAAGTCGGCAAGCCTCTGGTGGTTGAAGACGTCGATCTGGAGCCGCCGCGTCCCGGGGAAGTGCTCGTCCGCATCGTCGCGACCGGCGTCTGCCACAGCGACCTCCACTACATCAAGGGCGACCTCACGATGCCGCTGCCCGTGGTCCTCGGGCACGAGGCCTCGGGCGTCGTCGCGTCGGTCGGCGCCGGCGTGGAGTCGGTGCGGCCCGGCGACCACGTCGTCCTGCTCTTCGCACCCGCCTGCGGGGCGTGCCGTTACTGCGACAGCGGCCGGCCGCATCTCTGCGAAATGCGCTACCGCGTTCGCGGGCGAATGCCCGACGGCACGACGCGCCTGCGGGCGCGCGGCGAAGAGATCAACCACTTCACGTGCGTCTCGTCGTGGGCCGAGCAAGCCGTGGTGCCGGAGTCGGGGGTGCTGCGCATCGACCGCGATCTGCCGCTGTCGGTCGCCGCGCTGCTTGGCTGCGCCGTGACGACCGGGGTCGGTGCGGTCGTCAACACCGCCAGGGTCACTCCCGGTTCGAGCGTGGTTGTGATCGGGCTCGGCGGCGTCGGTCTGAACGTCGTGCAGGGCGCCCGCATCGCGGGCGCCACGACGATCATCGGGGTCGATCTCCTGGACCACCGCCTCGAAGCGGCGCGGCAGTTCGGCGCCACGCACGTCGTCAACGGGAAGCGCGATGACCCCGTGGCCGTGGTCCGCGATCTTACCGGCGGCGGCGCCGACTACGCGTTCGAGGTGATCGGCCGTCCCGAGACGGTGCGCCAGGCCGTCGACGCCGTGGCGCGCGGCGGGGTCGCGGTGGCGGTCGGCATCCCGGCCGCCAAAGCGGAACTCACCGTGGCCGGGTCCGCGTTTATCCTCAATGAGAAACAGCTCCGGGGCTGTTTCTATGGATCTTCGCGCCTGCGGGACGACATTCCGAGACTGCTCCGACTGTATTACGGGAGGCAGCTTATGCTCGATGAACTGGTAACCGCGTCGTTCCCGCTCGAGCGGGTGAACGAGGCGGTGGACGCGCTCGATCGCGGCGACGGCCTGCGGACCATTCTACAAGTGTCGGCGGCATGATGGTGCGTCCGATGTCCCGCCCGATCTGCCGTCTCGCGGTCCTCGTCCTCTGCGTGGCCGTGCTGCTGCAGCCGTGGGCCGGCGCGCGGGCCGAGGCCGCCCCGCGTCCGCACGCGCCGGCC
>DASYXS010000036.1:0-29501 GCA_035934535.1 bacterium
GGCGTCGACCTCCGTCCAACGGGGATGGGCCCGGCTGGCGCGGTCGAAATCGACAACGACGATGCGGGGCAGATGGGCCGCGGGCGCCGGCGGCGGGGCGGCGGGCCGGCCCCACGGCAGCTTCACGCCGCCGCATCCCGCGAGTGCCGCGGCCGCCGCCGCGGCGAGCGCGAGGCCCCGGAGGCGCATCTTTGGCCCTGCGCCTACGGGTTGAGCCGGAGATGCCGGCAGGCCCAGAAGCGGATGGCTACTTGCCACCGATGACCTTGATCACCTGATCCGTCAGATCGACGCCGCCGTACAGCACGACGTCGCGGCTCAACACGACGCTGACGCCCTGCTGCTTCGCGACCTTTTCAACCGCGGCCCGGAGGTCCTTGTCGAGCCCGCCGAGCAGCTCGGCGCGCTTCTTGAAGATCTGCTGGTCGACCTGGCGCTGCAGATCCTGCTTTTGCGTCGCGGACATCGTCTTCATCTTCTGCTGCGCGTCCGCGACCTGCGCCTGCGCGTAGTCCCGCAGCGCGGACTCGGCGCTCGCGCGACCCGGGTGCGCGTCGAGCGCGCGCGCCATGTCCACGTACCCGATGGTCATCGACTGTCCGAACGCCGGACCCGACCGCGCCGCGAAGTAGCCCGCCGCCGCCAGCACCACGATCACCGCGATCGCGATTCCCAGCGTTCTCGTATTCCACCGCACCATACCCGTCAACTCCTTCGTCTCAGAATGTCACGCCGGTCGAAATCCACAGCTGGTTGCCCTCGGAGCTGAATCCGTAGTCGAGCCGGAACGGCCCGAACCCCGTCTTGATCGCGATGCCGAGACCGTAGTCGTACTTCGGGCTGAAGCTGAAGCCGCTGCCGAACGGCTCGGTATCCCCGGCGTCGGCGAACACGATGCCGGTCAGCCCCGAAAGGTTGTGGAGCAGCGGCAGATTGCTGAGCGGGAAGTGATATTCGCCCGTCAGAAGCGCCATCTGGTCGCCACGGAACCGTCCCGAAGCGTAGCCGCGCAACGTATTCTGGCCGCCGAGGTAATACTGCTCCTGAAGCGGCAGGGGCCCGCTTGCCGTCCCGAAATGGGCGTGCGCGACGACGACGGTGCCGGGTCCCTGCGGGAAGAATCGGGCGTAGTCCAGCTCGTATTTCTGGAACGTGAAGTCGCCCCCAAGCGACGTGAACGCCGCTTCGACGCTCAGCGTAATGTGCTCGCCGGTCGTCGGGTCGAGCGGGTCGTCGCGGGTGTCCTCGATGCCGCCGAGCACCAGCGCCGTCACCCTCCCCGGCGTGAAGCCGAACCCGGCCGGGGGGCTGGTCCCGACGTATGGCTGGCCGAACGTCGTGTTCATGTACTTCAGCCCGTACGACAGCGTGTACTTCGCGGGTCGCTCCGGGCTGAGCGGCTGCGAGAACGCCAAGCTGCCGCCGGTCTGATACATGTTGTAGTTGAAGGCGTTGTTGAGCCCAAGCGAGTAGTCGGTCGGAATCGTGACGAGGTTGTAGAGCTGCAGGTCCAACGCCGTCCGCGTGCCCTCGAAGTACGGCTCGTGGAACGACAGCGTGTAACCGCCTCCGTTCAGCGCGCTGCTGTTGTATTGGGCGTTCACCGACTGGCCGTTCCCCCCGAAGTCGGTGTCACGGTAGGATAGGATGCCCTGCAGGCCGTACACGGTCTGGTAGCCGACGCCGAAGCCAACGGAGGCGGTCTTCTGTTCCGTCACAACCAGCGTGACATCGACGGTATCCGGGGTCGTGCCGGGGCCCGGCTGCGCCTTCACGTCGGAGAAGTACTGCAGCTGGAAGAGCCGCTTGAGGCTCGCGTTGACCTCGTTGGCGTTGAACACGTCGCCGGGCCCGAACGACAGCTCACGCCGCACCACGAAGTCCTTGGTCTTGTGGAGGCCCTCGATCTTCACGGCCTCGATCCGGCCCTCGGCGAGCGTGACCGTGAGGACACCCTGGTCGCTGATCGCCACATCGGAGACACGGGCCAGAATGTACCCGGCGCCCTGGTAGAGCTTCTCCACGGCGCGGGCGCCTTCGCGGATCGCCACGGTGTTGAGGACCTGCCCCGTCTGCACGCCCAGGGCCTTGACGATGGCGTCCGTCGGCTCGACGGTGTTGCCCCGCACTGCGACGGACGTGACGACGGGGTTCTCCACCACGATGAAGATGACGCGGACGCCTTCCGTGACGGGCTCCAGCCGCACGACGGCATCCGCGAACAAACCCGTCGCCAGAATCGCCTGCACGTCGTTGCGGACCTTCTCCTCGTTCAGCGGGTCGTTCTGTTTGGTAGAAACGGCGTTCAGCACCTGTTCGGACGGCACGTGCACGTTGCCCTGCACGACCACCTCGACGACACGCTGGGGCGGCACGACCTGCGGCGGCACGCCCGGCTGCGGCACGAACGGTGACGGCGCGGCGGGCCCGGGCGCGGGGACCGGAACGGAGGGCACCGGAGACGTCGGCGTCACCGACGGGGCCGGGGCGGTCGGCGTGACGGGGGACGTCGGGGTGACCGGCGCCGTCGGGGTCACGGGTGCCGCCGGCGCGGCCGGCTGCGTGGGCGTCGGCGGCGCCTGGGCGCGCAGGAGGGGCGGCACCCACTGTCCGGCCGACAGTCCGGCCAGCGCGGGCGCCAGCACGAATGCGACACCCAGTAGCAGCGCGAGGCACGCCACCGTTGCGAGCACGCGCAGTCGTCCCTGTCCCCTGCCGTCCTTGGGTGCGGTCACACCGACCTCCGTCTCAAATGCCGGCGTTCAGCGTCCCGATGCGTCTCGGCGCCGGGCCGCGTGTCCTAGAACGTCGGCGAAGGCGTCTTGAGATCCACCGGCACCGCGAATTGGGTCGGCCGGCCATCCCGTCCCGCGAAGCCGGAATCGCCGGGCCTGCCGGCGTCAGGCATCAAGAATTCTCCCGAGTCGAGCCGCACGATCGTCCGCGAGATCCCCGCGCCGGCTGGCCCGCCCGGCCCCGAGATGGCCGCCGCCGATCCGTCCCGCGCGGCGAGCGCCTCGTGCCGCGCCAGTCCGAGCCCCAGCGATGCGTACCCGAGTCCCGCCGCGAGGATCGCCGCCGCCGCGATCACCGCCGCCGCGCGCGGCCAACCCGCGCGCCGGCTTCGATCGACCTGCCCCCCCTCAGGGGGGGAAGCGGCCCGCCCGCCGGTCTCGCGGGCGTGCCGGATCTCGGCCTCGGCCAGCATCAGCCGGAGCATGGCCGCCGGCGCGTTGCCGCGGCGCCAGTCGCGCCGCGCGCGCCCGAGCCATTCCTCGGCGTGGCGGATGTGGCGCAGCAGCGGGTCCGGTCCAGCCATCCCCTACTCCTCCGCCGGACAGGGCCTGAGCGTCGGCGCCCCCCACGGGGACCGGCCGGCGAGATGCGCCGGCGGCGCGAACATCCCGCGGATCTTCCGCAACGCCTGCTGCTGCAGGCGGTAGAAGTGCGACAAGCTGATTTTCAGTTCGTCGGCGATGCGACCCGGTTCCTCCGCCGCGAGAAACGCCCCGACCAGAATCCGGCGCTCGCGGGCCGGCAGCCCGTCGATCGCCGCGACGATCTGGCGCACGAGCACCGCATCCTCGACGGACGCGAGCGCGTCCGCGGCGGCCGCATCTGGCACCTTCGCGAGCGCGTCGCCGGCGTCCTCGACGTCCGCTCCCCGACCCCGCTCCCGCCGCAGCGCGTTCAGGATGCGTCCGCGAATGCGGTAGGTCGCAAACGTACTGAACCGCACGCCACGATCCGGATCGAATCGCTCGACGGCCTGGATCAGCCCAACGGTGCCTTCCTGGATCATGTCCATCAGGACGGCCTCGTGCAGCCGCAGCGCCATCGCCACCTTGAACACCAGGGGCTGATAGGCCTCGATCAGCCGCGCGCGGCTCCGGCGGCTCCCGCGATGCTTGTAGGCCTGCCAGAGACGCCGCTCCTCCGCACGGCGCAGAAGCTCGACTTGGTGCAGTTCTCGCAGGTACTCGTTCAACACGGGCGGCGCTCCATCCCTACAGTATCCACGCCGCGGGCCCGGCTTTCTCCGTTCCGTCTCAAATCGCCATTCCGGCGCGCGGCTAGAATGGGAAGCGTGTCAGCAGGAAAAATCCGTTGTCCCCTAACGTGTCCGCATCGTAGGACAAGGACACGCTCGGGCTGACGAGATATTCGAGCCCAAGCACCGTGTACGACTGCCCGGCCAGCGTCGGCCGCGTGAACGGACCCGGCAGCACCGCCGGCGTCGCTCCCGGCGACGTCGCCTGCGCGAACACCTCGGTCAGCGTCACGTAGAACTTGGCCGTGAGGAACTTGCCGATCCGCAGCGTCACGGGGCTCTGCGTGTCATAGGAGACCGACAGTTCGTCCAGGTGCAGGGCCCGTTGAATCGCCGAGGTCACGGAGCCGATCAGCAGGCGGCCCAGCTCCCGTCCGGCGAGCCCGGTCGTCGTCCCGCCCTCGCCCGTGGCGCCAAACACGAGAGCCAGGATATCGGACTGGCTCATCGGCGGCTCGGAGCTCCAGACCACCGACGGGTTGGAGAGCGGTCCCGCCACATCCACGAAGACCCGGGTATCGCCGATCTGGCCCTGAGCCCGCGCCGTCACGAGCGGCGTGAGGCCGAGGCCCTCCGAGAACGTCGCCCGCCCCTCGAGCACCGTGAACGAAGTGCCGAAGAGGTTCACGGTGCCGCCGTCGGACCTGACCTCACCGGAGAGCTTGGGCTGGGCCAGCGTACCGCCGGCGTGTACGCTGCCGGCGAGCGCGAGCTGTACGGGGCCTTCGCCGTACGAGACGTCGGCGCCGGTCGCGACGGCAACGTCGAGGTTGACCGGCGGTACCGGCGCCCTGGCGACGGCCGCGCGGCCGCCGGGCAGCGTCCCGGCGTAGGTCACGCGGCCGCCGGACATCGTGATCCCGCCCGAGAGCAGCGGGCCGCCGGCCGGTCCTCGGAGCGCGAGGTTCGCGTCGACGCGGCCGCTGTAGAGTCCGGGCACGTCCACGTTCAGCTGCTTGGCCGTGAGACCGAAGTCCAGCGTCTGGGGCCGGAAGTTGCTCACCGCGGCGGTGCCCTGGATCGCGAGATGGCCGCCCCCAATGTCAGCGGAGACGTCTTGCACCTGGACCAGATCGTGGGAAAACGTGATGCTCGCGGCGACGTTCTCGATCGGGGTCCGCATGGGCGTCCAGCGCATCCGGCCGCCCGTGGTCTGCACGGATCCCGTCATCGTCGGATGGGCGACCGTACCGCCGACCGACACCTGCCCGGCCACGGTGCCGGAGGCGTCCTGAATCGCCGGAGTCAGCAGCGTCAGCAGGCTCAGGTCGGCGTCCTCGAGGTGCAGCGTGAGCCGGAGGGCGCCCTGAGGATCGAGGGCGAACCGGTCCGGGGCGACGGGCAGCGTTCCCTCCACGACCAGCCGGTGTGCGCCTTTCGCGAGCATCCCGTCCTGAATCGTGATCGTGCCGTTCTTATAGTAGGCCAGCGCCGCCACCCGGTCGACCGTCGCGCCCGGCACACCGGCGTCGCTCGCCTCGAGCGACAGACCCGCGGTCGGGTTGGCGGCCGGTCCCGTCCACTGCATCGTGAAGTCCACGCTGCCGATGAGCGGCTGCTGCAAGTGGAAGATCGGCACGAAGATCGCCGGGTCGAGATTGGTGGCGGACAACTCCACCGCGCTGATCCCGTTGAGGCTGACTTGGCCGCGGGCGGCGAGGCTGCCGCGCCCCGGGTGAAGCTCAAACTGCCGGATATCGATCGCGCCGTGGCTCAGCACCAGATCCGCGGCGCCCGTACCGGCCGGCACGCCGCCGATCTTCGCCCCGCTGAGCGCCAGCGTCAGCTGCGCCGACGGGTCGCGCAACGGCCCGGCAAGCGCAACGTCCCCGTCAATCACCCCCTCGACTTTCGCCGGCAGCCGCAGTCCCGCGGCGTCGACCAGCGTAGCGATGTGGCCGTGAGTGACATGGAGGTTCAAATCGGCGGCGGGCTCGCCCACCCAGGACACGCTGCCGGTCAGGCTGTAGCTCGCGTCGCCCTGCACCAGATCCAGCGGCGACAGACGGACCTGGCCGCTGCGGTAGTCCACGATCCCGGAGGCGGAGAATGCCTGGCCCTTCATCCACAGATCGGGCGACACGAGACGGCCTTGGAACTCGGGGTCGGCGAGCGTGCCGGTCACATGGCCGTCCACGGTCACCGCGCCGTACGGCACGACCCCGAACCGGGTCAGCAGGGAGACGTCGGCCAACCGGATGCGGTCGGCCTGGAAATTGAGGTCGAGCGGTCCGCGGGGATCCACGGTGCCGGACGCGTGCACGTACGAACCATTGGCCCGCGCGTCCAACCGGGTCAACTGGATGACTCCGCCGCCGCCGGCCAGATCGGCGTCGGCCTGGTCGACGACCTGACCGAGCACGCTGCCGCGGGTCAGCGCCACGTGGCCGGCCACCGACGGGCGGTCGACCGGCCCGTTGACGCGTACGCGCCCCGAGAGCGTGCCGGTCACCGTGTCGATGCCGACCGTGTCGTGCAGGAACGACTGCGCCGGCACACCTTCCGCGTCGATCGCCACGTCCCGGGCGATCGGCAGCGGCCGCAGCGCGAGCGCGCCGCTCACCCCGTAGTACGCGCTGCCGTTGTAGAGGTCCGCGCGGCGGGTCGACAGGAGGCCGGACGTCACGTCGATGGTCCCGGCGGCGTAGGTGTAGGGCAGCGGGCCGAACCGCCCGTCCCACGCCGCGACATCGCCCGAGAGCACCGGCGACGCCGCGCTTCCACCGATGTGACCGTCGAACCGGCCGGTGCCGCTCAGCGCGGAGGGCGCGAGCCCCGTCCGCGCCGCGACCGTGCCGAGGGGCAGGTCGTGGCCTTCGGCGGCCAGCGCGAGCGTGCCGTCCGTCGCGACGGACCCCGACGCGTACACGGTCGCGGACCCGGCCTGGACGCGGAGGTTATCGAGGAGCAGCGACCCGTTGTCGTCCCAGAACAGCGCGGTCAGATTGTCAAACGTCTGCCCGCGCAGGCTGCCCCGGCCGAGTGAGATGTTGCCGAGGACGCGCATCCGGGAGCCCTGCCCCGCGCCGGCGACCGCCCCCGACCCCCTGGCGGTTAGTCCATCCGCCACCGGCAGCCCCGCGCGGAGAAGCGTCGCGGCGTCCACGTTGCCCGCGGATGCGGCAAACGTGTAGGACGGCTCGGGCGCCGCGAGGTCGATGACCGCGTCGCCCGCGACGTGCCCGCCGCCCACCCCGGCCGACAGGTCCCGCAGCGACAGCACGCCGTCGTTATAGGTAAACCGCATCGTGAGGCCCGAGAAGTCCTGCCGGTTGAAGCGGCCGTCCGCCGCCGCGACGGTCCCCGAAAACGCCGGAGCGCTGACCGGGCCGGAGATCCACATGTCGCCGGTCGCCCGTCCCGCCAGGGTCATGCCGGTGCCGGGGAAGAACAGCGCGCGCGCGCGCGCGAGATCGAGGCCCTGCGATCGGACAACCAGGTCCAGCCACGGGTCGCCGGCGTACGCGACTTCGCCCCTGACCCACACCGGGGAATCGCCGGCGACGAGCGTCAGGCCGTCTGCGGAGACGTGCCCCGTCGTCACCCGCATTTCACCGCGCACGTGCCGCAGGGGCATCGCGGCCGGGCGGTAGAGCGCCTCCGCGTCGTCGAGCCGAATGGTCGCCGTGTAGGCCATGTCGACGCCGGCCCGCGACGAGGTCGCGAGCAGGTGGACGCGCCCGGAGAACTGTCCTCCCGTCCACCGCAGCGCGCCGAGCCGGACGAGGTACCCGCCCCAGTGCCGGACCGAGCCACGATCGGCCGTGATGTCGAAGTCGTAGGTGCCGTCGACCGCGGCGTATCGCCCGTGCACGGCGGCCTGCTCGCCGTCGGTGCTCCGGCCGGCCAGCGCGATCACCAGCCGGGTGTCGGGCCCGGAGGTGAGCGTGCCGTCGATGCGTTCGAACCGCGTGACGAACGGCGGCGATTCCACCCCCCAGGAGTCCACGTACGCGATGATGCCGCCGTGCACCACGATCTGCCCGTGGAAGGCCGGACCGAGCGGGCTCTGGGGCTCCTCGAGCAGGTCCGCCAGGTTCCAGCGCCCGCGGACGTCGCGCACGAGCTCGAGGTGCGGGGTCGTCAGGTCGGCGCGGGTGATGCTCGCCAGCACGTCCCGGGGGTGCCGGACCATCTCCCAGAGCGACAGCGTCAGGTGGACGCGGTCGACCGAGAAGGCCGCGCCGCGGCTGAAGCCGCCGCGCTCGGCGATCACCAGATCCCGGAGATCGATGCCGTCGAGGAGGTTGCCGCCGACCCCGCCGAGGGCGACCGCACGGCCGAGCGACTGGCCGAGACGCGCGACGATCGCCTGACGGATCGAATGCGCCATCCAGCCGCTCGACACCACGCCGGCCCACGCGACGGCCGCGAGGACGGCGATCACCGCCAACGCGGCGATGCCGCGACGGAGCATCCGGAAACGCGCGGCCGGCCGGCGGTCCATCGGCGCGCCGCCTGGAGCGGAACCCGTCAGTGCGTCCCTCCCTTGGCGATCACGATGGGAAGTTGGAGACGACCGCCCACGACCCACGGCGTCGTCCACTGCGCCGACGGTCTTGCCGGCGCGACGACTGCGCCGTCGGTCCGCGGCGGCAGCCCGCCCATCAACTCGACAACGACGTTGGTATTCTTGTCTCCGGTCTCAAAGGCCTTGACGGCATCGGCCAGTGTGCTCGGGCCGGCGCTCGGGACGCCCGGCGGAACGGCCGCGGCGCGGGCCGGTAGCCCGCCGCCGCCCGCCCGGATGACGAGCGTCGCCGGTCCCGCAACCGCGTTCGCCGGAATGGTCAGCGCGACGTCCTGCGTCTGCGGCGCCGCGCGGAAGGGACGGACCGTCACCCGGACGTGCACCGTGTCACCGGGGACCACCGGGTCGTGCGGACCCTGCGCCTCGGCGATCGACGCCGTCTGCTGCGCGGATGTCACGTGGACGTCCAGATCGATCGACGTCGGGGCGACGTCCTTGAAGTCGTTGTCGAACAGAAGACCCATCGCCTGCGGCAGCTCGGCGAGCGCCCGCGCGGCGATCCCGCTCGAACCGTAGAACATGTTCTCGCGGACGACCGGCTTCGGCAGTCCGCGCCCGTTGAGCGTCATGCGCACCGTCGCGGTGCCCCGGCCGCTGCGGTTCAGGGCGCGCTCGATGGCGCCCTGCGAGCCGAGCGTGACCACGACCGGCGCGATTTCGGTGCTCGGAATCACCTGAAAATTGTAGGTGTGGTCGGCGCCGCTGTCGGCGTCGGTCACGTGGACGTGCACACCGAACATGTGCGGCATGGTGCCGATCGTTCCGCCGATCCCGGCGGGCCGGTCCTCCGACACGATCCCGACCGGCGCGCCGACGGCGCCGATCTTGATGTTCTGCTGCTGCCCCTGCACGACCTGAAAGATCTTCGCGTTCATGAGGAGGTAGCTGGCCGGGCCGATGTCGGTGAACGGATGCCCGAACGCGAGCATCCGGTTGCCGTCCCGATACGTCATCGTGCCGATGGCGTACGCCGCGATGTCGCCCCTCAGCAGCGCGACGCCGATGGCGCTGCCCGGCTCGAGCGGCAGCGACGCGGGAACGTTCGCCTCGGACCCGCCGGCGACCGGCGTGAGGCCCATCGGGGCGAGGACGTTCGTCAACGCCTGCAGCCCGGCGCCGCTCAGGCCCGACACAAAGAGCGGCGTCTCCGCGGGCGCCGCGACGAGAGTGTCCGGGGCGGCGGATGGGCGCGCGGACGCCGCGGCGGCCGCCGGCACAACCACGCGGCGAACGATGCGTCCGCCGAGGCGGGTCGGGGCCAGCGCGTAGACGCGCGGCACGGAGGCGCCGCCGGGCACCATGAACGTAGAGCCGGACAGGGCCGGTGCCGGCAGGAGACGCAGCATGTCTTCGATCGGCGTGAACAGCCCGACGGTCGGGTCGGACGCCTGGAACGTGTAGGAGAGCGCGCCGGCGAGTTTGCCCTGGAGGTAGATCGGACTGCCGCTCATTCCCGCGGCGATCCCGCCGACGCTCTGAATCGCCGCGCCCGACGCCCGGAACAGCACGAGGTCACCTGCGGGACCGGCGTTGTGCAAGATCCCGAGCACCCGGACGTTAAACGGGACGACGGTGGTCCCGATGATGACGGTCTTCCCGACGCCGGTCATGCCGACCGCGATCGCGTGCGCCGGCATGATCGACGGCGCCGCGGCGCCGGGCGTGGGAAGTATCCCAACCCCGAGCGCCGAAACGGCGGCGAGCACGGCGGCGGCGAGCGCGCGGGCGGCCCCTCGGTTCGACTGTGTGGTCACGGTCCGCTCCCCTTCACGGTCATCGGAATCTGATACTTGCCGAGCACGACCCAGTCGGTCTCGAGCGTGGTCCCCGCGGGCGAGTCGAAGCTGGGGTTCGCGTTGGCGCCGACCGCCGTCAGAACGGCCTCCGGCACGAGCTGAATGATCAGGTCCGTGTTCTTGCCTTCATTTTCGAACTGGTCGACCGCGGATTCGAGCGACTCCGCGCCGCTCGGCGTGCTCTCCGCCGCGACCAAGGCCTGGAATTTGTCCGCGGGCGACGACGAGTCGTTGAGCGAACCCGCGGTCCCGACGAGCAGAAACGCGGGGCCTTCCGGAAAGTCCTTGGGCACCGTGAACGCGATCGTCCGGGCCGCGGCCTGCCCGCCGCCGAACGGCCGCACCCGTACCTCGACCTGCACGCGGTCGCCGGCGCGCACCGTCCGGATGCTGGGCCGCGCGCCCACCAGCAACGCCATGTTGGTCTTGGTGGTCACGGCGACATCGACCGTCATGTCGATCGGGTCGAGCTCGTCGAAGAAGTTGGTGAAGAGCAGCTGGGTCGCCGCGGGGATGTCGAGCGCGGCGGCCGTCGCGATGTCGCCGACGTCGTAGGCCAGGTCCTCCCGCACGACGGACGATTTCAGGTTCCGGGCCCGCAGGCTGATGCGGACCGCGGCGGAGCCGCCCGCGACGCGGTCGAGCCCCCGCTGGATGAGGCTCAGCACGGTGCTCGGCACGAGGCTCTCGGCCAGATCCTGCCGCCGCACGACCTGCGCGCCGTACGAGTGCGCGGCGCCGGTGTCGAGGTCGCGGGTGTTGACCCGGATCGCAAACGCCCGCGGGAATCGCCCGAGCACGCCCGCGATCCCGGTCGTCCGGTCCTGCGCGAGCGTGCCGTTCGCGGGGCCGAAGCTGCCTTCTTTAAATGGAAAGTCCAGGGAGCGCACGATCGTGTCGATCCAGGCGCTGGTCATGAACAGGGAGGCGGTGCCGGCATTCATGAGCGGATGGCCGAAGCCGAGCACCATGTTGCCGCGCCGGTACGTCACCGTGCCGATCGCGCCGACGTCCACATCGCCGCGCACGAGCTCCACGCCGAGGGACGCTCCCGGCTCCATCGGCGGTGCGGTGAAGTTCCGGCCGCCGGAGTAGCTTTGGCGCGGCACGAGGTTGAACCGCCGCAGCGCGCGCTCGAGCACCCGCATGCCGGCCGGCGTGACGCCGGCGGCGGTCATCGGCACCATCGTCGGGGCCACCGCGGCGGTCCCCGCCGCGGCGTGCGCGTTATAGGCCGCCGCCGCGGCCGCCGATCCGACGACGAGGACGCGATGAAGGGGACCGAACGAGGTGGTGATCGGCGCGTCGCTCCGGTACTCGCGCGGCCATAACGTCTGCGGGGCCGGGGCCGGCGCCGCCAGCGTCTTGAGCATCTGTTCGATCGGGGTGGCCAGGCTCAGGTCCGCGTCCGGACCGGGAAAGTGGTAGCCGTACGAGAGCGCGCCGGCGAGGCGTCCGTTGAGGTAGATCGGACTGCCGCTCATCCCGGACGCGGTGCCGCCCGCCCGCGCGATCAGCGGGCCGCCCGCCCGGAACAAGATCAGGTCGGTGTCCGAGTCACCTTCGCCCTTCAGCACGCCGAGCACGGTGATGTCGAACCGTTGAATGGCCGTGCCGTGGACGACGGTGAGACCGTACCCGCGCATGCCGGCATGCACGGCGGAGAGCGGCAGCACGGCCTGCGGATCCGCGCCGGCCGAGGGCAGCCCGGCCGTCGCCAGGCTCACGCCGACCGCGACCATCGCCGCCACCGCACGCATCATCCCGCGCACGTCCCCCCTCCGTTTGGCCGCCCCATCTTCGCGGGACTACCGGCCGGCACACAAACAATACGAGGGGGTGGGCCCCCCTCGTCACAACTCCCGAGTGCGGCCCCCGCTACTGGGCCTCGATCACGGCCACGGGGTCGCCGATATTGACGAAATCGCCGACCCGCACCATCACCTGAATGATCTTGCCGTTGGCCGTCGCCCGCGCCGCCGGAATGGCGCTGCCGGTCGACGTGCGCACGAACACCAGCGTATCGCCCAGTTTGACCGCCTGCCCTACCGTCGCGAGCTGCAGCGGCAGGACCTGGCCCGAGATACCCGACCGGACCACGACGTTCGGGGCGGTCTGCGCCGACGCCGCCGGCCCCCCGAGCGGGGACAGGCCGGCGAGCACCAGGACCACAAGCGCGATTCCCGCAACACCGGCGACCCGCCGCATGCTCGCCACCTCTCACCCGTCTCATTCATGCCCGCGGCCGCATCATTATAGGCGCGGCCGGCTTTGACTGTCAAACGCCTACGGGGCTCGGTAGGTTCCCTCGGCCGGCACCCCGCCGATCCAGGCACGGCGGGAGAGGGCGCGCCCGGTAGTTTGTGCGAAGATGGGACTCTATTACAATTGTATGAGAAACGCTGTGACGTGGGGGGATTCCCATGTGGCTGGACAAGACAGCGTTGCACCTCCTGTTGCCCGTCGCCCTCTCTTCTACACTTGGGCACACGCTGCCAATTCGCTCCTTTCCGACTGAGGAGGAGGCGGCGAACGTGATGCGGTGAATCCGAGACGCTCTGCACGAAGGCGTGCGGGTCTTTGCAGTCGGTGACTAGCACCAAAGGTGGTCTCCCAAGGGGTGAGTCCATGTTCTCCACCATACTCTGCGCCACAGACGGGTCCGATCACGCCGGAAAGGCCGTGGCGGCCGCCGCCGACCTCGGTCGGCGGTACAACTCCCGCGTCATCGTTCTGACGGCCTACGACCCGATGCCGAAGGAGCTCGGCGCACCGTACTTTGACGACTTGATCAGGAGGCGCTTGAACGCGGCTGAAGAGTTGGTGAAGGCGGCGACGGCGGTGATGAAAGATGCGGGGATCACCCCCATCGTCGAGATCCTGGAGGGACCGGCTGCCCGGGCCATCCTCGAAGTCGCCCGCACGCGGCGCTGCGATCTCATCGTGATGGGTTCGCGCGGCCTTGGCCCGGTTGGCGCGATGCTCCTCGGATCGGTCACCACGCGAGTCGTCCATGAGGCGCCCTGCCCGGTGCTGCTCACCCGGTAGGAGCGGGATCGGGGACTGTCAAACGCGGAATTCGTCCGGTAAGCTCCGCTCGAATCCGAAGTAGTGCCGCAGCACACCGACGATGCGCTCCGCCGCGCGGCCGTCGCCGTACGGGTTGCGCGCGCGGCTCATTCGAGCGTACGCGTCCGCGTCGGTGAGCAGCTCGCGCGCCGCGCCGAGAATGCGCGCCTCGTCGGTGCCGACGAGCCGGGCCGTGCCCGCGGCCACGCCCTCCGGCCGCTCGGTCGTCTCGCGCAGCACGAGCACCGGCCGGCCGAGCGCCGGCGCCTCCTCTTGAATGCCGCCGGAGTCCGTGAGGATCAGCGTGGCCGCCTTCATTACCGCCACCGTCGTCGTGTAGTCGAACGGCTCGAACAGGTACGCGCGCGGATGGCCGCCGAGGATCTCGCGCGCCGGCGCCGAGACGGCAGGATTGAGGTGGACCGGAAAGATCAGCGACAGGTCGCCGAACTCGTCGAGGAGACGGCGCGTCGCGTTGAAGATGCGGCGCTGCGGCTCGCCCCAGTTCTCGCGCCGGTGGGTCGTCATGAGGAGGCGGCGGCCCGGGCGCGCCAGGGCCTCGCGGAGGCGAGGCTCCGCCGGCGGGGCCTCGCGGCGGACGACGTCGAGCAACGCGTCGATCACCGTGTTGCCGGTGACGGTGATCCGCGACCGCGGCACCCCCTCCCGCTCCAAGTTCGCGCGCGCCGCCGCGGTCGGCGCGAAATGCAGATCCGCGAGGACCGACGCCATCCGCCGGTACATCTCCTCGGGAAACGGCTGGTATTTGTCGTCCGTCCTGAGCCCGGCCTCGACGTGGGCGACGGGAATCTTGCGGTAGAACGCGGCCAGGGCGCCGAGGAAGCACGGCGCCGCGTCTCCCTGCACGACCAGCAGATCGGGCGCGATCGCCGGCAGCAGCTCGTCGAGCCGGGCGAGCGTGCGCACGGAGATGTCGACGAGCGACTGCTGCTCGGTCATGACGTCGAGATCGTAGTCGGGATGGAGATCGAACACCTCCAGCACCTGATCGAGCATGTGCCGGTGCTGCGCGGTGGCGACGACGACCGGCCTGAATTCGGACGGGCTGGCGGCGAGCGCGCGGACGACCGGCGCCATCTTCACCGCGTCCGGACGCGTGCCGAACACCGCGAGCACCGTCCGGCGGGCGGACGGCCCGCTCATTTCACCGCTCGTTGCTGCCGGCTTCGATGACGTGGTTGCCGGGCACGGGCGCCGCCGGAGCCACCGGCCCGGCGGGGAGCGGCGGCGAGACCGGCTCGAATGGCATGGTGGCGGGCGGCGAGGCCGCCGCCCGCGGCGACGACGCGAACAGTCCCGTCTTCCGCGCGCCGAGCGCGAGCAGCGCCAGCAAGAGACCGAGGATCGCAATGATCGGGAACCGCCCCACACCGCTCACCATGAGCGCGCCCGCGCTCAGAATGCCGGTCACGAGGTAGAGCACCGCCGTCGTCTGGCGGGGCGTGAGCCCGCGCGCCATCAGCCGGTGGTGCAGATGCTGCGTATCCGCCTCGAAGATCGGCCGGCGGTTGCGCCAGCGCCGCGCGATCGCGAAGGCCGTGTCCGTGACCGGAACGCCGAGCGCGGCCAGCGCCACAAGGAGGGACAGCGCGGTGTAGCTCTTGTAGGTGCCGAGCACGGAGAGCGCGCCGAGCAGATAGCCGAGCAGCATCGAACCGGTGTCGCCGAGAAAGATCCGCGCGGGGTTGAAGTTGTACGGGATAAACCCCAAGGCGCCGCCGGCGAGCGCCGCCGCGAGAATCGCCGTCCCGACGTCGCCGCGATGGTATGACGCGACGAGGAGCGTGGTCCCGGCGATCGCGGCGATCCCGGACGCGAGGCCGTCCACGCCGTCGATCAGGTTCATCACGTTGCACAGGGCCACGATCCACACCACGGTCACGATCGCGCCGAGCGGACCGACGAAGAACATGCCGCCGAGAGGGTTCGTCAGCACGTCCATGCCGACCCCGAACGGCAGCAGCACGGCGGCCGCGGCAATCTGGCCGATGAGCTTGACCAGCGGCCGCGTCCCGCGGATGTCGTCGAACGCGCCAACCAGCGTGATCAGCGTGGCGCCGAGCAGCAGCGCGACGATGGGGCGGTCGATCGCCGGCAGGTACGGGATGACGATCGTGATGCGGTGGGACTCGAACGCGACGTGAATCGGCCGTTCGACCGGCAGCCCGACGAGCACCGCGGCCACGAAGGCCAGGTAGATCGCGAGCCCGCCCAGCCGGGGCACCGGCACGCGGTGGATGTGGCGGCCGCCCGGGTGGTCGAGGACGCCCAGCTGCTTCGCCAGCCAGCCGACGGCAGGCGTGAGCAGATAGGCGATGACGAAGCCGATCGCACCGGCGACGAGGAACGGGGAAATCGTCACGGCGGGGCCGGCGCTACTCGCCCTCGGTCGCGGCCTGCATGACGCGCGGGGCGCCGAACAGCTCGCTCACCGACTGTTCGGCGTGAACGCGCTGGACGGCCTCGCCGATCAACCCGGCCACCGAGATGACCGCGAGCTTGGACGTCCGCTTCTCCACGGGCACGGGGATGCTGTCGGTGACCACGAGCTGCTCGATCGGCGAGCGCTGGATGCGGGCCATCGCCGGCGGGGAGAGGATCGCGTGGGTGCAGCACGCGTACACGGCGCGGACGCCGCGCTTCACGAGCGCCTCGGCCGCGAGGGCCAGGGTACCGCCCGTGTCGATGATGTCGTCGACAAGGATCGCCGTCCGGCGGTACACTTTGCCGATCACGTGCACGATCTCCGCGACCTGATTCGGCCGGTCGCGGCGCTTGTCGATGATCGCGAGCGGCGCTCCGAGGTACTGCGCGAACTCGCGCGCCCGTTTCACGCCGCCGATGTCCGGCGACACGACGACCGGGTGCTCGAGCGCGAGCGACTTGAAATAATCGCCGAGGATCATCCGCGCCGGCAGATGGTCGAGCGGGATGTCGAAGAACCCCCACAGCTGGCCGGTGTGGAGATCCACGGTCAGGATGCGGTCCGCACCCGCCGTCGTCAGCAGGTTGGCGACCAGCTTCGCGGAGATCGGCTCGCGCGGCTTGATCTTGCGGTCCTGGCGCGCGTACCCGAAGTACGGGATCACGGCCGTCACGCGCGCGGCGCTGGCCCGCCGGAGCGCGTCGATGATGATCAGCAGTTCCATGAGCGTCTCGTTGGCGGGCGGACAGGTGGACTGGACGGCGAAGACGTCGAGGCCCCGCACGCTCTCGTCGATCCGCACGCCGACCTCCCCGTCGGCGAACCGGAAGACGTGCATCGCGCCGACCGGCAGACCGAGGTACGCCCCGATCCCCCGGGCGAGGTCCGGATTGCTCGTGCCGCTGAAGATCCGGATCTGCGGATCGGTCATCGCCCCTCCTCTCCTGCCCGTCGCAGGACTTCCGGCCGCGTCCGCGGCCTCCTGTCCCCTCTAGTATCCTGTGTGCCCGCGACGCGGCACTACCGGCCGCGAGCGGCGCCGTTGAGCGAGCGGATCACCCGTGCCGGCACGCCGACGGCCATGCGCCGCGGCGGTACGTCCTTCGTCACGACGGACCCGGCGCCTGTCGCGGCGTCGCGGCCGATGCGCACCGGGGCAACCAGCATCGAGTCGCTGCCGATGTAGGCACGGTCGCCGATGGTGGTCCGGTGCTTGCGCCGGTCCAGACCGTAGTTGCAGGTGATCGTCCCGGCGCCGATGTTGACCTCCGCGCCGATCTGGGCGTCGCCGAGATAACTCTTATGGTGGACCTTGGTCCGGTCGCCCACCCGCGAGTTTTTCAGCTCCGCGAAGTTGCCGATCTCCACGTCGCGCCCGACCACGGTCCCCGGACGCAGATGCGCGAACGGTCCGACCCGTGAGCCTTCGCCGATCCGGCTCTCCTCGATCCAGGAGTCCCACACCCGCACGCGCCGATCCAATACCGAGTCGTGCACGCGCGCGCCGGGTCCGACGGTGCAGCCGGGATTGATCACGGTGCGGCCCGTAAGAAACGTGCCCGGATGCAGCACCGTATCCCGACCGACCTTGACGGTGTCGTCGACAAACGTCGTCGCCGGATCGAGCACCGTGACGCCCGACGCCATCAGGCGCTCCAGCACGCGGCGGCGCAGGATCGCATCGACGGCCGACAGCTCCGCGCGCGTGTTGACCCCAACGAGCTCCTCGGGATCGGTCACCGGCACCACGGCGACGTCGCGGCCGTCTGCGGCGAGGACGTTCACGGCGTCCGGCAGGTAGTACTCGCCTTGGCGATTCGCCGGGCGGACGCGACGCAGCGCCTGGGCAAACTCCGGGACCCGGACGCAGTAGAACCCCGCGTTGACCTCGCGGATCGCGGCCTCTTCCGGCGCGGCGTCGACGTGTTCGACGATCCGGAGAAAGCGGCCGTCGGCCGCGCGCACGATCCGCCCGTAGGGCGGGGTCGGCGAGGGCGTGCCGGTCGCGATCGCCGCGGCCGCGCCGTCGCGCACGCGGGCGCGCAGCGTCCGGAGCGTCTCGGGCGAGACGAGCGGCATGTCGCCGTTGACGACGTAGGCGACGGCGCGGCCGCGGAGACGGGGCAGCGCCTGGAGGAGCGCATGCCCGCTGCCGCGCGGCGCGCGCTGCACGACGAAGTCGACACCCTCGCCGAGCGCCTCGCGGACCGGACCGTGATCGGGCCCGATGACGACGAGCGGACGCCTGACGCCGGCGCGCCGCAGCGCATCGACGGCGTAGGCCACCATCGGGCGTCCGCGAAGCGGGTGCAGCACCTTGGGGAGCTCCGAGCGCATCCTCGTGCCTTTGCCCGCGGCCAGCACCACGGCCGCCGTCTGCCCCGTCCCCGCGTGCGCCAAAAAATGAGCCTCCCGGGCGCCGCCGTTGCCGGCGGCGCGCACCCAAGATTCGTGACCCTGGTCCGGCCTACCTGCGGGCGTTGATGTCATCGCGGCCGGCGGCGGACGCGGCCGCCGCGAGGCGCGCCGCGAGGCGCGGATCGCCGAGAAAATTCACGTGCACGTACGACGCCAGGACGCCGGGCCGGCCGTATCCGTCGAGGCGGGACGCCGAAGAGGATCCCGCCGCATCCGTCACCCGGTACGCCGCGACCGCGGCCCGCGGCGCCGGGACGAGCGACGACGTGTGAAACTCGTGTCCCCGCAGCAGCGTGCCCCGGGGAGCCAGAATCGTGTCGCGGACGGTCTCGGCCAGCACGTACGCCACCCGCGGCCGCGGGCGCAGGCGCACCCACGCCGGCACGATGCCGGCCAGCCGCCAGGAGGCCGCAGAGCGGCCGGAGGTCCCGCGATAGACGGGGCGGCGGCCCGGCGCGATGCCGCGCGCGAGATACATCAGTCCCCCGCACTCCGCGTAGACCGGCCCTCCCCTGCCGGCGAATGCCCGCACGGCGTCGAGCGCCGCGCGGTTGTCGGCCAGCGCCGCGGCAAATAACTCGGGATACCCGCCGCCGAGCACGATCGCCCCCGTCTCCGGCGGCAACCCGCGATCCGCGAGCGGACTCCACGGCACGACGCGCGCGCCGAGCGCTTCGAGCAGGTCGATGTTGTCGGCGTAATGGAACGTGAACGCGGCATCCCGCGCCCAGGCGATGAGCGGCGCGGCCTCGTCTCGCGCGCCCGCGTTCCGCGACCGCGCGAGCACCCGGGCCAGTCCGCGCGGCACCGCGGCGCCGCTTCGCCGGGACCGTTCGCGGGTGATCCCGAGCAGCCGCGTCAGGTCGAACCGCCGCTCGACCTCGTGCGCGAGGCGCGCAAGGAGACGGCCGAGCGAGGCGGTCTCGTGCGCCTGCACCAGACCGAGGTGCCGCTCCGGGAGCGCCAGACGCCGGTCCTCCGGCAGCGACCCAAGCACCGGCCGGCGAGTCGCGCGCTCCACCGCGTCGGTTACCCAGCGCCGGTGCGTCTCGCCCGCCACGCGGCTCAGGATCCAGCCGGCGATCCGGACGCGCGGGTCGAACACCTGGCATCCGCGCGCGACGGCGGCGACGCTTCTCGCGGCGCGGGAGGCGTCGAGCACGACGACGACGGGGAGATCGAGCAGCCGCGCGATGTGCGCCGTGCTCCCGGTATCGTCGCGTCCGGTCAACCCGTCGAAGAGTCCCATCATACCCTCGACGACCGCCGCATCCGCCCCGGCATGCCGGTCAAACACCCAGCGCACGGTCGCGGCGTCGAGCAGCCAGGCGTCGAGGTTGCGCGCGGGACGCCCCGCGGCGCGCGACAGAAACCCGGGATCGATGTAGTCGGGACCGACCTTGAACGGACGCACGTCCAACCCGCGCCGCCGGAGCGCGGCGATCAGCCCGACGGCGACGGTCGTCTTGCCGGCCCCGGTGTGCGCGGCGGCTAGGACGAACCGCGACGGCGGGAGCGCGGCGCCGGTACTCAGCCGGCTTTGGGACGCGCGAAGATGGGGATGAGGGCGCTCACCACGATCGCGGTGACGTAGTGCACCGTCGCGAAGATCGCGAAAAACGATGCGGGCAGGTGTCCGCGGCCGAAGCCTCCGATTCCGAACAGCGCGAGGATCTGCAGCAGCGGCGTCACGATCCCGGCGATCGGCCCGAGGCCGAGGTGCCGTCCGGCCGTCGGGAAAGGCAGCATGGAGATGACGACCGTGTCGATCGTCGCGATGAGGAGGCTCGTCAGCCACAGCGCCGCCACCGGACGCGGCGAGATGCGCGTCCACGCCGCATAGACAAGCCCGGCGAGCGCGCCCGCGAGCACACTGGACCCAAACGTCGCCCGGACCGGCGGAATATGGGAGCGGGTCAGCAGTTGGAGGGCGACGTCGATGAGCCCGGCCACGATCCCGGCAGCGACGCCGGCCGCGAGGGCCGATGGCACCGATACGCCGATTGTGCGTCTCGTCCGTAACACCCCTAGCCCGCCGCGCGTCCGCTCCACCGCCGTTCCTCCCGTCCATGGCCGGCAAGCCGTACGCTTGGTCTGTTCCCCGCTTCGGTATTGTTCGAACCGGGACCGCCCGGTCCTGGTGGGACGGCCCCCGACGGTCATCTGAAGTTCCGGCTCGCGACGTCCGGAACACGCGGCGCGAGACGCGGCCGCCAGAACTCCCGCGCGATGACGTGCACGATGTCGTGCTGCCGCTGGATGCGGCCCGTGACGCCGAGGAACACCGCGGTGCGGGCCAGCCGCGTGAATTCATCCATCACGGCCGGCCAGACGACCAGGTTGACGAAGCCGGTCTCGTCTTCGAGCGTCATGAACGTGACGCCCGACGCGGTACCGGGCGTCTGCCGGCAGATGACGATCCCCGCGTAGCGGACGCCGGCGCCGTCCCGCATCGCCAGTACCGCCCGCGCCTCCGGAAGTCCCGCCTCGCGCAGCGCGGGGCGCATCGGCGAGAGCGGATGTCCGCGGGTGCTGTGCGCTGACGCCCGGTAGTCCCACGCGATCTCCTCTGCGGCGCTGAGCCCGTCGAACCGCGGCGACGGCTCGCGGACCTGGACGGGCAGCACGATGTCACGGCGGCGCGCGAGCGCCCGCGCGTCCCACAGCGCCGTCCGGCGGTCGACGCCCAGCGCCTCGAAAGCGCCGCTCTTGGCGAGCTCCACGAGCGAGCCCGCGTCGAGCCGGGTGCGGCGGATCAGGTCGTCGAGAGACCGAAACGGCTGAGCCGCCCGCGCCGCCACCAGCCGGCGGCCGTCGTCTTCGGCAAGCCCCTTGACGTAGCGGAGTCCCATCCGGACGGCGTGAGACCACGGATGCGCGGAGGAAGGGGCGGCGGACGTCATCGCGACGGAGGCGGACACGGGGACCGGCTCGAGCGTGCAGTCCCAGCCGCTCACCGTGACGTCGATCGGGCGCACCTCGACGCCATGCCGTTTCGCGTCGTCCACGATCGTGGACGGCGCGTAGAACCCCATCGGCTGCGCATTGAGCAGCCCGCACGTGAACTCCGGATGATGATGGCATTTAAGATAACCGGAGGCGTAGGCGATCAGCGCGAAGCTGCTTGCGTGACTCATCGGGAAGCCGTAATCGCCGAAGCCCTTGATCTGACTGAACACCCGCTCCGCCATCTCCGGCTTTACGCCTTTGGCGGTCATGGCCGACACCAGGCGGTTGTGATGACGCTCCAGCCGTCCCGAACGCCGCCACGCCGCCATATCACGCCGCAACTGATCCGCCTCGCCGGGCGAGTAATCGGCGGCGACCATCGCGATGCGGATTACCTGCTCCTGGAAAATCGGCACGCCGAGCGTCTTGGCCAGCACCGGCTCGAGCGACGGATGCGGATACTCGACCGGCTCCGCGCCGGCGCGGCGGCGGAGATATGGATGCACCATCCCGCCGACGATCGGCCCGGGCCGCACGATCGAGATCTGCACGACGAGATCGTCGTAGGTCGCGGGACGCAGCCGCGGCAGCATCGACATCTGCGCGCGGCTCTCCACCTGGAAGACGCCGATTGTGTCGGCGCGCGACATCATCTCATACGTCTCGCGGTCGCCTTCGGGCATCGTCGCCATCGACAGCGCGCGGCCGCCGGCCGTCCGGACTCCCTTATCCTCGAGCAGCCTGAACGCGATGTCGAGGTGCGAGAGCGCCCCGAGCGCGAGCACGTCGACCTTGAACAGGCCGATGCCCTCGACGCTGTCCTTGTCCCACTGGATCACGGTGCGGCCGGGCATCGTCGCGTTCTCGATCGGCACGATCTGCGACACCGGTTCGTGGCCGAGCAGAAAACCGCCCGGATGAATGGAGAGATGCCGGGGCAGATCCTGCATCTCCGCGGCGAGCCGGACAAGGTGCCGATGGGCCGGCCGCGCCGGATCGAGGCCGGCGTCGCCGAGCAGCTTCGAGGTGACCTCGTCCTCGTGCCAGACGAGCTTCGCGACCCGGTCGAGCGCCACGAGCGGGAGCCCCAGTGCCTTGCCGGCGTCGCGCACCGCCGACCGGACCCGGTACCGAATGACGTTGGCGACCATCGCGGCACGATCGCGGCCGTACGTCTTGTAGATCCACTGGATGACTTCTTCACGCCGGTTGTGCTGGATGTCGAGGTCGATATCCGGCGGCTCCGCTCGCTCGCGCGAGAGAAAGCGTTCGAACAACAGGTCGGTCCGCACCGGATTCACCGCCGTGATACCGAGGCAGTAGCAGACGGCGGAGTTGGCCGCGGACCCGCGCCCCTGGCAGAGGATGCCGTGTGCGCGGCAGTACCGGACGATCTCGTGCATGGTGAGAAAGTATCCGCCGTAGTCGAGATCGCCGATGATCGCGAGCTCCCGGTCGAGCTGCGCGGCGACCGCCGGCGGCACGCGGCCGCCGTACCGCTCCGCCGCCCCGGCGAACGTGAGGGTCCGCAGCCACGCCGACGACGTCGTGCCCTCCGGGAGACGTTCGAGCGGATACCGGTACCGCAGCTCGGTGAGCGCGAACGTACAGCGCTCGGTGATCTCGCGGGTTCGCGCGACCGCGCCCGGATCGTCGGCGAACAGCGCCCCGAACGCACCCGCGTCCTTCAACGCGTGCTCGGCGTTCGGCTTGATGCGCGTGCCGGCGGACGGCAGGTCGATCCCGTGCCGGATGCACGTGAGGACGTCTTGGAGCGGACGGCGCGACGGCGTATGGTACAGCACCTCGTGCGCGGCGACGACCGGCAGACTGTACCGTGCCGCGCGGTCCCGCAGCCGGCGTTCCGAAGACACCTCGAGGTCCCGCCGGTGCCGTGAGGCGACCGCGTAGAGCCGGCCGCCGAAGGCCTCGCGCAGGACGTCCGCCGTCTCATCCGGATCGGGCCCGGCGGCCGCCAGCAGACTCGTCTCTCCGCCCCACAGCGCGATGAGCCCCGCGGCGTGCTCGGCGACTTCCCGCCAGGACACGCGGCTCTCGCCCTTCGGCGAGCGCAGACGCCCCGCCGTCAAGAGGCGGCAGAGGTTGGCATAGCCGCCCCGGTCCGCGGCGAGGAGCACCAGCGGCGAGCCGTCCGCCCCGCGCCAGACGGGGTCCCCGGAGCGGAACACCGGTTTCGGCGACGGAGACCGCGCTTTCGAGGCCGGCGGCGCATCCGACACGTCCGCGGCCGCGGTGACTTGCGCGCCTGTGATCAGCCGGACCCCGCGTTCCTTGGCGGCAAGATGCGCCTCCACGACCCCGTACACACCGTCGCGATCGGTCACCGCCAATGCTGTGAGGCCGTACCCGGCCGCGGCCTCAAGCAATTCTTCGGGGGACGAAGCGCCTTCGAGAAACGAAAAGTGCGTCTTGCACCACAGCGGAGTGTAGGTCATGCCGGCGCGCTCATTCCACCTGCCCGTGCAGGAACCAGCGGCGGCGCACCTGATCGTAAAACACCCACCACAGCCCCCCCGCAGCGCCTTCCATAAAATAGTAGGTGCGGTGCGCCTCGCGCACCCCGTCTTCGCGGGGCGGGGCGGCCCACCACCCGCCGGAGACAATGAACGGTCCCGCGACCGCCGGCTCGGCCACGGCACCGGCACGCAGCGGCACCGGCCGCGCGAAAATCCGCCGAACGAGTGACCGTGTCTCAGGCCGGCGGGGCCGCGGCGACGACATATGGGTCACGGATTCCCATCCGAACCGGGCCTCGGGCAAATGCCCGTCGCGTAGCACCGCGCACACGACTCCCTCGTCGCCGTACCGCGCGCGCAGCCGGTCGATAGCCCGCGTGCCGGCCTCGAGATCGCGCGCCGGCCGTTCGCCCCGCGCCAGACGGGGATGCTCCGCCCAGAGCGCGAGTTGCTCCGGCGGCGCAAGGGCCGCGGCGGCTTCCACGCAGATCTCGGTCACGCCGGCGTCCACGCGCGCGGTTTCGAGGCGCAGGCGCACGAGGTCGGCCAGCCGCACCGCGTCGAGCGTCGGAGCGGCGGGACGGACGGCGTGCGCGGACCACTCCCTGCCGGTGCGCAGGCGGAGATCGAGCGCGGAGAGCGCCTGTCCCCGCGACGCCAGCCGCGCCAGCAGCGGATGCAGGACCTGCTTGACCATGAACAGGAGGCGCTGCGCATCGGCTTCGGGGTCGTCGAGTATCAGGTGACGTCGCACCGGTTCGATCGCGGGACGCGGCGCCAGCGGCGCCCAAAGATCGCCCGACGCCTGCCGGTGGAGGCGTTCCGCCGCCGGTCCGAAGCGCTCTATCAACCCGCCGGCCGGCAGCCGGAGCAGATCGTCCACCGTCCGCACGCCGAGCCGTCCGAGCGCGTCGAGCATCTCCGGCGGCAGGTGAAGGTCGCGCAGCACGACATGCCGGGCGGCGGCGCGCTCTTCGTCTGGATCCTTGAACACCCGGACGCCGCGGGCCGCCCGCGCCGCCGCGTACGTGCCGAAGCGCGTGAATCCCACGACGACCGCCGCGTCGTACCCGGCGCGCGCCAGTTCGCGCCGAATCCCCTCGGCCCATCGATTCAGCGACGCGTGCAGATGCTCGAGTCCCGACGCGTCGAGCCAAAACACGCCCGCATCGTCCTGCGCCGGCTCTACGTCCGGAGAAAAACGGCGCAGTCTGCCTGCGACCGCATCAACGGCGCGGACGACATCCGCCGGTGCAACGACCGCGGCTCGAAGGTCGGGAACGATCGCGAGCGCCGACCCGTAGCGCAGCCCCGGGGCGACGCCGCCGTCCCGCGCCGGCGCGTTGACCCAGAGCACGGGGCTCTGCGGGAGATCTTCCGCGACGACCGCGCTGGGATACGCCCGCCACTCCGGGTGACCGCGCAGCAGCAGCTGCAGCGGCAGCGCCGGGATCTCAACGCAGGCCAGATGCTCCACGACGCACTTCCCCGTACCGCCACGCGGGCCCGCGATGTTTGTCTTTCAGCGCCACGACCCCGCAGTCGAATCGATCCGTGCCGATCCGCCGGCGCCGGGCACGCACGTGGACGGAGATGAGCGATCCAAGCGACCCCGGTGCCCCGGCCGCCGTGGGCTGTGTGAGAAACACCATCGCCGTCTGGTGACGCCGGGCGAGTCCGGCAAGCCGCGCGAGCGCCGTCGATGGGACGGCCGGAGGCGCACCGAGATCGGCGACGACGAGACCAAATCCCCCGGACCTGAGGAGCAGATCGGCCGCCGAGAACGCCGCGAGCACGCCGGGAACCCGCACCACAGGCAGCGCCGCGAGATCCACCCCGTTGTCGTGGACATCGGGCGGGTAGAATATCGACGCGCCGGCCGGAGGTGCGGCAATCCACGCGGCCGGCTCCCCAAGTTGCTGGGCCTCGAGGATGATCGAAAACGCGAGCGTGAGCGCGGCGGAGTCGCCGGCACCCTCGAGTTGCACAAGCCGGCCGCCCAACTGCTCGAACCTCCAGCCGTTCTCGCTCCGAAGCGCTGCACCGGAGACATCGAGCCGAGGATCGTGAACCGGTCTGGCCAGGGAGACGACCACCGCGAGATCCCCTTGGGTTGTGGTGACCTGAGAATAGCGAACATATGTTCGCTATGTCAATCGAACGAACAGAAGTTTCTGCGCTGGGAAAATCTCCGGTAATCTATTCAGTTACCAGCCCGGGAAGGTGACCTCATGGATAAGAACCGGTTTGGATCCCGATGGCCCGACGTGCGTCGGCGGGTGAAATCCAACTGGAGCCGGTTGACCGACGAGGAACTCGATCAGGTCAACGGCGATGCCGACACGCTCATCAGCATGATCCAGGAGAAGTATCAGGAACCGCGCACATCAATTGAAATGCAGCTCCAACATTTGCTGGCGGCATAACACCGGTCCCGGGTGCGCAAGACTTCTTACGGCGGCCCCGTAACCGCGAGCGCCTGCAGCACGCCCGTCAGCCGGCCCCCCGAGGAAGCGATCTCGCTGAAGAACACGCCGCTCACCTGCACCCGCAGCCCGCTCTGGAGATTGGCGGCCTGTCCACCAACAAGCACGATGATGGAACGGTATCCGTCCACCAACCGGAACATCAGATATGGGTGGCCCCAGCCGTCGACGAACTCCTGGAGCCCCGCGACGGTGCCGGTAACGTTCAGCAACCGCTGATTGTACAGTTCGGGGGCGCGCGCGATGTTGTCGACGGTCTCCGCGGCGGCAGGCGGCAAGTTGGCGGCGGCCGAGTAGTCCGCCGAGCCCATGGCCGGCGCCGTCATCGGCACCGAGGGCAGCATCGGCGCACCGTATGGGACCGACGGAGAGAGGAAGACGACGGCCGTCGGCGCCGCAAAGACCTTCCGCCGAACGAGCAGGATCGGCTGGATGATCAGGGGGAAGGCCGTCGGCCGGCCGAACAGCATGATGGAATGATCGCTGAATCCGGACGTGACGAAGAAGATCAGGCCGTCTGTGAACAGGGGAAACTGCAGCACCATCCCGCCCGCCGGCGCGGGTAAGGCGGCGGCCAACACAATACCAATCACCGTGACCGCGAGCAGCCGTCGAAGCATCACGGCGGCGCTTCTTCTTGGTTCCACCGCGATCCTGCGGGCGCCGCCGTCGGCACGTTACCGGAACTGTAACAAAAAGCGGCGCGGCGGGGGCCGGGAGTTGTTACTTGGCTGAGACAATCTACGTTGCGCCTTTTCCCGCGAGGTAGGCGCGCAGTCCACGCTCGCCGCGCGGCGTCGTCCAGTAGTGATTCCAGGCGAACAACGGCTTGAGCAGCGGTGACAGCGCCCGGACTAGCGGCTTTTCGGCAATCACCTGTTCCTCGATATCCACGCGCGTGCCCGGGCCGTCGGCGGAAAGAGCCGCCCGCCAGGTGCCGTCGAGGTCGCCCCGAATCCTGACCTCCACCGCCCTCGCCGGCTCCAACACGGTCGATTCCAAGACGAAGTGCAGCTTGTACGGCAGAAAGCCTCTGGCAACGGCGCGGACGCGAAAGCCGACGCGCGGAGACGTCCATTCGCCGTCGAGCGGCTCGACGCTCAGGTAGACGCCCTTCCACCACTCTGGCAGCAGCCGGGCTTCGGAGATCACTGCATACACTTCCTCGGGCGAAGCATTCGGAATCGTCCAGCGCTCCACAAACCGGTACACGTTGGAGGGCATCAGCCGCGCTCCCCGATGTCCCTATCCTCCGCCCAGCTTGCCGACAAGCACCGGGGAGGCCGATGGCCGGGTGGCGCCGCTTGGCCCGTGCTCGATAGAAATCGCGACCGCCTGGTAGCGCGGGAAGTCGGCGCCCACGGCGACGATCACCGGCGTTCCCGATGTCGGCCGGAACACGCCGGCGCTCCGCGGCGCCGCCCCGGCCACCAGCCACAATTGGTACACGAGGTCCGGACCGGGATCGCGCAGCCCCGTGGCGACGAGCGCGCCTCGACCGGTTGCCGGATCGAAGACGAACCGGACGCTGCCGGCCGCGGATCCGCTGAGGGTCACGACGCGCGAGGCCGGGTCGGCCAGGAGGGCGAGCGCTTGGGCTTCCGACGCGGTGCGCGTCGCGAGCGCGGTCAACCGCTGTTCGAGCGAGACGGCGATCCCCGCGAGCGCGATGATCACCGCCGCGGCGGCGGCCAGCGCCGTCGCCCAACCACGGCCGAGGCGGACCGCCCGGCCGCGGGGCCGCACGGCGTCGAGGACCTGGCGGCGAAGCATCGCCGGCGGCTCATGCGGCTCGAACCCCGCGGCAAGCGTGGACGCGGCCTCCTCGAACACCGCCAGTTCGCGCCGGCACTCCGCGCAGTCCGCCAGATGCGCTTCGACGTCCCGCACCTCCTCAGGCGCGAGCGCATGCAGCGCGTACCCCGGAATCGATTCCCGGATCTCGTCGTGGGTCATCGTGCCGTCTCCGGTGCCCGCGCCGGCAGTATGTTCCGCAGGCGCAGCAGCCCGTCCCGCATGCGCGTCTTGATGGTGCCGAGCGGGACGCCCAGCCGCTGCGCGATTTCCTGCTGCGTGTATCCGCCGTAGTACGCGAGCACGAGCGCGGCGCGCTGCTCGACGGACAATACCTCGAGCGCCCGGCGGACATGGCCGGCATCGACGCGGGCCTGAGCCTCCTCGATGACGTCCACGTCGCCCGTCATCGTGTCGGACAGCGGCACCGTGGGGCTGCGCCGCGACCGCCGGACGGCGTCGACGCTCTTGTGGTGAGCGACCGATAAGATCCAGGTCCGCGCGCTGCCCCTCGCCGGATCAAACTCTCGCGCGCCGCGCCAAATCGCGAGAAAGACGTCCTGGGTGACTTCTTGGGCCCGCACCACGTCTCGCAGCATGCCTAACGCCACCGAGTACGCGGGCCGGCTGTAGCGCGCGTAGAGCACCTCAAACGCCGCCGCGTCGGCCTCCGCCACCCGTGCCAGAAGCGCCTCGTCGTTCTCAGCGTTGAGAAATGAGACCGTGCGCCCCCTCATCGGCCGCGCCGTGCCGCAACGTGCGCCGTGCTTCGCGCCGATTGCACACGCTCCCTCCCCGGCAGCACCGCCGCGCCAGGATGAGACCACGGTCCGGCTGTACGGGTAGCGGTTCGCGGCGTCATGCATCAGACGGGCCGTACGCCGCAGCTATGCCCCCAGCACCCGCTGCACGAACCACACGAAACCCGTCAAGGCCGCCGCGGCGGAGACCCACCGGCGGAAGGGCGGCGCCCAGCCGTACTGCCGGATTGCGTCGAGCGCCAGGGTCGCAAGAAGGATCACCGAGACCTGCCCGATCTCGACGCCGAGGTTAAATCCCACGAGGGATGCGGCCAGGTTGGCGCGCGGGAGATGGAGCTCCGTCAGCGCGGAGGCGAACCCGAGCCCGTGCACCAATCCGAATCCGAAGGTCACGAGCCACCGCGAGCCGAGCGCGCCGCGGCCCCGCCAGACATTCTCGACCGCCACGTAGGTGATGCTGAGCGCGATCGCGCTCTCCACCCACCGCGACGGCAGGTCGACGAGACCCAGGACCGCCAGCGACAGCGTGATCGAGTGCGCCGCCGTAAACGCGGTCACGATCTTGAGCAGCTGCGGGACTGTCGCGCCCACCATGAGCAGGCTCAGCAGGAACAGCATGTGGTCGTAACCGGTGAGAATGTGCTCGATCCCCATGAGCACAAACCCGCCCGCCGTCTGCCACACCGCCGGCGCGCCGAGTGCGATCGTGGCATCTTCGTGTCC
>DASYXS010000044.1:0-20651 GCA_035934535.1 bacterium
AGACACCGCGCGAACGACTCCACCGCGTACTGCCGGGTGAAGTCGTTGACCCGGCCGTTCCCCTCCGTCTTCGCGATGATCGCGACGACTTCGTCCGCTCTGAGCGCGCCCCTATCGAAGATCGCCCGTAGCGGTCCGACATCGTCGGGCGACGCCATCGGGAATCTATAGACTTCCGCGGCGAACATCAGACCGTCACCTCACCGGCGCCGGGCGCCTCACGCAAGCTCGCTCCTGTAGGTTTCCTTTACCGCCAGCAGGTAGGTCAGAAAGGAGATAATGCCGGCCGCGATCAGGTAGTAGGTAAACGACAGGTTGTTCTTGGTCGTGGTCACAAGATACGTGGCGATGAAGGGCGCCGTGCCGCCGAACGCGGCGACGGTGAGGTTGTAGGGGACCGAGATCGACGTGTAGCGGACGCGGGTCGGGAACATCTCCACGTACGCGGCGACGCACGCACCCGAGAACAGCGCCTGGATGAACACGCCGACAATCTGCGCGATGAGGATCGCGCCGAAGCTCCGCGATCCCATCAACAGGAAGATCGGGATCGGCAGAATGATCGCCGCCGCGCCGTGCGCGAGCAGAATCGGCCGCCGGCCGATGCGATCGGAGAGGATGCCGAGGAGCGGTACCATGATCAAGAAGACGATCAGCCCGATCGTGTTGATGGTGGACGCCGTGCGCAGCGGCAGCTTCAGCACAGTGGCGACGTAGGTGGGGAAGTAGACGAGGAACACGTAGTAGGCGACCGTCCCGCTCACCGTGAATCCGATGACGATCAGCAGGCGCTTCCAGTGTTTTCCGAACGCCTCCGCGAGCGGCGCCGCCGCGATCTCACCCGTCTTTTGGAGCGCGCGGAACATCGGCGTCTCCTCGATGGCCAGCCGTAGGTAGAGCCCGATCGCCGCCATCACGAGGCCTGACAGGAACGGAATCCGCCATCCCCATCCGGCAAGGGCCGCGGGCGACATCACGGACGTGAGCAGCGTCGCGATCGCGGACCCCAGCAGAAAGCCGCCTCCCACGCTGACCTGCTGCCAGCTCCCGATGTATCCGCGGCGCTGACGCGGTGCGTACTCCACGAGAAACGCGGCCGCCCCGGCCCACTCGCCGCCGGCGGAAAAGCCCTGGAACAGGCGGAGTACCACGAGCAGGACGGGGGCCAGAATGCCGATTTGGGCGTACGTGGGGAGGACCCCGACGAGAAACGTCGCGACTCCCATGAGGATGATCGTTGCGGCGAGGGCGTTGCGGCGGCCGATCTTGTCGCCGAAGTGGCCGAAGACGAACCCGCCCACAGGGCGCATGAAAAAGCCGACGCCAAATACGGCGAAACTGAGCAGCAGCGACCGGTGGGGCACCGTCGAAGGAAAAAAGTTGGTACCGAGGAATGAGGCGAAGTACGCGTAGACGGCAAAATCGTACCACTCGATGATGGTTCCTACCGCACCGGCGGCGATCGGGACTGTCGCTTCCGCTTCCGAGGGCGTATGTTGGGCTCCGGGGATGATGACACGCTGTGCCATCTTTTATCCTCCCTCCAACCCTGAAGGAGCCTCGAGCGTGGCGACGCTTCACCACTTTCCGTGCGAATTCCTGGGTGGCACCGGGCCGGCCGTGACGAGCGGTGGCGGCTCGACCGGGTGCGGCGGTTTCCAAGACGCATCCACAAGGGAGGGAGTCATGAGTACGCAGACGCCTGCCCTGGAACCGTGGCAGTGGTCCGAAGATCAGTGGCGCCGGATCGTCAACAAGGTCCGCGCCGGCCGGAAGTTCAAACCGGCCGCGTGGAAGGACAACGCGCGCTGCGCGGTCGCCTTGTCGTTCGACTCGGACCACGAGACGAACGAGCTGCGCGACGGGGGCAAGTCCATCGGCCGGTTGTCCTGGGGACAGTACGGCAACCGCGTCTGCGTGCCGCGGATCCTCAAGATCTTGGAGAAGTACGACGTCAAGGCCACCTTCTACGTGCCGGCCGTCGTCGCGCTCACCTATCCGGACGAGCAGCGCCGGGTCGCGGCGGAAGGGCACGAAATCGGCATCCACGGGTGGATTCACGAGCTCAATTCGGTGCTGCCGTACGAAGCCGAACGCGACCTCATGCGGCGGTCCGCCGACGCGCTCGAGAAGGTCACCGGGAAGCGCCCTGTGGGCCTGCGCACGCCGTCGTGGGATTTCAGTCCCAACACGCTGGCGATCGAAATGGAGATGGGACTCGCCTACGACTCGTCGCTCATGGCCGACGAGGACTGCTACGAACTGCTGCTGGAGGGGAAGCCCACCGGGATCGTCGAGCTCCCCGTGGAATGGGTGCGCGACGACGCCGTGTACTTCATGATGCACCGCTTCCAATCGCTGCGGCCCTACACGCCGCCCCCGGACGTCTTCGACATCTTCCGGCGCGAGTTCGACGGCGCCTACGAGGAGGGCGGCATTTTTCAGCTGACCATGCATCCGCACTTCAGCGGCTACCGCTCGCGCATCTGGATCCTCGAAGAGATCATTCGCCACGCACGCGCCAAGGGGAACGTCTGGTTCGCCCCCCACGCGGAGGTTGCGGCCTGGGCGAAGGCGCATGCGGCCTGACGGCTGGGGCGGGTCACGTCGGGGTCGGCGGCGTTCAACGGACTGGTCATCGGAGATAGCGAGCAAGAGGCCGTGTGAGCTAACGTGTTCGTAATCCGCAGGTCATCGGTTCAGAGCCGATCGCCGGCTCCACTGCCCTAAGTCGCTCCGGTGAGGGCAGAAAGCGTCCGTAGCTCCGAGAAGTAGGGCCGCGTCGGATCGGCCGTTATGAGATTCAGAACGACCTGGTCGGCCCCCGCCGCGAAGTGAGCCTCGACTCGTTTCCGGATGGACCCCAAGTCCCCCCAAGCGATCACGGCATCGAAGAGTCGGTCGGAACCCGGCGGCTCCAGCTCGGCCGCGGGCCAGCCCAGCCTACGCAAGTTCCGTCGATAGTTGTCGAGACGCAGGTAAAGGTTCATATGGCGATCGCCGATCGGCCGGGCGGCGGCTCGGCTGCCCGCGAGCACCACGGGCAGGTCTGCAGGCAGAAACGGCTCGGAGCCCATCTGCTCGCGAATCGCACGGATGTGCTCAGTGGTCGTAAAGTAGGGATAGGCACCGGCGGTGCGTTCGGCCGCGAGTGCAACCATCCGCGGCCCTAGGGCGGCCAGTACGATCGGTGGAAGCGGTGCCTCCGGACCGCGCCAGGCGGCTGTCTCCATCGCCTCGAGGTAGCCGCGCATGGTGGCGACCGGCCGCACGTACTGGTGCCCTCGGGCGCGAACTGTGGGCGCGTGACTCACGCCGACGCCCAGGATGAAGCGTCCGGGCCATGCCTCAGCGAGGGCTCTGCCGCCCGCCGCCATCGCCTGCGGGTCGCGTGCGTAGAGGTTCGCTATGCCGCTCGCTACGACGATCCGCGAATCGGCGGCGAGGTAGATCGCGCCCTGAGCGAACACCTCGCGGGCGACCGCTTCACCATACCAGAGCGTGCCGTAGCCGAGCCGTTCCATCTCGGCTACGGCCTCCCGCTGGACGGCGGCAGGTTGTCCGGCAAGAGCGCCAGCGAAAACCCCGATTCGTCCGGGGCGCACACCGCGCAGTCGCTGCAGACCCATTAGATCAAAAGTTCACCGTAGCGTACGATGGCTCCCGCCGTCTAAGCTCAAGAAGAGGCGAGGACAAAAGCGTGGTACGGCATCCGCGGGTTCCGATCGGCCGTGCGCGTCAATGGCTGCGCACCACGGTCAAGGGTGCGTTTGGACTGTCCCTTCGACGTCGAAGCACAGGAGGTTCCCTGTTACCGCCTGGAACACCCTGTGCACCGCGCAACCACGCGGGCGCCGCCGTACAGGGCCTGTGGCGCCGCTCGAACTATTGGGGGTGCACGATGACCTACGACACGATCCTCTACGAGCGGGACGAGCGGGTGGCCCGCATCAGCCTGAACCGGCCCGACCGCCACAACGCGTTCAGCAACCGGCTCAAGGACGAGTTCGAGGACGCCGTGCGGCGGGCCGACGCGGATCCAGAGGTGCGGGTGCTGCTCGTGACAGGCGCCGGCGGCCGCGCCTTTTCCGCGGGGTATGATCTCAAGGATAGCCCGGGCGCCCAGCGGGATCTGGAGGAGTGGCGCCGGGGGATGCATCGCGACATGCGCTTCACGTTCGCCCCCTGGGAATGCAGCAAGCCCGTCATCGCGATGATCCGCGGGTACTGCCTTGCCGGCGGGCTGGAGCTGGCGCAGATGTGCGACGTCCGCATCGCGTCGACTGATTCGACGTTCGGCGTGGTCGAGACGCGATTCTCGATGGGCGTCGCGACGCTGATCATGCCGTGGATCCTCGGCGGTCCCCGGGCCCGGGAGTTGATGTTCACCGGCGACACGATCGACGCCCAGGAGGCGTACCGCATCGGCCTCGTCAATCACATCCATCCGCCGGAGCAACTGGAGGCCGAGACACTGCGGTTCGCACGCCGGATGTCGATGGTGGCGCTGGCGTGTCTGCAGTGGAACAAGCGGGCCCTCAATCGCACCATGGAGGCGATGGGGTTCCGCGCGGCCATCGAATACGGCCTCACCACGTGCGTCATGATGGACGCGACGGTCACACCCGAGTATGCGCAGTTCGATCAGATCCGGAAATCGCAGGGGGTGAAGCCGGCCCTGGCGTGGCGCGCGGGGCTGTTCGCCCCGTACGAGTGAGAGGACAAGCCGCCGCCCCGTGGAAAATCAATCGGCATGTTGAGAGCACCCGGCGCCGCCTCGGACGCGCATCCCTACGCGATCGTGCACTATCTCAACCAATTTGCGGCGGGTATCGGCGCGGAGAAGAGCGCGGATTTGGCGCCGAGATGGGTCGACGGTCCGGTAGGCCCCGGGAAACTGCTGCAGGCGGCGCTGCATCCCGCCGGCCGCGTCGTCGGGACGATTGTCTGCGGCGACGATTACGTCGCCATGCACAGTGCCGACGCGATCGCGGCGATCCTTCCGTACGTACGGGAGGCCCGTGCCGACGCGCTGATCGCGGGGCCGGCCTTCGGCGCCGGCCGGTACGGCGTGGCGTGCAGCACGATCTGCGAGGCATGCCGTGACCAGCTCGCGATCCCGGCGCTCGCCGGGATGCACCGCGAGAACCCGGGCGTGGACGTGGCCCGGCCGACGCTCATCGTGCCGACGGCCGAGACCGCGCTCGGCATGCCCGACGCCGTCCGGACGCTCGCGCGGCTCGCGCTCACGCTGTGCCGTGGCGAGGCCCTCGGTCCGGCGGCCGCCGAAGGCTACCTCCCGACCGGCATCAAGAAGAACATCCGCGCGCCGCAGAACGGCGCCCAGCGCGCGACGGTGATGCTGCTCCGGAAGATCGCCGGCACGCCGTTTCAGACCGAAATCGAGGTGCCGCAGGTGGACCAGGTGCCGCCGGCGCCCGCGCTCGACGATCTCGCGCACGCGACGGTCGCGCTCGTGACGACGGGCGGCATCGTGCCCAAGGGCAATCCGGACCGGCTGGAATCGCGGCGCGCGTCGAGGTGGCTCAAGTACTCCATCGCCGGCCGGGCGGACCTCAGCCCCGATGAATTCGAGTGCATTCACGGCGGGTTTGACGGCACCGATACCAACAAGGACCCGGACCGCGTGACCCCGATCGACGCGCTGCGCGTCCTGGAGCGTAACGGCGAGATCGGCCGTCTCTACGACTGGATGTACGTCACGACCGGCAACGCCGCGCCGCTCGATCGCGCGCAAAAGTTCGGGCGCGAGCTAGCGGATGAGCTCAGGCGGGAGGGGATTCGCGCCGTCATCTTCACGGCCACCTGAGGGACCTGCAATCGTTGCGGCGCAACGATCGTCAAAGAGCTGGAGCGCGCGGGCATTCCGACGGTGATGTACTCGGCGCTCCACCGGATTCCGTTCTCGCTCGGCGTGAGCCGCATCGTGCCCTGCCCCCTCATCACGTGCCTCCTGGGTGATCCGGCGCTGCCTCCCGACGAAGAGCGCGGGATGCGGGTCGACCTGCTCCGGCGGGGACTTGTCGCGCTCCGGACGCCCGTGCAGAGTCCGACGGCCTTCGCCGGCGATTGATGACCGGATCCGCGGCACAACCCGTCGCGGGGGCGGCGCAGTTCGTGCTCGCCCGGCGCACGGTGGAAGGAGGGACCGCATTGGTAGATCTTAAGGACAAGCTGGTGCTGGCGCTCGGAGAACGGGACGGCGTTCCGGCTCCGGCGCTGCAGGCCTGCGTCGAAAGCGCGGGCGGGCAGGTGATCTACGCCGAGACACAGTGCTTCGTCTGAACCTCGGCGGGGGCCATGGACCTCGAGGAGCAGGCGGCGATTCGGCGCCTGGTGCAGAGCGGTGAGCAGGATCGCATGATCGTGATCCTGGGGACGCCCAACTCCGCGAGCACGCAGATGGTCGCGCTCACACTGACCCACGGCGACCCAAGCTACGCCGGGCCCCTGGCCGGAGTCCCGTTGGGACTCCCGGTGTACCACATTCTCGAAGAGGCCGTGCGGGCGGCGATCCCCCCAGACGTCTACGCGCGGGAGATCGGGCCCATGGAGTTCGTGCTCGACAAGGACGGCATCGCGGCCGCGCTCGAACGGGTACGGCATGCGTAGCGGCCGGCGAATCGGGAGATGGAGGACGTGAGGCTGAAGCTGGCGTCGTTTCCCGTCGCCCGGGCCGTGTTTGGGCCGCGGACGGCACTCGCCGGCGACACGCTGTCGATCGACCGCGGGGAACTGACGGAGCGCATCCTCGCGAAGACCACCGGCCTGCGCGCCGTTCGTCTCGACCTCGTCTGCCCGGGGGACCCGGCCCGCATCATTCACGCGCTCGACGTGGTGGAGCCGCGGTGCAAGGTCGAGGGCCCGGGGCGCGTCTTTCCGGGGTTCCTGGGCGAGCCGGTCACCGTCGGGCAGGGCCGAACGCACCGACTCGCCGGTGCCGCGGTCGTCGCGACCACGCCGGTGATCTGGGAAGACAACGGGATCAGTGTGAAGGAAGCGGTGATCGACATGGTCCCGCCCGGCTCCGCCTACACGCCGTTCAGCCGGACGGCGAACATCGTCCTGTCCTTCGACCTCGACGAGGCGGCCCGGTTTCCGCAGTGGGATCACGATATTCGCCTGGCGGCATTGATCACCGCGGAGTACCTGGCTCAGTGCACGGCGGATCTGCGTCCGGCGCCGGAGGCGCTTCGGGTCTGCGAGCTTCCGTCCGGCGCGGCGCGGACGGGCGGGGCGGCGGGCCCCCGGCTGCCGCGCGTGCTCTACGTGTGCACGCTCATGACGGAAGGCGCCGTGCACAACACATTCGTCTACGGCCGCAAGGTGGCGGGCCTGCCGGCGTGGCTGCACCCGAACGAGTTCTTCGACGGCGCGATCGTCTCCGGGGACCACCACATCGCCGCGGACCGCAACCCGACCTACTTCCAGCAGAACAACCCAGTCATCGAAGCGCTCTATGCCGCGCACGGCGAGACGCTGGAGTTCGGCGGGGTGATTATCGAGGAAACCCAGCAGATCTCGCTTGCCGACAAAGAGCGCGCGGCGAGCCAGACGGCCAAGCTCGCGCGGTGGCTGGGCGCCGACGGTGTCGTCGTCACCCATGATACCGCCGGCCACGCCGCGGTCAATCTGATGCTGACCTGCCAGCGGTGCGAGCAGCTCGGCATCCGGACGGTGCTCCTCGTCAACGAGCTCAACGGACCGGACGGAACGGATTTCGGCCTCGTGTTCGCGGTGCCGGAGGCGGATGCAATCGTGAGCACCGGCAACAAGGACCAGATCATCCGCCTCGCCCCGGTGTCGACCGTGGTCGGCGGGGATGCTATCTGGAACTGGCGGGGCTACGACGATCCGGTCGAGGGGAACGCCCGGGACGGGTTTTCGACCTCGCTGCGCCGGCTGTACTGCTCGACCACCCAGATCGGGGCCGAGGTCCTGACGTCGGCCGCCTTTTAGTCCCGGCACGCCACCTCCGCCGTGCCCGGTGAGGAGCCGGTGACCCAGGCCGCCCTCCGCCGTTTGTTGTGGCCGGAGTCCGTGGCCGTCGTGGGCGCGAGCCCGGCCGGGCAGTGGACCCGTCACATGATCCCCAGCATGCGGCGGCTCGGATATCGGGGCGAGATCTTCCCGGTCAACCCGCAGTACCGCGAGATCGACGGCATCCGATGCTATCCGGCGCTGACGGAGATTCCCCGCGCACCGGACGCGGCGATGGTCGCCGTGCGGCGGGACGCCGCGATGACGGCCGTGGAGCAGTGCGCGGCGCGCGGCGTCGGCGGCGCCGTGGTGCTGGCCGGCGGCTTCGCGGAGGTCGGCGCGGACGGTGCGGCGCTGCAGGACCGCCTGCGCGGGGTCGCGGGCCGGGCCGGCATGGCGATTCTCGGTCCCAACTGCCAGGGATTCATCAACTGCGTGCAGCCGTCGGCGCTCTGGATGGACGAGATCTTCGAGCCGCTCCGCCCGGGCGGCACCGCCATCGTGTCCCACAGCGGCACCGTCGCCACGGGCATCATGAATCAACTGTACCGGCGGGGGGCGCACGCGAGCTGCGTCGTCTCAATCGGCAACGAAGCCGTCGTCACGGCGGCGGAGCTGATCGATGCGTGCGTGGACGATGCGGCCACCCGGCTCATCGCCGCCCACCTGGAGACGATCCGCGTCCCCGCGCGATTCTTCGCGGCGTGCGACCGCGCCGCCGAGGCCGGCAAGCCGGTGGTCGTCCTGAAGGTGGGACGGTCCCCCGCCGCGAGAGAGGCCGTGAGCGCCCATACCGCGGCGCTGGCGGGCCCCGACCGTCTCATCGACGCGCAGCTGCGCCGGCACCGGGCCGTGCGCGTGCAAACGCTCGACGAGATGATCGAGACGTGCGTGGCGCTGTCCGGCCGGCGGATCACCAGCCCCGGTTGGACGGCGTTTGCCCTGTCGGGCGGACACACCGAGCTGGTCCTCGACGCCGCGGCGTCGACCTCCCTGCGGTTCCCGCCCGTGCGCGCGGAGACGGCGGCGAAGATCCTCGAGCGTCTGCCCGCCTACCTGCCGCGGGCGGTCGGCAATCCGTTCGACACGGCGGGCGTGCGCCTCGACTGGGCCGTCGAGACGATCGCGCGGGATCCCGCCATCGACGGGGTGCTGTTCATCGTGCAGACCCGCCGTCACCCGACCGGCGTGATGGATCTGCTCACGGCGACCTTGGAGACGGCCGAAGCCCTGCACGACGCGGGCGACAAGCCGGTCGTTGTGCTGTCCGCGAACGGCGATCTCGAACCGTCGGTCGCCCGCCGGATGGCGGCGCGCGGCATCCCGGTCCTCGCGGGCATCGACACGGGTCTACGCGCGCTCGAGCACGCGTACCGTTACCGGCGGCCGGCCGGGGCGCCGCTTCCGGCGCCAGCGCTCGACGGAGCGGCGCTGCGGAAATGCTTCGACGCCCTGCGCGGGCCGGTTGCCGGCCTCGACGCGCTCGAGTTGCTGGCCGGAGCCGGCGTGCCGGTGGTGCGCTCCATCGAGGCCGGGAGCGCCGACGACGCGGTCCGGGCTGCGCGGGAGGTCGGGTATCCCGCCGTGGTCAAGACCGGAGCGCGCGACGTGCCGCACAAGTCGGAGACCGGGCAGGTGTTTCTGAACCTCACATCCGCGCGGGCCGTTAGGCGCGCCGCGCGCGCCGTGCGCCCGCCCATTCTTGTGCAGCCCTACGTCGAGGGCGGGACGGAGCTGCTGGTGGGATTGGAGAGCGATCCCACGCTGGGGACGTGCGTCGTGGTCGGCCTCGGGGGCGTGCTCACCGAACTGCTCGATCGCGTCGCCGCGCGCGCGGTGCCGCTGCGGACCGGCGAGGCGGTCGAGATGCTGACCGAACTCTCGATGTCCCCGTTCTTCGAGGGCTACCGCGGCAGATCGCCCGTGGATCTCGCGGCCGTCAGGGCAGCGATCGAGCGTGTCGCGGCTTTCGGCGCGGCGGCCGGGCCGGCGATCCGGTCCGTGGATCTCAATCCCGTGATCGCCTCTCCGGCCGGCGTCTACGCGGTCGATGCGTTGGTGGTCCCCCGACGGGACTGAGACATCGGCGGGCCGCCGGACGGTAGAGGATTTCCCAGGACTCCACGGTAATGGTTTGCGCACTGTGGCAGCGGGCCCGCGGGAACGGATGCCGATGCGCCTCGAGATGCCGGCGTTCACGGTGTCTGACCTCGAGTGGGGATCGGAGACGGCGCTGGCCGGCGGCCGGCTCAGCCTCAACCGGTCGGAAGTCGATGCGCTCGTCCGCAACCCCGAGGCGTTTGCGTCGGCCCAGGTGGACATCGTGCGCCCGGGCGAACCGGTGCGCCTGCTCAACGTCATCGACGCGGTGATGCCGCTCGTCAAGGTCGCCGGCGATTCGTGCGCGTATCCCGGCGTCGCCGGACCGGCCGTGACGGCGGGTTCCGGCGTGACGCACCGGCTGGACGGCGTATCCGTCGTCACCTGCGGGGTGCCGCCGAAACCGCCGACGGGCGCTCAGAGTACCAAGCCGGCCTTCGTCGACATGTTCGGCGATGCCGCGCCCTACTGCGATGCCTCCGATACCCGCAACGTGGTGATCGTCACGAGCCCGGTCCCCGGCCTGTCGAACGAGGACTACGATTCGGCCGTCCGCGACGCGGCGCACCGCGTGGCCCGGCGGCTCGCCGAGACGACGCTGGGCCTGCGGCGCGAGCCAAAGATGCGCCGGGCGCCGGATGCGGTGGAGACGTTCGAACTCGGCCCGGCGAACGGCCTGCCGAGGACCGTCTGCGTCATGCAGCTCATGGACCAGGGGCCGTTGATCCGGACGCTGCTCTACGGCCACCATCTGGGCGAGGACTTCGTCCCGACGCTGATCCATCCGAACGAGCTGCTCGACGGTGCGCTCGTCAACGCCAACCACCGGAGCTGTCTGAAACAATCCACGCGCATGCACGCGCGGAACCCCGTGGTGCTTGAACTCTATCGCCGGCACGGCCGCGACGCGGCGCTGGCTGGCGTAATCCTGACGCGGGGCTCCAACGCCAACCATTTCCTGAAGGAGCGGTCGGCCCAGTACGCGGCGAACCTCGCCGCGATGCTGGGGGCGGAAGCGGCCGTCGTCATAATGGAGGACACCGGCAACTCCGTCACCGAGTACATGTTCACGATCCGGGCGCTCGAACGCCGCGGCATCCGGGCGGTGGGCGTGGCGCACGAGCTGGCGGGGACGCTGGGGGACAACTCTCCGCTCCTCGACAGCGTCGAGGAGGCGACGGCGCTCATCTCGAGCGGAAACGTCGACGAGCTGTTTCAGACCGGCCGGCCGGAGCGTCTGCTCGGCGGAGACGTGTTTCGCTACTACAGCGGGACGACCGCGGATCCGCACGGCGCGCTGCGCGTCTCCGCGATGGAGTGCTTCTGCGGGCTCGCGCGCATGGCCGCGGCGGGCTTTACGGCCGTCGAGTACTAACCCGGCACGGGTACCCTGGGAGGCGTCTCGACGATGGCGTTCCGCGTGGTGCATTACCTCAATCAGTTCTACGGCGGCATCGGCGGGGAAGCGCAGGCGGATGCTCCGTTCACGGTCCGCGAAGGGCCGGTGGGGCCGGGACGGCGGCTCGAGCAGGCGCTCGGCGGGGACGGACGCATCGTCGCCACGCTGATCTGCGGGGACAACGCCTTCCACGAGCGCCGCGACGAGGCGCTTGCCAAGATCGTTGCCGCGGCGCGGGAGTGGGCGCCGGACGTGCTCGTCGCCGGCCCCGCGTTCGCCTCGGGCCGGTACGGCCTCGCGTGCGCGGCCGTCACCGCCCGGGTGGGCGCGGAGCTGCGCATCCCGGCGCTCGCCGGCATGCACCGGGACAACCCCGGCGCGCAGCCGCTCGACCCGCCGATCTACATCGTCCCGACCGGCGAGACGAGCGTGGAGATGGACGCGGCGCTCGAGGGCATGGCGCGGTTGGCCCGGAAGCTGCGCTCGGGACAGCCGCTCGGCCCGGCCGCGGTTGACGGCTACCTTCCGCGGGGCATCCGCCGCAACATGCGCGACAAGCGTCCCGCGGCCGCCCGCGCCGTCGATCTCCTGCTCGGCAGGCTCGCGGGCGCGGCCGTCGAGACCGAGTTGCCGATCGAAGTGCGCGACCGGGTGGCCCCGCCGCCTCCGGTCGCCGACCTCGCGCACGCCACGATCGCCCTCGTCACGGAGGCGGGCGTGGTTCCGAAGGGAAACCCCGACGGCATCGAAGCCGCGCGGGCTACGCGCTGGGCGCGGTACAGCATCGAGGGCATGGAGCGGCTCCGGCCCGGAGACTACGAGTCGATTCACGGCGGATACGACAACGCCTGGGTCAATCAGGACGCGAACCGCGTCCTGCCGGTCGACGCGCTGCGGACGATGGAGCGCGAGCGGATGATCGGACGCCTGCACCCCGAGTACTTCGTCACCTGCGGCAGCATCGGCAACCCGACCGAGATGCGCCGCATGGGCCGGGAGATCGCCAGGGAGCTCTCCGCGGCCGGGGTGACCGCGGTGATCCTGCCGGCCACCTGAGGGACCGGCACGCGTAGCGGCGCTACGCTCGGAAAAGAGATCGAACGGATCGGCATTCCCGCCGTCGTCTGCACCTGTCTTTTCACCGTGGCCACGCGTGTGGGGGCGAACCGCATCTTGCGGGCCGGCCGCTTCCACCATCCGTTCGGCGATCCGAACCGCACGCCGGAGGGTGAGTTCCTGTGGCGGCGGCAGGTTGTCGAGGCCGCCTTGCGGGCGCTCGCGGCGCCGGTCGAAGGTCCGACGACGTTTGAAGTGACCGAGTACGTGATGCGATAAGGGAGGCAAGCGGGTGACAAGAGAGAGGGGGGCGACGATGACCGAGGATCAGATGGACGTCGCGCTGCAGGCGATCCGCGGGCGCGTGAGCCGGCGCGAGTTCCTCCGGCGGGCCGCTCTGCTGAGCATGTCGGCGCCGGCCGCGCTGGCGCTGCTGGAGCGGCCGCGGGCCGCCGAGGCCGCCGGCAAGGTCGTCAACCTCGCCGGGTACGGCGGCGTGTCCAACGACGCCATCCGCAAGGCGTGGGCCGATCCTTTCGAGCAGAAGACCGGCATCAAGGTCAATCTGGGCGCGAACGCCTCGCTCGCCCTCGCCAAGCTGCAGGCGCAGTCGGGGAACCCCCAGTGGGACATCGTGGGCCTCGACGGCAGCGAACTGCCGACGGCGGTCAAGCAGGGGCTCCTCGAGCGCATCGACACGAGCAAGGTCGACATGTCCAAGGTGCCGGGCTACCTCAAGACGCCGTACGGGTTCAAGTACTCCGTGTACCTGTTCACGAAGGCGTACGACCAACGGAAGATCCCGGACAGCAGCGCCCCCCAAAACTGGAAAGACTTCTGGGATACTGGGCGCTACCCGATGAAGCGGTCAATATATCAAAACGTGGCGGACGGCAGCATTCTCGAAGCGGCGCTGATGGCGGACGGCGTGCCGGTGTCGAACGTGTACCCGCTCGACGTCGAGCGGGCGTTGAAGAGCCTGGACCGGCTCGGCAAGGCCAATGTCATCTGGCACAGCGCGAACCAGCAGCCGATCCAGCAGCTGACGTCGGGCGAGGTCGCCCTGGCCACAGCGTTCAGCGGCCGGGTCATCGTCGCCCGCCGGGACGGCGCGCACCTCCAGTACACGCTCGATCAGGACGTCGCGTCCGGGTCGTATTTCCCCGTGGTCAAGGGCTCCCCGAACAAAGAGGCGGCGTTCGCGTTCCTGAACTTCGTGGCGACGAACGACGTCGCCGCGGCCACCTACATGTCGATCCTGACGTACGCGACAGGGAACGCGTCGGCCGTCCGCCTGCTGCCGCAAGAGGTGGCCGACCAGCTTCCGACCAGTCCGAAGCTCAAGGGCAAGATCCTGTTCAAGGACGACGCCTGGTGGGCGGACAATCTCGAGAAGACCGTCATCCGGTTCAAGGAGTGGCAGGCCGCCTGATCGGTCGCGTTCCCGCCCGCGCGGCGCTGGCAAGGACCTTGCTGCTGCTGCCGCTGTGCGTGGTCTACGGCGTGCTGCTGGTGTGGCCGCTCGGGTTATTGGTGCGCTCGAGCCTGGACGGCGGCTTCGCGGCGTACGCGGAGGTCGTCCGGAATCCGCTGTTTCGGCCGGCGATGATGAGCACGCTGGTCATCAGCGTCGTCACGACGGCCATCGCGGTGGTCTTGGGGTACGTCTGCGCCGCGGCCATCTGGCGCGCTCCGCCCGTGCTGCGCCCCCTCGCCGTGGCGTTTGTGCTGCTCCCGTTCTGGACCGCCGTGCTGGTGAAGAACTTTGCGTGGGCGGCACTCCTCCAAGACCACGGGGTGTTCACCGCCGCGCTGCGCGCCTTGGGCGTTCCCGGCCATCCGGTGTTGCTGCACAACCGGTTCGCGGTGATTGTCGGAATGGTCCACTACGTCCTGCCGTACGCCGTCCTGCCGATCTTTGCCGCGATGGTGTCCCTCGATGCGCGCCTGGAGCAGGCGGCGGCGAGTCTGGGCGCGTCGCAGGCGGCCGCGGTCAGGCTCGTGATTGTGCCGCTGACGCTTCCGGGCGTGTATGCCGCCGCGCTCCTCGTCTTCATCATCTGCACGGGGTTCTTCATCACGCCGGTCATCCTCGGCGGTCCCCGGGACATGATGGCGGCCAACCTCGTCGATTTCTACGCGCGCCAGCTGGTCGACTTCCGGGCCGCGTCCGCGCTCGCCGTGATGATCATCGCCGGGGTGTCGCTGTTGGTGAGCGTCTACCAGTGGCTCCCCAAGGAAGGCCAATTTGGGCGTCTCTGAGGACGCGCTCGCGGCCGCCGGCCGGCGCTGGCTGCCGGCCGCGCGCGGGCGCTGGCCGTTTTCGCTCGGCGGGACCCTGTTGTTCGCAGCCTGCGTGCCCATCTTCCTGTACCTTCTGCTGCCCACGCTGGTCGTCGTGCCGATGGCGTTCACGCCCAAACCGCTCCTGGAGTTTCCTCCGAGCGGGGTGTCGCTGCGGCCGTTTCGGGACCTTTTCCACGACGGCGCCTGGATCAGCGCGGGCGTGGTCTCGCTCAAGGCGGCGTCGCTCGCGGTAGTCATCGCATCCGTCGTGGGAACGATGGCGGCGCTGGCGCTGCACGCGGTCAGGTTTCCCGGGCAGGGGCTCCTCCAGAGCATCATTCTCGTTCCCATCGTGGCGCCGCTGATCGTGCTCGCGCTGGCGGACTACGAGTTTCTGCTCAAGTTTCACCTGACCGGCACCTGGACCGGCATCGGACTGTCGCACAGCGTGCTGGCCGCCCCGTATGTCTTCATCACGGTCCAGGCGAGCCTCGCCGGGCTGGATCCGGCGCTCGTGCGGTCCGCGCGCAGCCTCGGCGCGGGCAGCCTGTCGGTGTTCCGGCATGTCTATATCCCGGCGCTCCGTCCGGGCCTCGCCGCCGGCGCGCTCCTGGCGTTCATCGCGTCGTTCGACGAAACGGTTATCGCGCTCTTCCAGCAAGGTCCTCAGGCGACCACGCTCCCTGTGAAGATGTTTACGGATATCCAGTACGAGTTGTCGCCCAAGATCGCCGCGGTGGCCGCCCTGCTGGTCGGCGTCGCGACGCTGGTGTTCCTGGTCCAGACCGCCGCCCTGGTCGGGCGGCGCTCCCGCGCGCACGGCGGGTGGCCCACCCGATGAAGCGCGCGCCGGCGCTCTCTTTCCTGCCGCGGCGCGACACCCCGCCGCTGTCCGCGACGGGCGGACGTCGCGACGTGGAGATCATCTCCCTGGCCAAGTCGTACAGCGGCCCGCTCGTCGTTCGGGACGTCACCTTTACCCTGCAGCACGGCGAGTTTCTGACGCTGCTCGGTCCGAGCGGATCCGGCAAGTCGACGACGCTCCTCATGGTTGCCGGATTCGAACGGCCGAGCAGGGGGGATATCCGCATCGCCGGGCGCTCGATCGTCGACGAGCCCCCGCAGCGCCGCAATTTCGGCGTCGTTTTCCAAAGCTACGCGCTCTTTCCCCACATGACGGTGACAGAGAACGTCGAGTTCCCGCTCCGCATGCGCGGCGTGCCGCCGCGCGAACGCCGCGCACGCGCCGCCGATATGCTGGACAAGGTCGGACTGAGCCTGTTTGCCCGGCGGAAGCCGCGCGAGTTGTCCGGCGGCCAGCAGCAGCGCGTCGCGCTCGCGCGCGCGCTCGTCTTCGATCCCGAAGCGCTCCTGCTCGACGAGCCGCTCGGCGCCCTCGACAAGCGGCTCCGGGAGTCGATGCAAATCGAGATCAAGTCGATTCAGCGGCGCATCGGCGTCTCGGTGCTCTATGTGACCCACGACCAGGAAGAGGCGATGGTGATGTCCGATCGCATCGCTGTCATGCGGGATGGGCGGCTGCTGCAGATCGGCACGCCCAGCGACCTCTACCGCCGGCCCGCCACGCCCTTCGTCGCCACCGCGCTCGGCGAGACCAATCTCGTGCCGTGTCTCGGTGTCGAGGGCAGCGGCCCCGGCCGGCGCGTCGTCTTCCCCGACGGCTCCAGAGGGTGGGCGCAGCACGTCCACGTGCCGGAGGACGGGGCTGAACGGCGGGCGATGATTTCCGTACGTCCCGAGCGCCTTCGCTGTCTCGGGCCCGATGAGGAGGCGGAAAACGCGATCGAGGGCGTGGTAAAGGACCAGACGTTCGTCGGCTCCTACGTGCGCTGCACGATCGAGGTGTTTGGGCAGCACATCATCATGAAGGGCGCGGAGGATGGGTTGGCGGCGGCGCGGCCCGGCCAGCGTGTCAGGATCGGCTGGCGGACCGACGACGCGCAGATTCTCTACGAGGAATAACCCGGGGCCGCGAGATCCGCCGCCGCCTACGTTTTCAAGAGGCTCAGCACGCGACCATAACAACGCGACATTCATAATCCGCAGGTCATCGGTTCAAATCCGATCGCCGGCTCCGGGGTCCTTATTTTTCAAGCGATTTTTGAGAGTTCTAAGAGCCGGAAGACTGCCTGGAATCCGCTCCGGGCGCGATACCCGTGCGCGGCTCAACTTGCCACGGAGCGTTGGCAAACAGGCAAGGCCGGGGCAGCGTGTACGAGAATTCTGTCGACCACAGGCGGGCGGCGCCGAACGTTCTCACACACCTGCGATCCGGGCCGGCCGTCTCCCATGTGCAGGTAGATAATCCGCCTGATCCCCAAGTCAGATCGAGCACGGATTTTGCCGCGCCGGATTGACTTCTACAATCCAATCAAGTCGTCGTGGAGAAGGGGATCGCCCGGATGAAAGGGACGGGAGGATGGTCAGCGTTACGGTAACGATGAGCGTAGGGTTGTTCCTGCTCGCGGTCGCCTCCGGTATGCTCGGGCTCGGGGTGGCCTTCGCAGCCGTCCCCTTTCTGGGCCTGTTCCTGCACGATCTGGTGCATCAGGTACAACCCCTTTCCCTGTTTCTGAACGGCGTCACGGCCCTGTTCGCCTTGTTCGGCTTCGCCCGGAGCGGTCTGGTGCAATGGCGTCCGGCCATCTGGCTCGCCATCGTGACCACCGTCGCCGCCCCGCTCGGCGCTTGGCTCGCCCAGCACGTCGATCCCCGGTGGCTGTGGGCTTTCTACTTCGTGGCGGTCGCCTATCTCGCGTGGCGCATGTTTCTGCCGGACCACCCCGCCGCCGCCTCGCCGGCACCGGCGGAGGCCAATCTCCGGCTCGCCCTGCTGCTCGCCGCGCCCATCGCGGTCGCCGCCGGCATGCTTGGGGTCGGTCCCGGCTTTCTGCTCCTCCCCACGCTCATCGTGGTCGGCTTCGAGCCCAAGCACGCCGCGGCGATCAACGCCCTCGCCGTGACGCCGCCGTCCTTCTCGGCCCTGCTGCCGCACCTGGCCACGGCGAGCGTGAACTTACAGTTGGCAAGCGTGCTGGTGGTCGTGGGCGCCGCCGGATCCTTTTTCGGTGCGCGCATTACGAGCCTGTACGTGCCGGGCAGACGGCTGAAGCAGTTCTTCGGCGTGCTCATCGTGGTCCTCACGGTCTACAAGCTCTCCCAGATCGTCGGCCTGTAGCGCGTGCTTGTTCCGACGGCATTCATGACTTGTCCACTCAGCTATGCCTGCGCGCCGCGTGCCGGCCGGGTCGAATGTGCGTCGGAGAGCGGTTCAGACATCGGCCTGATAGGCGCCCCTCAATGGCCTTGCTACGTTGAGCTAAGATGTTGCGACCGGGGGTGCAGCGTGGCTGAGTCCGGTTCGGAAACACGCCGTACGTTCTTTGAGAAAGCGGTGTCCGCCGTGTTTGCCGGCATGGTGGCCTCGGGGGCCCAGGTCGACGTCCCACGCGCGGAAGCCGCCCCCCATCCGGCGGCCGCGCCGTCGCCGCCCTTTCGCATCGCGGAGGCGCCCGACGAGGATGTCCTGATCCGGATGCAGCGCGATCTCCAGCGGTCGCTCGCCAAGCCGATGCGCGAGCGCCGATGGGGCATGGTCATCGATACGCGGAAGTGCGTCGGCTGTTCTTCATGCACCGTCGGCTGCGTGATGGAGAACAAACTCCCGCCCGGCGTCGTCTATCGGCCGGTCATCGATACGGAGGTCGGCGACTACCCGAACGTCACCCGCAAGTTTCTGGCCCGTCCGTGCATGCAGTGTGACAGTCCGCCGTGCGTGTCGGTGTGTCCCGTGGGCGCGACCTGGAAGCGGGAAGACGGCATCGTGGAGATCGACTACAACGCGTGCATCGGCTGCCGGTACTGCATCACGGCCTGCCCGTACCAGGCCCGCACCTTCGACTTCGGAGAGAATTGGGCCGATCCCGCGGCGGCCGGTCCGGACGGCGCGCTGGCCCTGGAGACCGGGCGCCGGTACGAGAGCGAGCCGAGCTTTGAATACGGCAATGAATGGACGCGGGCGAAGGGCGTCATCCCGAGCAGTCCCGTCGGGAACGCCCGCAAGTGCACGTTCTGCGCCCACCGTCTGCAGGCGGCGATGCTGCCGGCGTGCGTGAGCACGTGCATCGGCCGGGCGACCTTCTTCGGCGACCTGAACGATCCCCGCTCGCTCGTCTCGGAGTTGACTGCGCGGAACAACGCGGTGCGGCTCAAGGAAGAGCTGGGGACCCAGCCCAAGGTCTACTACCTTGTCTAAGGGGAGCCGGCGATGACAAAATCGGTAAAGGCGTTACTCTGGATCCTCTGGGCCATCCTGGCCGCGTTCGGCGCCGCGGGCATCGCGGAGCGGCTCCTCTTCGGCCACCGGCTCAGCGCCTACACGAGCTATGTGCCCTGGGGGATGTGGGTGGCCGCCTACATCTACTTCATAGGCCTGTCGGCCGGCGCATTCTTGCTCTCCAGCTTGATTTACGTATTCGGGGTGCGCCGGCTCGAGCGGATCGGCCGTCTCTCCCTCTACGTCGCGGTGGTCACGTTGCTCATGGCGCTTCTTACGATCTGGTTCGACATCGGGCACATGGAGCGGTTCTGGGAGATATTCAGCCGGCCGCAGTTCCACTCGATGATGGCGTGGATGGTCTGGCTCTATACCGCCTACTTCCTCCTGCTGCTGGGCGAGCTGTACTACGCGATGCGGCGTGACTGGGTGCCGCTCTCGCCGGCGCAGGTGGATCACGATAACCGGTGGCTGCAGGTTCTGGGAACGATCGGCGTGCCGCTGGCCATCGCGTTCCACGGCGGCGTCGGGTCCCTCTTTGGCACCGTGGTGGCGCGCGACCTCTGGCACAGCCCGATCTATCCACTGTTGTTCCTGACCGGCGCGCTCATCTCGGGCGGCGGCCTGATCACCTTCGTGGTGGCCTACCTGTGGCCGAGCCGTGACGACGCATGGCGCGACCTGACACAGTCGCTCGGCAAGATCGTGCTCGGCCTGCTCGCGATCGGCGTGCTCCTGGAGTGGGCCGAGTACTCCATCCCGATGTGGTACGGCGTCGGCCAGGAATATGTCCGGCTCACGTACGTGCTGTTCGGCCCGTACTGGTACGTCTACTGGGGCGTTCACGTGCTACTGGGTGTCGCGATTCCGGCGGTCATGCTCTGGCGAAGCCGGAACCCGTACGCCATTGGTCTCGCCGGCGGTCTGATCGCCTCCACCTACTTTGCTGAACGCCTGAATCTGGTCATTCCCGGACTCGTGTTCCCCGAATTGAAGGGGCTCGAGTCCGCCTACCTGAGCCACCGTCTCAGCTACGCGTACTTCCCGAGCCTGTTCGAGTGGCAGGTGGTCGCCGGAGTGGCGGCGGTCGGCATCGCGCTCTTCTACCTGGGCCACCGCTACCTGCCGCTCGCGGGCGCCCACGCGCGTCAGAGGGGGGTGGCATGATGAACGTTTCCCGCCGTGACCTGTTCAAAGCCGGCGCCCTGGCCGGCACCGGGGCCCTCCTGGGCGGCGCCGGACCGCGCCTCCTCACCCTTGCGGCCCAGCGCGTCACGCAGGACCCGGGCGCCGCGGCCTACGCGCTGGCGCAGCCGGAGAACATCCTGTACGGGGTGTGCCTGCAGTGCAACACGCAGTGCACCGTCAAGGTCAAGAGCCAGGACGGCGTCCTCGTCAAGATCGACGGCAGCGCCTACAGCCCGATGAACATGCAGCCGCACCTCGCCTACGGCACTCCGCCCGGGGCGGCGGCGTCCGTGGACGGATCGATCTGCTCGAAGGGCCAGGCCG
>DASYXS010000051.1:0-32418 GCA_035934535.1 bacterium
AGGCGCAGGCCGGCGGCCTCGCGATCCGCGGCGTACCGCGTCTGCGCGGCGGACGGGCGGCGAGCGGCGGCGACCACCGGGTCGCGATGGCGCTGGCGGTGGCCGGCCTGCGGGCGGCCGGCCCGGTCACCGTGGACGACACCGACTGCATCCGGACGTCGTTTCCGGGCTTCGAGGACGCCCTGCGCACCCTCACCGGCGCGTGATGCCCGACGCCGCGCAGCTGCTGCTCATCTCGGTCGTGATCGCCGGCGCCGCGACGGTCAAAGGGGCGATCGGCTTCGGATTTCCGCTCGTCGGCATCCCGCTGCTGTCCGCGATCATCGGCCCGCGCGCGGCCGTCCCGGTGATCGCCGTGCCCACGCTGCTCAGCAATTTCATCATGGTGAGCCGCGGCTCGACGAGCCGCGCCAGCGCGCCCCTCCTGCTCGCGATCGCCGGCCTCGCGGTCGGCACGCTGGCCGGCGCCGCGGTGATCAAGGCGCTCGATCCCCGGATGTTATCCGTGCTCGTCGGCGCCGTGACCCTCGGGTACGTGCTCGCGACCGCGTTCCGCCTCACGGCCCTCGTGCCCGAGGCGGCCGGCCGGCGGGCGGCGCCGGTGGTCGGTCTGGCGGCCGGCGTGCTCGGCGGGGCGACGGGTATTTTCGCGCCGCTGCTCGCGAGTTATCTCCACCTGCTGCGCATGGCGAAGCGCGACTTCGTCTTCTGGCTCACGATCATGTTTTTCGTCGGCAACATCGTGCAGGTCGTGAGCTACGCGCACCTCGGTCTCTACGCCGGCCAGGTGCTCCTGCTCGCGCTGCTCGGCTGCGTGCCGATGGCGATCGGCACCTGGTCCGGGTTGGCGCTGCAGGACCGGCTCGATCCCGAAGTCTTCGGCCGCATCGTGCTCGCGCTCGTTTTTATCGCGTCGGTCAATCTGTTGGTACGCGGCCTCCTGCGGTAGGCCGCACTCGAGGCGGGGGGGACCGGTATGGACGTCGCGGGATGGATCGTCGAGCGGTTCGACCTGACCAACAAACTGGGCAACTGGGCGGCGCACGGGGTCGCACCGGCGCTCGAGGGCGTAACCCTCGAGATGGCCAACTGGCGTCCGGCCCCGGACCAGCACACGATCGCCGAGATGATCGCGCATCTCGCGTACCATCGGGAACTGGTGGCCCTCCGCCTGCGGGGCGAACCGAAGGACTATCGGGCCGAGGACGACTGGCAGGCCGGCCCCGCGACCGAGGACGGTCTGCGAGAGGTGCGCGCGAGGCTCGACCGGGCGCACCGGGACGTGGCGGCCGCGCTCGCCGGGCTCACACCCGACGACCTGCTGAAGCCGGTGATGGCGTCGTGGCTCTCGCCGAAACGGATCACCCGGACGATCGACCTCGGCGTGGACATCGCGACGCACGACCTCTACCACGCCGGGCAGATCTTCGTCCTCAAGCGGCTGTACGCCGCGCGCGGTTGAGTGCACCTAGGAATATTGACCGCCGTCCGCTGCTGCGGTTAGATAGGTAGCAATCACCGAGGGAGCGCCGACGTGTGAAGACCGTCGTCCGGACCGTGTGCGCGCACGACTGTCCCGACATGTGCTCGCTGCTCGTGCATGTCGAGGACGGCCGCATTACGCGCGTCCAGGGCGACCCCGATCAGCCGTTCACCGCCGGCTTCGCATGCGCCAAGGTCAGCCGCGAGCACGAACTGGTGCATTCCGCGGAGCGGCTCGCGCGGCCGCTGCGGCGCACCGGCCCCAAGGGACGCGGCGCCTTCGCCCCGATTACCTGGAGCGCGGCGCTCGACGAGATCACGGCGACGTGGCGCCGGATTATCGAGGCGGACGGGCCGCTCGGCATCCTCGGCTACTGTTACAGCGCGCACCAGGGCGTCTTCAACCGGGGTCTCTTGCTCGGCCTGTTCCATGCGCTCGGCACGACACGCCTCGTCGCCGGCACGGTCTGCGATTCGTGTTCCGACGAGGCGTGGGACGCGACGCTCGGCTCCGTCGGCGGCGCCGACCCGGAGTCGGTGCTGCGGTCGGACCTCGTGGTCGCGTGGAGCGCCGACCTCGTGACGACGAACGTGCACTTCTGGGTCAAGGTCGAAGAGGCGCGCCGCGGCGGGACCAAACTCGTCGTGATCGATCCGCGCCGCAGCCGAACGGCGGCCCAGGCCGACTGGCATCTCGCGCCCCGGATCGGCACCGACGCCGCGCTGGCCCTCGGCGTGATGCACGTCCTCGCGCGGGACGGTCTGTGCGACCGCGCGTACCTCGCGCGGGAGACCACCGGTTTCGAGCGCCTCGAGCGCGACGTGCTGCCGCGGTTTGCCCCGGCCCGCACCGAGGCGATCACGGGGATCGCCGCCGCGGACGTCGAGCGGCTTGCGCACATGTACGGCCGCGCCCGCGCGCCGTTCATCCGCGTCGGCTGGGGCATGTCGCGCAGCGCGCAGGGCGGCCAGGCGATCCGCGCGGTCGCGCTGCTCCCCGGGGTCACCGGCGCCTACGCCCGGCCCGGCGCCGGCGCGCTCTTGAGCACGTCGTCCGGCTTCGGCCTGAGCCTCGACCCGATCCGGAAGCCCTCCGGTCCGGAGACGACCCGCACGGTCAACCACTCGCGCCTCGGCGAGGCCCTGCTGACGCTCGACAATCCGCCGATCCGCGCGTTCTTCGTCGCGGGCAACAACCCCGCGGTGACCTGCCCCGATGCCGGCGCGGTCCGGCGGGGGCTCGCGCGCGAAGATCTGTTCACCGTCGTGCACGCGCCGTTTCTGTCGGACACGGCGCGGTACGCCGACATCGTGCTCCCGGCCGCGACGTTCCTCGAGACCGAGGACTTCTACCGGGCCTACGGCGCGTACTACATGCAGTTCGGGCCGCGGGCGATCGCGCCGGTCGGCGAGGCATGGCCGAACTTGAAGCTCGCCCAGGAGCTCGCACGCCGGCTCGGCGTGCGCGACGCGGTGTTCTCCATGACCGCCGACGAGTTGCTGCGCGTGCTGTGGAGCCGCGCGGACGGCCCGGCGGCGGCCGTCGATCCCGCCTCCGTCCGCGAGGCGGGTCCGATCAAGGTCCAGGCGAACGGCGGCGGGCAGCGCTTCGCGACGCCGTCGGGCAAGCTGGAGTTCTACTCGGTCCATCTCGCCTCGCGGGGCCTCCCGCCGATGCCGGACTGGGCGCCGGACGCCGCGGAGACGGCGGACGCGGTCCGCTGGCCGCTGCGCCTCCTCACCGCGCCCGGCTACTACCAGAGCCATACCGCGTTTTCGGGCAACGAGCGGCTGCGGCGGCGGCAGGGTCCGCCGGTCGCCATCCTGCATCCGTCCGAGGCGGAACGGCGGCGCCTCCGGGACGGCGAGGCCGTCGACCTTTTCAATGACCGCGGCGCCGTCGGTCTCACCCTGCGTGTGAGCGATGAAGTGCCGGTCGGGGTCGTGCTCGTGCCCGGCCAGCGGCCGAGCGGCGAGGCGCACCACGGCACGGTCAATCTGCTCTGCTCCGACCGGTACACCGATATCGGCGAGGGGGCCACCTACCAGAGCACGTTCCTGGACGTCCGCCGGGCGCAATAATCTGCGCTACAATAGCGTTTGCCAGATTGGGGCTCCGGCACGGCACGACCGCGATCGTTCCCCAGAGGACTCGGCATGGCACACTCAATCGCAGACACGACGGCCGGCACGGACGAGCTCGCGTCGATCGTCCGGCGCGCGCTGGCCGAAGATCTCGGCCGCGGCGACGTCACCACGGACGCAATCGTGCCCGCGGGCGCGCCGGCGCACGGGCAGTTCATCGCCAAAGCCGCCGGCGTGATCGCCGGGTGGGACGCCGTCGCGGAGGTATTCGCGGCGCTGGATCGCCGCGCCGCGCTCCGTCCGATCGTGCAGGACGGGCGAGACGTGCGGGCGGGCACCGTTATCGGGACGGTCGACGGACCGGCGAGGGCGCTCTTGAGCGGCGAACGCGTCGCGCTCAACTTCCTGCAGCGCATATCCGGGATCGCGACCATGACGCGGGCGTTCGTTCGCGCGGTCGAGGGCACGCGCGCGGTCATCCTCGATACGCGCAAGACGGTACCGGGGCTCCGTCCGCTCGACCGGCTCGCGGTGCGGCTCGGCGGCGGGACCAACCACCGCTTCGGCCTGTTTGACACGGCGCTCGTCAAGGAAAATCACATCACCGCCTCCGGCGGCATTACCCCGGCGGTGCGCCTCCTCCGGGCCAACGTCCCGGCCGGTGTGCCGATCGAGATCGAGGTGCGCTCGCTCGCCGAGCTGCGCGAGGCCCTCGATCTGGCTCCCGACCGGATCCTGCTGGACAACATGGACCCCGTCGAGATGCGCGAGGCGGTGCGGATCGCCGGCGGCCGCGTGCCGCTGGAAGCCTCCGGCGGCGTGCGTCTCGAGACCGTCGCGGAGATCGCGCGGACCGGTGTGGACTACATCTCGGTCGGGGCGCTCACGCACTCCGTGCGCGCGCTCGACATCAGCCTGGAACTCGACACTGTGCCGGCGCAACCGGCGCCGGCAAGGTAGGAAGGGACGATGCCCGCGACCCTCTTGTACGAGCGGCTGAAGGATCGGCTCCACGACGTGGTGCCGGACGCGGAGCTCCGTTACAAGGCGGACCTCGCGGACGAGATCAACCGCCTCAAAGCCGAACGCGACGCGGTGATCCTCGGTCACAACTACATGGAGCCGGCGCTCTACTACTCGATCGCCGATTACACGGGCGATTCGCTCGAGCTGTCCCGGCGCGCCGCCCGGACGGACAAATCGGTCATCGTCTTCTGCGGCGTACGTTTCATGGCGGAGACCGCGAAGATCCTCAGCCCCGACAAGACCGTTCTCGTCCCTTCGGAGCGCGCCGGCTGCTCGCTGGCTGCGAGCATTACCGCCTCCGACGTGCGCCGGCTGCGGGAGCGCTTCCCCGGCGTCCCGATCGTCGCGTACGTCAACACGTACGCCGACGTCAAGGCCGAGGTCGACGTCTGCTGCACGTCGAGCAACGCGGTCGCGGTGGTCAATTCGCTCGACAGCGAGACCGTCATCTTCCTGCCGGACGAGTACCTCGCCCGGAACGTCGCGCGCGAGACCGGCCGCCGCATCATCATCGCGCGGCCGGGAGGCGGAGCCGGCGCGGCCGTCTCGGTCGCGCGTGACGGAGAAGGCCGGACGGATGCGAACGGAGCCGGCCCGCGGGAGCCGGGGCCGCTCATCGGCTGGGGCGGCCGCTGCGAGGTGCACGAGAGGTTCACGGTCGGCGATATCCTGGACGTCCGCCGTCAGTTTCCCGATGCGGTCGTGCTGGCCCACCCCGAGTGCAGCCCCGAGGTCGTCGCGGCGTCCGATTTCTCCGGCAGCACGACCGCCCTGGTTCGGTACGTGGAGCAGTCGCCGGCGAGGCGCTACCTGCTGTTGACCGAGTGTGCGATGGGCGACAACGTGGCCGCCGCCAACCCCGACAAAGAGATGCTGCGCCTCTGCAGCGTTCGCTGCCCGCACATGAACCAGATCACGCTCGAGGACACGCTCGAGGCGCTGCGGCAGATGCGCTACGTCGTCGATGTGCCGGAGGAGATTCGCCTGCGCGCCGCGCGTGCCGTCGAGCGGATGGTGGCGATCGGCTGACCGCGGCGGCGAAACGCCGGAAGCCCTCCCGGGCATCCGCCCCCTTTGCCCGGCGGTGGAATGCCCGCGACCGAACACCCAATCCCCGCCGTGAGGCCCGCCACGTCCGTGAACTTCGTGTTCTCGCCTCGATCGCGGAAGCCCTCAACAGCGCCCCGGACGTGGAGCGCGCGCTCGAACGCACGCTGGCGATGGTCGCCGACCTCCTCGGCCTGCGCACCGGGTGGGTGTGGCTCATCGACCCCGAGTCCGGCCGCTGGTACAGCGCCGCGGCGCAGCACCTGCCGCCCTATCTGCGCGAACCGGTCCGGATGGCCGGGCGGTCCTGCTGGTGCATCGAGAGCTTCCGCGACGGCGAGCTGACCCCGAAGAACATCGACGTCCTCGAATGCAGCCGCCTGCGGCCGGCGGTTAAGCAGCAGGCCACCGATCTCACGCGCGGCCTCGCCTACCACGCCAGCATCCCGCTGTATTTTCAGGACAAACCGCTCGGCATCATGAACGTGACCGGGCCGTCGTGGCGGCGGCTCACGTCCGAGGAGCTGCGCCTCTTGTCGACGATCGCCTATCAGGTCGGGATCGCGATCGAACGCGCCCGCCTCGCCGAGCAGAGCGCGCGGCTCGCCCGCGCCGAGGAGCGGACGCGGATCGCCCGCGAGATCCACGACACGCTGGCCCAGTCGCTCACGGCGATCGCGCTGCAGCTCGAGGGCGCCGCCCGCTCGGTGGACGCGAATCCCGAGCGGGCCAAGGTCCGCGTCGGCCGCGCGCTCGAGGTGGCCCGGGCCGGCCTGGACGAGGCGCGCCGCTCGGTGCTCAACCTCCGCGCCGCGCCCGGCGGCGGCACGCCGCTGCCCGAAGCGCTGGCGGTGCTCGGCCGGGCGCTCACGGCGGACACCGGCGTGCGTGTCCACGTTCGCACGGCCGGCGCCCGGCCGGTCCCGCAGCGGCTCGAGCCGGAGCTGTTCCGCATCGCGCAGGAAGCCCTCACCAATGCCGGGCGGCACGCGCACGCGACGGAGGTGCAGGTTGCCCTGTCCAGCACGCCGCGCGGCGTCCGCCTCTCGATCAGAGACAACGGCGGAGGCTTTGCGCCGCGCACCGTTCCGGCGGGCCGGTTGGGCCTCGTCGGGATGCGGGAGCGGGCGGCCTTGCTCGGTGGCCGGCTTCAGGTCGCGAGTGCGCCGCGCCGCGGCACCACGGTCACGGTTTCGGTACCGGCCGGCCGGCGCCGCTCATGATCCGCGTCCTCATCGTCGACGACCACCCGGTGGTGCGCGAGGGGCTCGTCGCCGCGCTCGAGGACGAATCGGATTTTCGGATCGCCGGCGCGGTTGGGTCGGCTGAAGAGGCGCTGCGCGTGGCCGCCGCGGTCCGGCCGGACGTTGTCCTGTTGGATCTCGAACTGCCGGGCCAAAGCGGTATCGAGGCAATCCCGCTTCTTGCGGCCGCGCTCCCGGGCGCCGGGATCATTATCCTCACCGCGTACGACACGGACGAACGCGTGCTCGGCGCCGTCCGGGCCGGCGCGCGCGGTTATGTGCTGAAGGGTGCCCCCGTCGACGAGATCGCGCGCGCGATTCGCGCCGTGTCCGCCGGCGGGTCGTACCTCGCCTCGCCGGTCGCCGCGAAGATTCTCCGCCAGATGCGATCGCCGCGCCGTGCGACCACGACCCTGAGCGACCGCGAACGCACCGTTCTGCGAGAGGTGGCGGCCGGGCGATCGACCAAGCAGATCGCCCGCTCGCTCGGCATCACGGAGCGGACCGTCAAGTTTCACGTCGCGTCCATCCTGAACAAGCTGGGCGCCGACAACCGCGCGCAGGCCGTCGCCGAAGCGGCCAAGCGCGGCCTTCTCGACCGGGCCTAGCGCCTGTCCGTCTGGACAGGCCAGGAGACTGCCCCAACGGGCACGCCCTCCCCTGCGCTTCCGCGCGGTCTTCATGCGCCTCCTCGCGCGCACACTGACGATGAGGAACGAACCCCTGATCGCGGAGGCCCCACGCAATGCAAATCGCCACATCGGTCGTGTTGATCACAGGCGCGTCGCGCGGCCTCGGCCGCGAGATCGCCCGCCTCTTCGCTCGGCGCGGCGCGCGTCTTATTCTGACGGCCCGCGGTACCGTGGCGCTCGAGGAAACCTCGGCGATGCTGCGCCGGCTCGCAGGACCCGGCGGGCGCCCGCCGGAGGTGCTTGCCGTTCCGGGCGACGTCGGTGACGCCGAACACGCGGAGCGGCTCGTGTGGCTCGGGCTCAAGCGCTTCGGACGCATCGACGTGCTCATCAACAACGCCTCGACGCTCGGCGCAAGCCCCATGCCGCGGCTCGACGCGCTCGACCCGCGGATCTTCGAAGAGACCATCCGGACCAACGTGACGGCGCCGCTGCGTCTTATTCAACTGGTCCTTCCGCGGATGAAGGCAAGGGGCAGCGGCGTGATCATCAACGTTACCTCGGACGCCGCGGTAGAAGCCTATCCGGGGTGGGGTGGGTACGGCACGAGCAAGGCGGCGCTCGAACAGCTTACCCGCATCCTGGCCGCCGAGCTCGACAGAACGGGCGTGCGCGCGTACCTCGTCGATCCCGGCGAGATGAACACGCGCATGCATCAGGATGCCGAGCCCGGCGTGGACCTGTCGCGTCTGCCGCCGCCGGAGGTGTCGGCGCCGGCATTTGTTCGTCTGGTCGAGGACGAACAAGCGGCGTCCGGCCGGTTTGCGGCGCAGCGAATGAACGCCGCGCCGGAGCCCGTCTCATGACGCCGGTGGCGGAGGTGCCGGTCCGCGCAGCGGTCGGGACGGCCTCCGGCCTGCCGGAGTTCACGCTGCCGCCCGAACTGGAAGCGCACGAGCCGCCCGAAGCGCGCGGGCTGCGGCGCGACGAGGTGCGCCTTCTCGTCACGCATCGCAACGACGGGCGGATCATTCATCGCCGGTTCGCGGACCTGCCGGACGTGCTCGCCGCGGGGGGCCTTCTCATCGTGAACGATTCGGCGACGCTTCCGGCCGCGCTCACCGCCCACCGTGCCGGAGGAGCTGCCATCGCCCTGCATTTGTCGACGGCCTTGACCGCGTCGCTCTGGATCGTCGAGCCCCGGCAGACCCGGGCCGAAGCGGGCGAGGTCCTTACGCTGCCTGCCGGCGGCAGCGCGCGAATCCTCACGCCCTATCCCGGATCCGAACGCCTGTGGATCGCGCAGCTGCGTTTGCCTGAGCCGCCGCTCGCCTACCTCGCGCACGCCGGGCGGCCGGTCGCGTACCCCTACGTGCGCGGCGAGTGGCCGCTCGCGATGTACCAGACCGTCTACGCGCGCGAGCCGGGGTCGGCCGAGATGCCGTCGGCCGGACGGGCGTTCACGCCGGAGGTCCTGGCCCGCGCGGCGGCGCGCGGCATCGGGCTGGCGCGCATCACGCTCCACGCGGGCGTCGCGAGCTTCGAGCGGGACGAGCCGCCGATCGAAGAGTGGTACCGCGTTCCCGCCGAAACCACGGCGGCGATCGAGTCCGCGCGCGCTGCCGGCGGCCGCGTGATCGCGGTCGGCACGACCGTCGTGCGGGCGCTCGAGAGCGCGGCGAACCGGCGGGGCCGGCCCATGCCGTCACAAGGCTGGACCGACCTCATCATCACACCGGGGCGCCGCATCCGCACGGTGGACGGCCTGCTCACCGGCTTTCACGAGCCGCGCGCCTCGCATCTCGCGATGCTGACGGCGTTCGCGGGGCGCGAGCACCTCGACCTGGCCTACCGCGCCGCGCTCGATGCCGGCTATCTCTGGCATGAGTTTGGCGATCTACACCTGATTCTCTAGACGGCCGGATTGCGGCGCCGGTCCGAGCCGCCGCGTCGGCAACCGGAAGGAAGACGGCCGGGAACTGACAAAACGCACGTGCCGGCAGTCTGTGGGGGAACTCCCTTCCGGGGGGTGCGGTATGGCCGATATCCCACGTATCTTGATCGTCGGCGGAGGCATCGCCGGCCTCACCCTTGCCGCCGCCCTCCACCAGCGTGAGTTCAAGCCCGAGCTTGTCGAGCGAAGCCCAACCTGGGACGCCATCGCGATCGGGGCCGGGATCGGCGTCCAGCCCAACGGCATGCGGATCATGCACGCGCTCGGTATGGGCGCCGCCATCGAGGAGCGAGGATGGGTCAACCCTCGCTGGTGCTTTTGCGATCAGCAGGGCGACGTGCTCTGCGAGACCGACTTGGCGGCACTGTGGGGCGCGGTCGGACGCTGGGTGGCGATCGCGCGGACGGACCTGCACGAGGTGCTGGTGGCCGGCGCCGCCAGTGTGCCCCAGCGACTCGGTGTCTCCGTCGGCTCTCTCGCGCGGCACGCGCCCGGCGTCGTCGTCGGCTTCAGCGACGGATCGTCCGGCGAGTACGATCTGGTGGTCGGCGCCGACGGCATCGGCTCGACGGTGCGCCGGCTGACGGTGAGCGCCGCCAGGCCCGCCGACCTGGGCGCCATGAACTGGCGCGGTATTGCGCCGGTCCGGCCCCGCGGTTTGACGGCGCTGCAATTCCTGCTCGGCGATGCGTGCTTTTTCGGCCTGACTCCGGTGAGCGAAGGGCGTACATACGGCTTCGGTTATGTCATGCAGCCGCGGGTCCACGATCCGGTGGAGGGCCGGCTTGCCCGGCTTCGCGGCCGCTTTGCGGCGTTTGGTCCCCTCGTTCAGGAGTATCTCGGCGCGTTCGATCGAGACGAGCAGGTCCACTGCTCGGCGATGGAGTGGGTGGACGTCGACGAGTGGTATGCAGATCGGGTGGTGCTTATCGGCGATGCCGCGCATGCCAGTTCACCGCTCATGGGCCAGGGTGGTTGCATGGCGATGGAGGACGCCGTCGTGCTCGCCGAGGTGCTGCGTTCGGCGTCCACGATAGAGCAGGCGCTGGCGGCGTACGTCGACCGCCGCCGGCCGAGGGTCAAGTGGGTCCAGCAGCAGAGCATGGCGACGGCGGAGGCCCTGCGCACGCCGCCCGCGGTTCGGAACCCGGCGCTGCGCGAGCGGGGAAATGAGATGCTGCGGTCTAGGTTCGGACCGCTGCTCGCGCCTCCATAACCCGCCGGGATGCCGCGACCCGGCCCGCGGAAGCGGCCGCCGATCGCGCGCTACCGCGATCCATGCTCGGCCATGTGCGCGCGCTCCCACTCGAAGGCGCCGTGCGGGAGCGGCTTTTCGCCTCCCAAGAGGCGGGCCCCGATGACCGCCTCCGCGCCCTCTTCCATAATCACGATCAGACGGGCGGTGCTCACGGGATCGTCCTTGAAGGCCAGCAACCCGTGGTTGCCGAGCAGCACGGCCGGGGAATCGGGATGGCCGCGCATCTGGTCGACGATGTTGGAGACCGACTCCTTCGAGCCGCGGGGCGCCCACGGCGCCACTGGCACCTCGCCGGCGAATCCGAACCGCAGCATCGCCTCGTAGGCGTTCGGCAGCGGCTTGTTGGCGAGGGCAAAGCTCGTCACCGCGGGCGAGTGCGTGTGAATCACCGACCCCACCGCATCCCGGGTCCGGTAGACGCCGGTGTGCATGCCGACGATCTCCGCGGCCACCGGGTCGAGACGGCCCTCGAGGACCTTGCCCCCGAACGTGACGACGGCGAAATCGTCCGGGCTCAGGCTGCGCATCGTTCCGACGGCGGTGATGACGAGCCGGTCCGCGTCGACCCGCGCCGACATGTTGCCGTGCCCGCTGTGCGACATTACGCCGGCTTCGAAGAGCGCCTTTGCGGCTTTAATCAGTTGGAGCTTGACCTGATCAACGCTGGGCATCGCGATTTCCTCCTGTCGCGTCGCTATGAGTCGCTTGCTTTGGGCGATTCGGCGAGTGCTACGCCCAGTGCGATGACATAAGCGGCCACGGTGGTGAAGAGCAGCGCCGTGAGCGACGCCGCGTACGGCCCGATACCGGTTGCCGTCGCGACCCCGGCCGCGACCGCGATCAGATAAATCGCGATCGCGAATTGCAAGAGGGCGAGAACCTGCACGTAGCGGGGCAACGGTGCGCCGGACGTCGCCGCGCGCCGCCGGCCGGGCAGCGTGGCGACAAATATCAGGATCGGGATGGCGACGACGATGCTGGACGCGCGCCAAACCGTCTGCGCGGTGATTCCGTAGAGGGAGAGCACCGACGGCAGCAGCGAGCCGCCGGTCACAATCAGCCCCGGCTGAATGAACGAGAGCACGAAATAGCCTTCGTACCTCGTCAACGCGTCGCCCCGTGCCTGCCGGAAGATGACGAGCAGCGCGGAGAAGCCGATCAACGTAATGGAAACGGCGGCCAGCGCGTAGAGGTAGGTCGATCCGGATGGCTCCATCGTCCCTCCGCTCTGTGAGCCGGGCAGTCGTTTCGTGACGCCGCCGCGCTTGCCCTCCGGCCCTCATGCTTGTTCCACCTGTGTTAGGGGGTGACAAAATCACTGAGCTATTACAAGCTGCCCGCCGCGTATTGACACTTGGTGCGTAATACGTGCTATGATATGCGTTACTAAACCTGATGACCGGGGCGAGTAGGCCGGGTGATCCGCTCGGAGAGACCCGCGCAGCACGCGGTGAGAGCGCGGGACGGAGGCCCGGACCGAATGGACCCGTGAGGGGCGGCACGAAAGGCGGCGGAGTCCGCTGAGTAGTCGCCGCCGGCGCCCTCCACCGTAATCCGGAGGCCGGGATCGAGCCGCGCCCGCACGCAGGCGGCTCCGTCTCGCCGAGGGCCCCGGCCCAAGCCGGGGAAGTGGGGTGGTACCGCGGGGGTTCATTGAGCCTCCCGTCCCGAGGGACGGGAGGCTTGTGTATTTATCGGCAAGGAGGCGGGGGCGATGATTGTGGTCATGCAGCCGGGACACACCCGAGCCGAGCGCGACTCTGTGGCGCGGCACATCGAAGAGGCCGGCCTCCGCACGAACATCATGGAGGGGGTGGAGCGCACGGTCATCGGCGTGATCGGCGACAGCCACACGAAGGAGCTGCTGCGCGAGAGCCTGGAGACGCTGCCGGGCGTCGAGAGCGTCGTCCGGATTCTGCAGCCGTACAAGCTCGTGAACCGCGAGTTCCACGGCGGCAAGGACTCGATCGTCTGGGTCCGCGATGTGGCGATCGGGGGCGGACGCGTCGTCGTGATGGCCGGCCCCTGCACGGTCGAGACGCGCGAGCAGACTATGCAGACGGCGCGCGCGGTCAAATCGGCCGGCGCGCAAATCCTGCGCGGCGGCGCCTTCAAGCCGCGCACGTCTCCGTACTCCTTCCAGGGCCTCGAAGAGGACGGCCTCAAGATCCTGGCCGAGGCGCGCGCGGAGACCGGCATGCCGCTCGTCACGGAGGCCATGGACAGCCATCAGCTCGAGCTCGTGCTCGAGTACGCCGACATGGTCCAGATCGGCGCTCGCAACATGCAGAACTACCCGCTGCTGCGGGAGGCGGGCCGCTCCGGCCGACCGGTGCTCCTCAAGCGGGGGCCGAGCGCGACGATCGAAGAGCTGCTGCTTGCGGCCGAGTACATCATGGCCGAGGACAACCCTAACGTCGTGCTGTGCGAGCGCGGGATCCGCACCTTCGAGAACTACACGCGCTACACGCTCGACATCACCGCCGTCCCGGTCCTGAAGAGCCTGAGTCACCTTCCGGTGATCGTCGATCCCTGCCACGGCCCGGGCAAGTCGCGGCTCGTCATTCCGATGGCCCGCGCGGGCGTGGCCGCCGGGGCCGACGGCCTGCTGGTAGAGGTGCACCCGGAGCCGGATCACGCGCTCTGCGACGGACCGCATCTGCTCACGCCGGCCGCCTTCGCGACGCTGATGCAGGACCTCGACGGCATCGCGCTCGCGGTCGGACGGCGGGTGTAGGGAGCGGCGATGGCGTCGTTCACCCGCGCGGCCGTCATCGGCGTGGGCCTCATCGGAGGCTCGCTCGGGATGGCCATGCGCAACCGGCGCATCGCGCGTGAGGTGATCGGCGTCGCGCGCGTGCCGGAGACGATCGGCGCGGCCCGGGCGCGCGGCGCGATCGATCGCGGCACGACCGATCCCGTCGACGGCGTGGCCGGCGCCGATCTCGTGGTGCTCGCGACGCCGCCGGAGCTCGTCGTGCCGATGGCGCTGCAGGTAGTGCCGTACCTCAGCGCCGGCGCCATCGTCACCGACGTGGCGAGCGTCAAGGGCGGAATCGTCCGGGAGATCGAATCGGCGCTCGATCCCGGCCGGGGCGCCGCCTTCGTGGGCGGCCACCCGATGGCCGGCAACGAGGGACGCGGCGTCGAGGCCGCGTCCGACGAGTTGTTCGAAGGCTCGGTGTATCTGATTACCCCGACACCGCGCACCGACCCGGCGGCCGCGGACCGCATCGCGACGCTGGCGCGCGCGCTCGGCGCCCGGCCGATGATCATGGATCCGGACGCGCACGACCGCGCCGTCGCCCGGGTCAGCCACCTGCCGTATGTCGTCGCGGCGGCGCTGATGGGCGCGGCCGAGGGGGAAACCGCCGCCGCGGGGCCTTCGTTCCTCGGCGCGACGCGCGTCGCGGGCAGCCCCGTGTCGATGTGGGCGCAGATCTGCCGGTTCAACCGGCGGGAGATCGCCGACGCGCTGCGGGCCTTCCGGGGCCGGTTGGACCGGCTCGAGCAGGCGCTTGCGGACGGCGCCGACCTCGAGGCGCTGCTCGAGGAGGCCCGGGCGGCGCGGCTCAAACTGTCGCCGCAGAGCGAGTCCGGGCTCCCCGTGTCCCGCCCGGCCGGGTCGCGAGGCGACCGCCCGTGAGCGCCGTTACCCTCGCGCCGACCGTCGGCGAGTTCGACCGCAGGGCACGGGAAGGCAACCTCGTGCCCGTGTCGTGCGAGATCATGGCGGACCTCGACACGCCGATCTCGGCGTTCCTCCGGATCCGGCATCTGCCGTACCCGTTTCTGCTGGAAAGCGCGGAGGGCAGCGAGAAGATCGCCCGCTACTCGTTCCTCGGCGCCTCCCCACGGCTCGTGCTGCGCGCGTTCCGGGACCGCGTGGAGATCCACGAGGGCGGCTTTCATGACATCGGTGCCGGCGGCAGGTCCGCCGGCACCGTTCGTCGCGTCCAGCAGGATCCGCTTGGGGCGGCGCGCGACGTGCTGGCGCGATACCGTCCGGTCGCCGACCCCACGCTCCCGCGATTTTATGGGGGCCTGGTGGGGTCTTTCGGATACGATCTCATCCGCACGATCGAACGCCTCCCGCACCAACCTCCCGACGATTACGGCCTTCCGATCATGAGTCTCGCCCTCGCCGACACCGTCGTCGTCTTCGACCACGTCCGCCACCGCATCCGCATCGTGGCGAACGCTTGCGTCGACGACGGCGCCGAGCGCGCGTACCGTGAGGCGCAGCGGCGGATCGAGCAGTGGATCGACCTGCTGCGCGCGCCAATGCCGGAGGGGCCGGCCGCCGGCCCCTACCCGCCGCTGCGTCTTCGGTCCAACATGACGCGCGAGCGGTACCTCGCCGGGGTCGGGCGCTGTCGGGAGTACGTCCACGCCGGGGACGCGTTCCAGATCGTGTTCTCGCAGCGGTTCGCGGCCGACGTGGGCGATCTCGATCCGTTCGCGGTGTACCGCGCCGTGCGCGCGATCAACCCGTCGCCGTTCATGTTCTATCTCGGCGGCGATGACGCCACGCTTGTCGGGGCGTCCCCGGAGCTGCTCGTGCGGCTCGAGGGCGATCTCATCCAGATGCGTCCGATCGCCGGCACCCGGCGGCGCGGCCTCGACGAGGCCGAGGACCGGCAGCTCGAGCAGGAGATGCTCGGCAGCGAGAAAGAGCGCGCCGAGCACGTGATGCTGGTCGACCTGACCCGCAACGACGTCGGGCGGGTCGCGCGCTACGGTACGGTGCGGGTGCCCGAGCTCATGACGGTGGAGCGCTACTCGCACGTCATGCACATCGTGAGTCTCGTGGAGGGCCGCCTCCGCGAGGGGCTCGACGCGTTCGACGTGCTGCGGGCGGTCTTTCCGCACGGCACCGTCAGCGGCGCGCCGAAGGTCCGCGCGATGGAGATCCTCGACGAGCTCGAGCCGACGACGCGCGGGCCCTACGCCGGGGCGGTCGGGTACGCCGGGTTCGGCGGGGCGCTGGACACGTGCATCGCGATCCGCACGCTGGCCCTGCGCAACGGCGTGGCCTACGTCCAGGCCGGCGGCGGCATCGTCGCCGACTCTGAGCCGGCCGCGGAATACGACGAAACGGTGAACAAGGCCAAGGTGCTGATCCGCGCCATCGAGATGGCGCGGCGCGGTCTGTAGGGCAACCGACAGGAGACGGCGATGATTCTGGTCATCGACAACTACGACTCGTTCACGTACAACCTCGTACAGTACCTCGGGGAGCTCGGCGAGACACCGGACGTCCGCCGCAACGACGCGGTGACGGTGGACGAGGTCGCGGCCCTCGGCCCGGAGGCGATCGTGGTCTCGCCGGGGCCCTGCACCCCCGCGGAGGCGGGCGTGAGCGCGCCGCTCATCGCATCGCTCGCCGGGCGGGTGCCGATCCTCGGCGTCTGCCTCGGACACCAGTGCATCGGGGCGGCCTGCGGCGGCCTCGTCGTGCGCGGCCGGGCGCCGGTGCACGGCAAGACCGCGCGCATCTATCACGACGGCCGCACGATCTTTACCGGCCTGCCGGCGCCGATCACCGGCACGCGGTACCACTCGCTCGTGATCGATCCCGACCGGCTGCCCCCCTCACTCGAGGTCTCCGCGCGCACCGACGACGGCGTCATCATGGGCGTGCGGCACCGCACGGCGATCGTGGAGGGTGTGCAGTTCCATCCCGAGTCCGTGCTCACCGAGTACGGCCACGCGATTCTCCGCAACTTCCTGGCCATCGCGCGCGGCCAGACCCCGCCGGGGCTCGCGGGAACGCTGCCGTCCACGCCGGCCGCCTCCGGCCGGACGGCCCCCGCCGAAGCCGCCGTCGCCGCGCCGAAATAACCATGCCCCTGCGCCCCGCGATCGCGAAAGTCGCCGCCCGCGAGTCGCTGACCGAGGCGGAAGCCCACGCCGCGATGAGCCTCATCATGGACGGCGAGGCCACCCCGGCGCAGATCGCCGCGTTCATTACGGGCCTCGCGATGCGCGGTGAAACCGTCGAGGAAATCACGGGGTTCGCGCGGGCGATCCGGGAGCACGCCGTGACGATCGCGCCGCGGGCGGACCACCTCGTCGATATCGTCGGCACCGGCGGCGACCGCCTCAACACGTTCAACATCTCGACGACGTCCGCGTTCGTGATCGCCGGCGCCGGCGGCCATGTCGCCAAGCACGGCAACCGCGCGGCGAGCAGCAAGAGCGGCGCCGCGGACGTGCTCGAGGCGCTCGGGATCAACCTCGAAGCCCCGCCCGAGGTCGTCCAAACCTGCATCGAGGAAGTCGGGTTCGGCTTCCTGTTTGCGCCGCGGTTTCACCCCGCGTTCAAGCACGCGATGCCGCCGCGCCGCGAGATCGGCATCCGCACCGTCTTCAACATCCTCGGCCCGTTGACCAACCCGGCCGGCGCGCGGCGCTACCTGCAGGGGGTGCCGAGCCCGGCGCACACCGAGGTGATGGGCCGGGTGCTCGCCCAGTTGGGTGCCGACCGCGCCTTCGTCGTGCACGGTCTCGACGGTATGGACGAGATCTCGCTGTGCGCGCCGACCCAGGTGACGGAGGTCGCGGACGGGACGGTGCGGACCTCCACGATCACGCCCGAGCAGTTCGGGCTCAAGCGCGCCGCGCTCGAAGACCTGCGCGGCGGCTCCCCCCAGGAAAACGCGGCGATGGCCCTCGCGATCCTGAACGGTGCTGAGCGCGGGCCGCGGCGCGACATCGTGGTCCTCAACGCCGGCGTCGCGCTGATCGCCGCGGGCATCGCGCAGGACGTCGCGGACGGAATGGCGCGCGCCTCGCAGAGCATCGACTCGGGGCAGGCCTACGAGCGACTCGAAGCGCTGCGCCTGCGGACGAAATTCGGGTAGGCGGATGGGCGTTCTCGATCGGATCGTCGCGCACAAACGTGAGGAACTGGCCGGCCGCATGCGGCAGACGCCGCTCGCGGAGATGCGCAGGCGGGCCGCCGACGCCCCGCCTGCGCGGCCGTTCCACCAGGTACTCCGGAGGCCGAACGGGGGGAGCGCTGGGGTGCGCCTCGTCGCGGAGGTCAAGGGGTCGTCGCCGTCCGCCGGCACGATCCGCGCCGAGTTCGATCCCGTCGCGATCGCGCGGACGTACGCGGCGTCCGGGGCGGCGGCGGTCTCCGTGCTGACCGACGCGCGGTTCTTTGCGGGCGCGGACGACCACCTCACGCGGGTGCGCACGGCGGTCGACGTGCCGGTGCTGCGAAAGGACTTTACCGTCGATCCCTACCAGGTCTACGAGGCGCGCGCGATCGGCGCCGACGCCGTGCTGTTGATCGTCGCGGTGCTGGACCGCGGGGCGCTGGCCGACCTCGCGTCGCTCGCCGCGGACCTCGGCATGGCGGCGCTCGTCGAGGCGCACACCGAGGCGGAGGTGGCCGCGGCGCTGGCCGTCCGCGCCGCGCTCCTCGGCATCAACAACCGCAACTTGGACACGCTCGAGACCTCGCTCGAGGTCACCCGGCGTCTCCGGCCGCTTGTGCCGCCGGACGTGACCGTCGTGGCCGAGAGCGGCATCGAGGAGCGCCGGGACGTCGAGGAGATGGACCGGCTCGGCGTCCACGCGGTGCTGGTCGGGACCGCGCTGATGCGGTCCGCCGATCCCGGCGCGCGCGTCCGTGAGTTGCTGGGAGTTCCCGCGCAATCTCGCCCGACCCCGACTCCGCGGGGCGGCACGGCGCGGGCCGAACGGCGCGGAGCGTAACGAGGAGGCGCCATGGCAGAGACGCAGAGGGCACAGACATTCGTCCGGCGACGCATCCTCACCGGCGACCGGCCGACCGGCCGGATGCATCTCGGCCACTACGTCGGCTCGCTCGAGAACCGGCTGCGGCTCCAGGACGAATACGAGTGTTTCTTCATCGTCGCCGACTACCACGTGCTGACGACCGGGGCGGAGCGGTCGCGCCTGATCGGCGGGCACATTCAGGATCTCCTGCTCGACTATCTCAGCATCGGCATCGACCCGGAGCGGAGCACGATCTACGTGCAGTCGCTCGTGCCCGAGGTCGCGGTGCTGCACCTCATTTTCTCGATGCTGACGACGGTCCCGCGTTTGCAGCGCGTGCCGACGCTGAAGGAGGTCATGCGCGACCAACAGATCGAGACCGCGACCGCCGGTCTGCTGACGTATCCGGTGCTGCAGGCGGCGGACATCCTGATGGTCCGCGCCGCCGCGGTGCCGGTCGGCAAGGATCAGTCGAGCCACCTCGAGGTCACGCGTGAGATCGCGCGGCGCTTCAACGAGCTGTACGGCCCGGTGTTCCCGGAACCGGAGACGATCATCGGGCGGGTCGGGACGCTGGTCGGCACGGACGGACAGGCCAAGATGAGCAAATCGATCGGCAACACGATCGACCTGGCGGACGACGCCGAGACGGTGCGGCGCAAGGTCATGAGCATGTACACCGACCCCACCCGCATCCATCCGACCGACCCGGGACACGTCGAGGGCAACCCGGTGTTCATCTACCACGACGCCTTCAACCGGGACAAGGCCGAGGTCGAGGAGCTCAAGGAGCGCTACCGCAAGGGCACGGTCGGCGACGTCGAGGTCAAAAAGCGCCTGGTCCGGGCGATCAACGAGTTTCTCGACCCGATCCGCGAGCGCCGCGCGACGTGGGCGGCGCAGCCGGACCGCGTGCAGGAGATCGTCGTCGAGGGCAGCCGGGTGGCGCGCCGCGAAGCGCAGGCGACGCTCGCGCTCTCCCTCGAGCGGATGGGCATGGACTACTTCCGCGAGGCGCGCGACGGCGCGGCCGCGGCGTCAGCGGGCGAAACGGCGGCCTCGCGCGCCGGCGCCGCCCGCGTAGCCCGCGGGCTAGTCCCCGAAGGGGGGACGGGCGAGGATGCGTGAGACCGTCCGCGTCAAGATCTGCGGCATCCGCCGTCTTCCCGACGCGCTCGCCGCGGCGGAGGCCGGGGCGGACGCGATCGGCCTCAACTTCTGGCGGCCCGGCCGCAGGTACGTGCCGCCCGAAGTGGCGCGCCAGATCGCGCGGGCCCTGCCCCCGTTCGTCTGCAAGGTCGGCGTGTTCGTCGACGAGGATCCGGACAAGGTCCGCGAGATCGTCGATCGGGTCGGCCTCGACGCGCTGCAGCTGCACGGGGCGGAGACGCCCGAGGTCTGCGCGGGCTTCGATCTGCCGGTGATCAAGGGGATCAAGGTGCGCGGGCCCGAGAGCCTGGCCGATCTCGCGCGCTACCGCGTCGCCGGGTTTCTACTCGACACCGACGTGCCCGGTGCGACGGCACCCGGCGGCACCGGGCAGACTTTCGACTGGAGCCTCGCCGAGCGCGCGCGGGAGGCGGGACCGGTCATCCTCTCCGGCGGTCTCACGCCGGACAACGTCGAGGACGCGATCCGCCGGGCGCGACCCTACGCGGTCGACGTCGCGACCGGCGTCGAGACGGACGGCGAGAAGGACCCGGATAAGATTCGCGCGTTCATCGCCCGCGTGCAGGCCTGGAACGCGCCGGAGGTCCCGCGTCAGACGGGGCAGGCGGTCGCGGAGCGGCCGGGGGAGGTGCGTCGATGACGGCGCCTATGCAGGTAGAGGCTCGAACCGCCACCGGCTGGTTCGGCGACTACGGCGGCCGGTTCGTGCCGGAGACGCTGGTGCCGGCGCTCGAGGAATTGGAGGCCGCCTACGCGGAGGCGCAGCGCGATCCCGCCTACGCGGCGGAGATGGACCGGCTCCTCCGGACGTTCTGCGGCCGCCCGACGCCGCTCTACTTCGCGCGGCGGCTCACCGAGACGCTGGGCGGCGCGCGGATCTACCTCAAGCGCGAGGATCTCCTGCACACCGGCGCGCACAAGATCAACAACGCGATCGGGCAGGTGCTGCTCGCGCACCGCATGGGCAAGCGGCGCATCATCGCCGAGACGGGGGCGGGCCAGCACGGCGTGGCCACCGCCACCGCCGCCGCGTCGTTCGGGCTGCCGTGCGAGGTCTACATGGGCACCGAAGACATGGAGCGCCAGGCGCTCAACGTCTTCCGCATGCGCCTTCTCGGCACGCGGGTCGTCCCGGTCGACAACGGCAGCCGCACGCTGAAGGACGCGATCAACGAGGCGCTCCGCGACTGGGTGACCAACGTCGCGACCACACACTACGTCATCGGCTCGGTCGTGGGCCCGCACCCGTATCCGATGCTCGTGCGCGATCTGCAGTCGGTGATCGGCCGCGAGGCCCGGCTGCAGATGCTGGGGGCCGAGGGGCGGCTGCCCGACGCCGTCGTCGCCTGCGTCGGGGGCGGCAGCAATTCCATGGGCACGTTTCATCCATTCAAGGACGACGCCGGCGTCGCGCTCATCGGCGTCGAGGCGGCCGGGGACGGCGTGGCCTCCGGGCGGCACGCCGCCACCCTCGTCGCCGGCGCCCCGGGCGTGCTGCACGGGGCGATGAGCTACGTGATCCAGGACGAGCAGGGCCAGGTGCTGCCGACCCACTCGATCTCCGCCGGGCTCGACTATCCCGGCGTCGGTCCGGAGCACTCCTACTTCAAGGACACCGGGCGCGCGCGCTACGTCGCGGTCACGGACACGGAGGCGCTCGAGGGGTTTCATCTGCTCTGCCGTATGGAGGGCATCATCCCCGCGCTCGAGTCGTCGCACGCAATCGCGTACCTCAAGACGCTGGCGCCGCAGCTGGGTCCTGACAGGATCATTCTTGTGTGCCTGAGCGGCCGTGGGGACAAAGACGTCGATACCGTCGCGAAGGCGATGGGCGAGGAGTTCAGCAGGTGACCGCCGCCCCCGCGAACCAGCAGCCGGCGACGACGTCGCCGATGCCTGAGCTGGCGGCCGCCGGGCCGCTTGCGGCCAACCGGCTCGTCCGCGCCTTCGCCGCGCTGCGTGCCGAGCGGCGCTGTGCGCTGATTCCCTACATCATGGCCGGCGATCCCGACGTCCCGACGACCGAGCGGCTGGTCGAGGCGCTTGTGGACGCGGGGGCGAGCGCGGTGGAACTGGGCGTGCCGTTCAGCGACCCGATCGCCGACGGCCCGATCAACCAGCGCGCCGGGCTCCGCGCCATGGCGCAGGGGATGGGGATCCGGCCGGCGCTTGATCTGGTGGCCAATCTGCGGACGCACACGCAGGTGCCGCTGCTCGTCATGACCTACTACAACTTGATTCTCCGATACGGGCCCGGCAAATTTGCGCGGGATGCCGCCGCCGCGGGTCTCGACGGACTCATCGCCGCGGACCTCCCGCCCGACGCGGCCGGGGACCTCACCGGCGAGGCGCGGCGGAACGGGGTGGCGACGGTGTTCATGGCGGCCCCGACGAGCACACCGGAGCGGATCCGCGCCGTGGCGGCGTCCTCGACCGGGTTCGTCTACTGCGTGTCACGGACCGGCGTCACCGGCGTGCAGGACGCGCTGCCCGAAGGCCTCCCCGATCTGGTCCGCCGCATCCGCGCCGAAACTTCCTCGCCGATCTGCGTCGGCTTCGGCATCAGCCGTCCGGCCCAGGCCCGCGAGGTCGCGAAGGTCGCCGACGGTGTGATCGTCGGCAGCGCCCTGGTGCGGATGATCGAAGAGACGCCCCGCGACGTCGCCCGCGCCGGCGCGTTTGTGCGCGATCTGGCCGCGGTGATCGCCGAAATCTGATCGTAGCGCGTCTCCAGCCGCTCCAGACGGAAACCGCACCGCTCGCTCAGCCCAGCGTGCGTTTCATTTCCTCGAATTGCTCTTTGGTAATTTCGCCGGCGGCGTAGCGGCGCCTGAGAATCTCCAACGCGTTGTCGAGGCTCGGCTGGCCGAATACGTTCCGGTTGGTAAGTACCCGCACCAAGACGATAATGCCGGCGATTACCAGCCCCCAGAACACGAGCATCATGATCCATCCTCCGAGCATCCAGCCCCAGCCCCCCGGACCGGGCCCGTACGGTCCGTACGGCATCGCTCACACCTCCGGCCAGCCTACTTCTGTATGTATGTGTCGCTCAATGCCGGATAACTCGAGTAGTTGTACTTGACGTTCTTCACATTGTCGCGGATCGCCCACACCGAGAGTTTGTCCATCATCGGAATAGCCACGGCCTGATCGAGCAGCATGTGCTGGACTTTGAGGTAGATCGCCCGGCGCTTCGCCGGGTCGAGCGTCGCCCGGCCCTGCTCGAGGAGCGCGTCGACGTCGCGGTTCGAATAGCACGACCAGTTGAAGTTGCTGCCGATGGTGGCCGAGTCGAATAGGGCGTAGAGGGCATCGGGCTCGTTGGTGCGGAGGAAGATCGAGCCCATGTTGGTGGCGCACCGGTAGTTGTCGGCGACCCATACCGGCACGGCCGAGCTCTTGATCCGCGCGTCGATGCCCAGCTGTAGGAACTGTCCCTGGACCAGCTCGACCTCGGGGAAGTTGCCGCCGCCGTAGTTCAGCGAGTTGATGACCACGGACAGCGGCTTGCCGTCTTTCACCCGCGTGTTGTTGGGTCCCATCTTCCATCCGGCCTCGTCGAGCAGTTGCGCCGCCTTGGCCGGGTTGTTCGGATAATACGCGCAGGCCTCGGGATCCTTCAGCATCGACTGGCTGAGCAGCCCGCAGCCGACCTCGTCGAGCCCCTTATACACCGACCCCACGATGGCGGCGCGGTTGATCGCGTAACTGAGCGCCCGGCGGACCTGCACGTTGTCGGTGGGCGGCAGCTTGACGTTCACCCACCAGAAGTACGACGACCCCGGAAACGGCCGCGTCTCGATGCGCAGCGCCTTGTTGCGCTGCAGCTGCGCGAGCGCCGATCCGGGCGACGAGTACAGATAAATCATCTGAGTCTCGCCGGTCTCGACCGTGACGTTGCGGCTGTTGCTCTCCGGGATGTCCCGCCAGACGATCCGGTCGAGGTAGGACGGCCCCCGATGGTCGCTCCACGGCTCGCGGCGGTTGAATGAGGCGTTGCGGACCAACGTGATATGGTCCTGCGCCACGTACTCGGACACGGTGAACGGGCCGGTCCCGACCGGGCGTTTCGCCACGTCGGCGCCCTGTCCGGGGGTCGTCTTGGGCGAGAGCATCGCCAGCGTGCCGCCAGCCGCGTACGCGAGAAACGGCGCGTACGGTTCCTTGAACGCGACGCGGACCGTGCGGTCGTTCACGACCGTCGTGCCGGTGTAGCCGACCAGCGCGTTGATCGCCCCGCCCGGTTTGAACGCGGGATTCACGATGCGGTCGAGGTTCCACTTCACCGCGTCGGCGTTGAACGGCGCGCCGTCGGTGAACGTGACGTCGTTGCGCAGCACGAAGGTGAACGCACGGCCGTCGGGCGAGACGGTGTAGCTCTCCGCGAGCCACGGCACGAGCCGCCCGTCCGGCTGCTGATAGACGAGGCTCTCCGTCGTCTGCATGGCGGCGATGAGGTAGCTGATCGCCGCGGTCGAGGCGTGCGGGTCGAGAGTCGCCGGTTGGGAGTCGATGCCCACGACGAGCGTCCCCCCGCGCAGCGGCGCCGCGCCGGCGGACATGAGACCGCCCTGCATCACAGTCACGCCGGCGCCGGCCGTCACGAGGACAAGCAGCGGCGTGAGCACCGCCACGCTCCATCGGGTGCGCCGCTCCTGCGGTCTCTGTGACAGCATCCTCATCCTCCTTTGGCCTCGAGGCCGGCCTGGACGCGCTCGGCCCGGAGCGGAACGGTCCGAAACCGCACCCCCGTCGCATCGAACACCGCGTTGCCGAGCGCGGCGGCGACCGGCGCCGACGCGGGTTCGCCGACGCCGAGCGGCGGCGGATCGAGGCGTTGGATCAGTTCCACCTCGATCGGCGGCGCCCGCGGGAATCGCAGAATCGCTCACCGATTCACCTCGGGGGCCTGCCGTGACGGACGTTCGGTGCGCTGGCTTCTTTCGCGGGGCTCCCTTGAGTCCTTCCGGAGACGCTGCCCGGGCGCCGATTGACAGGCTCGGCGTCCGCACATTACGGTGAGGGCATGCAATCCTCACCGGGCATCCCCGCACAGGTCGCCGAAGGGCTCGAAGGGATCGTCGCGGCGGAGAGCCGCATCTGCTTCGTCGACGGCATCGAAGGCCGCCTGATCTACCAGGGCTACAACATCCACGATCTGGTCGCGCACGCCGGCTTCGAAGAAGTCGCGTATCTCCTGTGGCATGGCGACCTGCCGACGCGCGCGCAGCTTGACGCCCTGAACCAGGACCTTGTCGCGGCGCGGCCGTTGCCCGCGCCCGTCCTGAATCTCCTGCGGGGATTCCCGCGCGATGTCCTCCCGATGGACGCGCTGCGGACGGCGACATCCGCCCTCGGCATCTACGATCCGGGTTCCCGCGACAATTCGCCCGCCGCGAACCTCCGCAAGTCGGTGGGCCTCACCGCGCAGACCGCGGCGATCGTGGCCGCGATCGGCCGGTGCCGGGAGGGCAAGGATCCCGTGGCGCCCGATCCGTCGCTCAGCCACGCCGCGAACTTCCTGTACATGCTGTGGGGGCGCAAACCCGACGATACCAGCGTGAAGACCGTCGACATCGCGCTGATCCTCCACGCCGACCACGAGCTCAACGCCGGCACGTTCGCCGCGCGCGTCACCGCCGCGACCCTCGCCGACATGCACTCCGCGATCACGTCCGCGATCGGGACGCTCAAGGGTCCGCTGCACGGCGGCGCCAACGAGGCCGTGATGCGCCTGCTGGCGAGCATCGGCGATCCCGCCAAAGTGATCCCGACGGCGCGGGAGATGATCGCGGCGAAGCGCAAGATCCCCGGGTTCGGCCACCGCGTCTACAGGACCGAAGACCCGCGCGCGACGCACCTTCGGAAGATGTCCGAAGAGTTGGGCCGCCGGAAGGGCGAGTTGAAGTGGTTCGAGATGTCGCGGGCGCTCGAGCAGTTCATGCTGTCCGAGAAGAAGATCTACGCCAACGTCGATTTCTACTCGGCGACGTGCTATTACTACCTGGGGTTCCCGCTCGAGCTGTTCACGCCGGTCTTCGCGGTGAGCCGCATCAGCGGCTGGACCGCGCACGTCCTCGAGCAGCTCGCCGACAACCGCCTGATCCGGCCGCGCGCGGAGTACGTCGGTCCGCTCAACCGGACCTACGTGCCGATCGACAGGCGCTAGCCGACCACTTCCTCTCCGCCGTCCACGCCGATCACGTTGCCGGTGATCCACTCGGTGCCGGACCGGCACAGCACGGCGATCGCCCGCGCCACGTCCTGCGTCGTGGTGAGCCGCCCGGACGGGTTGCGGCGGAGCGCGGTCTCGACGATCGCCGCGTTGCCGGGAATCTTGCGGAGCGCCGGCGTGTCGGTGACGCCCGCCCGGATGCCGTTGATCGCGATGCCGCGCGGCGCGAGCTCCATGGCCAGCTGCCGGATGTGCGACTCGAGCGCCGCCTTGGCCGCGGAGACCGCGCCGTAGTTCGGCAGCACGCGCATCGCCCCCGCGCTCGTCATCGCGAAGATCTTCCCGCCCCGCCGCATCAGCCCCGAGTACACGAGGTCCTGCGTCCAGTACACGAGGCTGTGCGCCATCACGGAGAGCGTCATGTCCATCTGCGCCGGGGTGATGGCCTCCTCCGCCGATTCGGCGAGGTACGGCCGGAGGTTCCCGAAGGCCAGCGAGTGGAGGAGCACGGCCACCGTGCCGCCGGTTCCGGCCTCTTCCCGCGCGCGCGCCAGCACCTCGACGCGGCGCTCGGGATCCGCGGCGTTGACGTTGAAGAAGACGGCCGCGCGCCCCTCCGCGCGGATGCCGCCGATGACCTCCTCGACGTGCGGCATCGTCGTCTTGCGGTCGAGGTGGACGCCGATGATGTCGTAGCCGGCGCGGGCCAGCTCGAGTCCGGTCGCCTCGCCGAACCCGCTGCTCGCGCCGAGAATCAACGCCCACTGACGCGGTTCCGCCATGGCGTCGCTATTTCGGTCCGCGCCCCGTCAGCCCTTCACCGCCCCGGCGGTGAGGCCCGACACGTAGTGCTCGACGAAGAACGTGTAGATGACGGCGATGGGGACCGAACCGAGGACGGCCGCCGCCATGAGCGGTCCCCAAAACAGCACGTCGGCGCGGATCAGGTCGCTCACGGTGCCGACGGGAATCGTCTTCAGCGGGCCAGACGACATGAAGATGAGCGCGTAGAGAAACTCGTTCCACGACAGCGTGAACGAGAAGATCGCCGCGGACAGCACGCCCGGCAGCGACAGCGGCAGCACGATCCTGAGCAGCGTGCCGAGGCGGCTGCTCCCGTCGATCTGCGCGCACTCCTCGATCTCGCGCGGGATCGTGCGGAAGTAACCCATCAACAGCCAGGAGCCGAACGGAATAAGGAACGTCGGGTACGTGAGGATCAGCGCCCAGTAGGTGTTGTACAGGTGCAGCCAGCCGACCACCTGGGCGAGGGGCAGAAACAGCAGCGTCGGCGGCACGAGATAGGCGAGGAAGATCGACATGCCCATCACGCCGCTGCCCGGGAACCGGAGCCGGGCCAGCGCGTAGCCGATCAGCACGCTGCACACGAGCGACAGGGCGGTCGCCGCGGTCGAGATCACGAGCGTGTTCTTGGTCCACGTCGCGAACGCGGTGTCGTGAAACAGGTACGTGTAGTTGGCGGCGGTGAAATGGCGCGCCCACAACGGATTGAACTTCAAATTGAAGAGATCGGTGGGTGGCTTGAGCGAGACGATCGCCATCCAGTAGAACGGGGCCAGCAGGAAGATCAGAAACGCCGCCAGCGGCAGGTACACGGCGAAGACCTGGCGCCCCAGCGTCCGGCTGCCGACCATTACGCCACGTCCCGACGCAGGTACCGCAGCAGCAGCACCGCGAGGACCGCGAGGATCGGGAACATGTAGAGGGCGATCGCGGCGCCCTGCCCGATCTCGGTCGCGCTCAGGCCGATCTGGTAGGCGTACGTGCCGAAGATGTGGGTCTCGTTCGCCGGGCCGCCCTTCGTCAAGATGTAGATGAGCTGGAAGTCCGCGAACGTCATGATAATCGAGAAGAGCGTGCTGATCAGCATCACGCCGGTGATGATCGGCACCGTCACGTGGAGGAACCGGTGCCAGACGCCGGCCCCGTCGATCGCGGCCGCGTCGTGAAGCTCCGCCGGCACGGCCTGCAGTCCCGCGAGAATCGTCACTCCGAAGAACGGCGTGCCGCGCCAGATGTTGGCGATCATCACTGAGACGATTGCCAGCACCGCGCTGCCGAGGAAGTTGATGTTGTGGGCGACGAGCCCCCAGTGCCGCAGCAGCCAGGAAACGGGGCTGAAGATCGGGTCGAAGATCATGAGCCACCCCAGGCTGCTCAGTGCGGTCGGTACGATGAACGGCATGAGGACGGCCGCCCGCACCGCGTTGCGAAACGGGATGTCGGCGTTGAGCACCAGCGCGAGGCCTAGGCCCAGCGCGAGCTTGAACGGGACCGTGACCAGCGCGTAGATGAACGTGTTCCTGGCCGTCTGCCGGAAGATGCTGTCCCCGAGGAGATCGACGAAATTGCGAATCCCAAGGAAGCGTCCGGCGTGCCCGATGGTACTGTCGGTGACCGACAGCCACAGCCCCAGAAAGAACGGGTACGCCATGAAAACGGTGAGCAGCAGCACGCCCGGCAGCATGAGCAGCAAGCCGAGGGTGCGCTCGTTTTCCAGAGGATGCATGCCGGCCGCGCGGTGACGCGCGGCCGGCACGGGCGGTTGTACGGCGGTCGTCTGCATGACGGCCCGAGGCCGACGCCTACCGGCTGTAGATCGCCTCCAGCTGGTCGGCGCCCCACTTGATCGCGCCGGCGGCGTCGCCGGACTGGATCGCCTTGGCGTAGGTGTCGACGATGATGTACTTGGAGAACGCCAGGCCGGACTTCGAGTTCGGCGGTCCCGCCCATCCCTGGTCCCGGCCGATGCTGGCCTCCTTGCTGAACGCGTACATCACCGGGTCCTTGCCCCACATCGGATCCTTCGCCCATTTCCTCATCGCCGGCAGGTTGTAGCCCGCCTGCACGTGCAGCCAGTCGCCGTACTGCTTGTCCTGGAACCACCAGGCGAGGAACTCCTTCGCGCCGGCGATGTTCTTGGAATTCTTGAGCACGGCGAGCGTCCGCGTGCCGAGCAGGGCGAACCGGCCGGCCGGCCCCCGCGGGGTCATCGTATGGCACATGTCCTTGGCGATGTCGGGGTAGTCCTTGAGCGCCGCCGCGTAGATGCTCGAGCCGTTGAGCGTCGCGGCGATCTGCCCGGCGAGGAACGCCTTGTTGTTGCTGGAGTCGTCCCAGGACAGTCCGGTCTCGTCGAACGACTCCTTCCACGCCGAGACGAGCTTCTTCACCGCGTCCACGAACATCGGCTTGTTGAAGGCGACCGTCTTACCGTCCCGCTCGACCTCCATCGCGCCGTGGCTCCACATGTACGGGTACGCCCAGCTCGGCGGGTCGCCCTGACTGTGGCCGAACGCCTGCCCGATCGGATGGCCCGCGGCCTTGAGCTTCTTCCCGAGCGCGAAGAACTGGTCCCACGTCAGGTCGAGAATCTTCCCGGTCCTGGCCTGCTCGGCGGGGTCCGGCACGTTCGCTCCGGCTTCGCGGAGCCAGCTGATGCGATAGTTGAGCGCATCGTTCGTCTGCCCGTGGGGAATCCCGAGGTACCGCGCCCCCACCTTGGCGTCTGCGGCCGCGAACGCCTCGAGGCCGCCGTCCCGTTTCGCATACGCCTCCGTCATGTCGGTGAGATCGACGAGACTGTCGGCGTAGAGATAGTTCCAGCCCGGCCACAACTCGACGATGTCGTACCCGCCGGCCTGGATCGCGGCGGAGATCTTCGGCTGCAGATCGGGCCAGTTGAGGAAGTCCGCGTTGGCGTTCACGCCGTTGGCCTGGCCCCATTGCTGGACCTGCTTCTTGAACAGATCCTGCCCGGCAGGGACGAAGTACGTCGCCTGCAGGGTCGTGAGCGACGTGCCCTTGAGCACGGCGGGTGCGGCGCCGGCCCACCGCAGCAGGCCCGGACCCGTGCCGAGCGCGCCGACCCCCAACGCAGCGGCGCCCGCGGTCTTCAACAACGTCCGCCGGGACAGACGCGGAGTGCCGGCGGCGGCCTTCGACGATCGATCGCCCTTTCGCCCTGCCGTACGCGTGCCGGTCATTGACCATCCCCCCTGGGATCACCCGTGCTGGCAGAACCTGCACGGATGGGGTTCGGGCGCGGTCGTGCCGCTACCTTTGCAGGAGTCGTCCGCACCCGGCTGAACCACGCTCTACTATGCCGCCCAATGTGGATGTCGTCGTGGTCGGTGGGGGAGTTGTCGGCACGAGCGTCGCGTTTCATCTCGCGCAGCGCCGGGCCGGCCGCGTCGTTTTGTGCGAGCGGCGCTTTCTCGCCGCGGGGGCGACCGGGAAATCCGGTGCGCTCGTGCGGATGCACTACGCGAACGAACCCGAGGCCCGCCTCGCCGTGGCCAGCCTTCCGTACTTCCAGCACTGGAGCGACATCGTGGGCGCCGGGTCCGCGGGGTTCGTCAACACCGGGATGCTGCGGTTTGTCGCTCCCGCCAGCGAGACCAAACTCCGCGCCAACGTCGCGATGCTCAAGCGGCTCGGCGTCAACACGGCGGTGATCGGGCCGGACGACGTCCGCGCGCTCGTGCCGTCATGGCGGACCGAGGACATCGTGGCCGCGGCCTACGAGCCCGACTCGGGCATGGCGGATCCCATCGCGACGACGCACGGCTTTGCCGCGCGGGCCGCCGACTTCGGTGCGGAGGTGCGGCTCGGCACGCAGGTGCACGCGCTGCGCGTCGCCAACGGCCGCGTCGAAGGCGTTGAGACGTCGGGCGGCGTTATCGCGGCGCCCGCGGTCGTCGTGGCCGGCGGCGCGTGGGCGCTGCCGCTTCTCCGGCCGGTCGGCGCGGCCGAGGCGCTGACCGCGGTACGCACCCAGGTCACGCTCTTCCGCCGGCCCCCGGAGCACGCGGCCGTTCACCCCATCTGCATCGACGGGGCGAACGATCTCTGGCTGCGTCCCGAGGGGCCGGGGTTTCTCAGCACGCTCGTCGGCATCTCGACCCGTCAGGATTTGCCCGATCCCGACACGCTCGACGAGGGCGTGGACGGCGACTACGTCGTGCGGGCCAAGGAACGCCTGGCGCGCCGGATGCCCGCGATCGCGGGTGCGCCGATGCGCGGCGGGTGGGCCGGCGCGATCACGATCACGCCGGACGGCAAGCAGATCATCGATCGCCATCCGGAGATCGAGGGGCTCTGGATCTGCACCGGGGACAACGGGTCGGGCTTCAAGACCGCCCCGGCGCTCGGCGCCGCGCTCGCGGAGTGGATGACGGATGGGGCGCCGCGGACCGTGCCGCTGCGGCCGTTCCGCGCGACCCGCTTTAGAGAAGGCGACCTGCTGATCGGTGAAAACGAGTACGGCGACCGCCTGAACGAGCCCGGCCGGGGGATCATGCTCGGCTAGCCATGACGTCCGGCACGCGGATGACCGGCAAGGTCGCGATCGTCACCGGCGCGGCGCGCGGCATCGGGCGGGCGATCGCCGCACGCTTCGGCGCCGAGGGGGCGCACGTCGTCGTCAACGACGTCAGCGCCGCCGGCGCTGATGAGGTTGCGCGAGACCTGGCGGCCCGCGGCGGCTCGGCCGTGGCGATCGCCGCCGACGTCTCCATTCCCGCTCAGGTCGATCGCTTGATGGAGACGGTCCTCGGGCGCTTCGGCGCCGTCGACGTGCTCGTCAACAACGCGAGTTTGACGGATACGATGCGCCACTTCCTGGACGCGGACGACGCGTGGTGGGAGCGCGTCATCGCCGTTAATTTGACCGGCGCGTTTCTCTGCGGTTCCCGCGCCGCGAAACTCATGGCGCGCCGCCGCTCGGGCGTGATCATCAACATGTCGAGCGGCGGGGCCTCCCGGGCGCACCGCGGCAACGCGGCGTACGACGCGGCGAAGGGCGGCATCGAAGCGCTGACGCGCGCGATGGCGCTCGATCTCGCCCCCTACGGCGTGCGCGTCAACGCGCTCGTCCCGGGATCGATCGACAGTTCGAACATGAGCGAAGACGTCAAGCGGGCGCGGGGTGAAAACATCCCGATGGGCCGCGTGGGCGAAGTGGACGAGCTCGCGGGCCCCGCGGTCTTCCTGGCGTCCGATGACGCGCGCTACGTCACCGGCCACCTGCTGGTCGTCGACGGGGGGTTGCTGGTTCAGCAGCGATCGGCGACGGTGGACATCTTTCCGCTCAGCCGGTTCCCGGCGATCCCAGCCGAGACATTACCGGGGTCGTCCCATTCCGAATAAGTCGGAACTGATGCTCAAGGTCCGAGACTTGTGTGGTGCGCCGTTGGAGGACCTTCGGCTCCGGCCCGCTGGGGTGAACCCTAGCCGACGAGCGTGTTATAGTTTCCTTATCATGGTTTAGCTTATATTGCGCTAACCTTGATAAACTGATATAAACTTACTAAAACCATGGAGCCGGATCGCAACCCGTTCGCGCCAGGCGCCGGTGCGCAGCCACCCGAATTGACGGGTCGCGGCGTCGTTCTCAATCGCGCCTCAATCATTCTTCGGCGCATTGCTGGCGGGTACCACGACCGTAGTTGCCTACTGATCGGGCTTAGGGGCGTTGGCAAGACTGTCCTGCTGAACCGCATCCAAGGTGCTGCCCACGATATCGGCTACATCGCCGTGTTGTTGGAGGCACCCGAGGACCGCCGCCT